>NZ_JBQLIS010000013.1:0-116843 GCF_052156435.1 Paenarthrobacter sp. NCHU4564
CCTGTTGCGCAGTGCCGTTAGAACAGCGGCATGAACATCCGCCACGGCAGAACATTCACCACGAACCGTGAAGAGCCGGAAAAGTCCTGCGGGTCCCGAGCGCCGTGCTCCCCGGCACCGGCCCTGGCGGCATGTGGGGGCTGCGGGAGAAGTGGGGGAAATTTATTCCGCAAGGCGTCATGTTTCCCCTGTGGCGAACACGCTCCAAATCTCCGGCTTCGCCACGTAGCATCAAAGTACGTCGTAGCTAGGAGTGTGGCGAAATGTTTGAGAGATTTACAGACCGTGCCCGTCGCGTGGTAGTCCTTGCCCAAGAAGAGGCACGGATGCTGAATCACAACTACATCGGTACCGAACACATCCTCTTGGGTCTGATCCACGAGGGTGAAGGTGTTGCCGCAAAGGCGCTTGAGTCTTTGAGCATTTCGCTCGATGGCGTCCGCGAGCAGGTGCAGGAGATCATCGGCCAGGGCCAGCAGGCTCCGTCCGGGCACATCCCGTTCACGCCGCGCGCCAAGAAGGTGCTGGAGCTTTCCCTTCGCGAGGCACTTCAGCTCGGCCACAACTACATCGGCACCGAGCACATCCTGCTCGGCCTCATCCGCGAGGGCGAGGGCGTTGCTGCCCAGGTGCTGGTCAAGCTCGGAGCGGACCTCAACCGCGTCCGGCAGCAGGTCATCCAGCTGCTGTCCGGCTACCAGGGCAAGGAAACTGCCGGCGCGGGCAGCGGCCAGGGCCAGCAGGAAGGCACTCCGGCAGGTTCCGTGGTGCTTGACCAGTTCGGCCGCAACCTGACCCAGGCTGCCCGCGAGAACAAGCTTGATCCCGTGATCGGCCGCGAGCAGGAGATGGAACGCGTCATGCAGGTCCTCTCCCGCCGCACCAAGAACAACCCCGTGCTTATTGGTGAGCCCGGCGTCGGCAAGACGGCCGTCGTCGAGGGCCTCGCCCAGGCGATCGTGCGCGGCGACGTCCCGGAGACCATCAAGGACAAGCAGCTGTACACGCTTGACCTCGGTTCGCTGGTGGCAGGCTCCCGCTACCGTGGTGACTTCGAAGAGCGCCTGAAGAAGGTCCTCAAGGAAATCCGCACCCGCGGCGACATCATCCTGTTCATCGACGAGATCCACACCCTCGTCGGTGCAGGTGCGGCAGAAGGCGCCATCGACGCCGCGTCGATCCTGAAGCCGATGCTGGCCCGTGGCGAACTCCAGACCATTGGTGCCACCACGCTGGACGAGTACCGCAAGCACATCGAGAAGGACGCCGCCCTGGAGCGCCGCTTCCAGCCGATCCAGGTCAAGGAGCCTTCCGTCGCCCACGCGATCGAGATCCTCAAGGGCCTGCGTGACCGCTACGAGGCACACCACCGCGTGACGATCACCGATGGCGCCCTTGCCTCCGCTGCGCAGCTGGCCGAACGCTACATTTCGGACCGCTTCCTGCCGGACAAGGCGATCGACCTGATCGATGAAGCCGGCGCCCGCCTGCGCATCCGCCGCATGACCGCTCCGCCGGAGCTCAAGGCCATGGACGAGCGTATTGCTGACGTGAAGCTGGAGAAGGAATCGGCGATTGATGCCCAGGACTTCGAGGGTGCCGCTTCGCTGCGCGACAAGGAGCAGAAGCTCATTGCCGAGCGCGCAGAGAAGGAGCGCAACTGGAAGTCCGGCGGCATGGACGACATCTCCGAGGTTGACGAGGACCTGATCGCAGAAGTCCTCGCGAACTCCACGGGCATTCCGGTCTTCAAGCTCACCGAGGAAGAATCCTCGCGCCTGCTCAAGATGGAAGAGGAACTGCACAAGCGCGTTGTTGGCCAGGACGAGGCCATCAAGGCCCTGTCGCAGGCCATCCGCCGCACGCGTGCCGGCCTGAAGGACCCCAAGCGTCCGGGTGGCTCGTTCATCTTCGCCGGCCCCACCGGCGTCGGAAAGACCGAGCTCGCCAAGGCACTTGCCGAGTTCCTGTTCGGTGAAGAGGACGCCCTCATCACGCTGGACATGTCCGAGTACTCCGAGAAGCACACGGTTTCGCGTCTCTTCGGTGCTCCTCCGGGCTACGTCGGCTACGAAGAAGGCGGCCAGCTGACCGAGAAGGTCCGTCGCCGTCCGTTCTCCGTGGTCCTGTTCGACGAAGTTGAGAAGGCTCACGCCGATCTCTTCAACTCCTTGCTGCAGATCCTGGAAGACGGCCGCCTGACCGACTCCCAGGGCCGCGTGGTGGACTTCAAGAACACCGTGATCATCATGACCACCAACCTGGGTACCCGCGACATCTCCAAGAGCGTCGCTACCGGCTTCCAGTCCGGAACCGACACCCAGACCGGCTACAACCGGATGCGTGCCCGGGTCACGGAGGAGCTCAAGCAGCACTTCCGCCCCGAGTTCCTCAACCGTGTTGACGACGTCGTGGTGTTCCCGCAGCTGACGCAGGACGAGATCATCGAGATCGTGGACCTGTTCGTGACCCGCCTGGAGCGTCGCCTCAAGGACAAGGACATGGGCATCGAGCTCACCAAGGCCGCCAAGGTCCTGCTCGCCACCCGTGGTTACGACCCCGCAATGGGTGCCCGGCCGCTGCGCCGCACCATCCAGCGCGAGATCGAGGACCAGTTGTCCGAGAAGATCCTGTTCGGCGATCTCCACACCGGTGACATCGTTGTGGTGGATGTGGAAGGCGAAGGCGACGACGCCAAGTTCACGTTCGAAGGCAACGCCAAGCCGCGGATCCCGGAGATCGCTCCTACCGCGTAAGGCAGAAGCTACACAAGCAGAGTGCCCCGCACATTCTCCTGGGAGTGTGCGGGGCATTCGTGTTTCCAGGAAGTGGGTTTCTTGATGCGGGTTTTGATGGTGGCGCCGGGGACCCGTGGGGACGTTGCTCCCATGGCGGGCCTCGGTCGCCGATTGCAGGAGCACGGGTTTGAGGTCACGGTTGCTGCCAACCCAGCCTATGCACAGCTGGTGGTGTCGTCGGGTTGCGGGTACAGCCCATTGCCCGGGGACCTGACGCGCATCATCACGCGGACGGCCCCTGGCACCAAACCGGCCATGGGGGACCTGGCCACCACATGGCGGGCGCTGGGGGAGTACATGGACCGCGCCGCCACAGGAACGCTGGCGGCGGCGGAAGCGGGGGCCGATGTCATTCTCGCCAATTCGGTGGCTCCCTACGCGTACGACGTCGCGGAGGCGCTGGGCATCCCCGCCGTTGGCGCGCACCTGCAACCGGTGGAACCCAGCGCCGACTACCCGCCCGTGCTGATGGGGTCCGCCCGGGACCTGGGAAAGTTGGGCAACAGGATCGTCGGGGAGCGTGCCCTGGCCGGACCTGCTCCCTATGATGCGCCGGGCGCCCGGCTTCGGCGGGAACTCGGGTTGCCCAAGCTGTCCCGCCGAGCCGCGGACCGCCGTCGAAGGCGCCGGAACGCAACCGTCCTCCATGGCATCAGTCCCACGGTCCTTCCGCGGCCGGCCGACTGGCACCCCGGTTTGGTCATGGCCGGGTACTGGTGGCCACCATCCCGGCCGGAATGGGGTCCGGATGCGGAGTTGGTGGACTTCCTTGCCGCAGGTCCCGCGCCGGTGTTCGTTGGCTTCGGCAGCGGCGCCGCCCTGGACGTGGAGCTCGTCCTGCAGGCTGCCCGGCGGGCCGGTGTCCGTGTGGTGATGCAGGGCGGGAGCGTGCGGGAAGATGACGCCCTGGGCGTCGGCGACGTCCCCCACGAGTGGCTCTTCCCCAGGATGGCGGCTGTTGTGCACCACGCAGGTTCAGGTACGACGGCGGCCGGTCTCCGCGCGGGGGTACCAACAGTTTGCGTCCCGGTCTTCACGGATCAGCCGCTGTGGGCCTCCCGCATTGCTGCGCTGGGCGCCGGGCCGAGGCCTGTCCCGTTCCGTGATCTCACGGCGGAGCGCCTTGGCGACGCCATCGCCAAGGCGGTCAGGTCGCCGTCGTACGCTTCCCGGGCAAGGCTGCTCGCCGGACGCATCGCGGCCGAGGACGGAACCGGCCCGGTCCTCCAAGCCCTCACCCAACTAAGTAGCAGCAGAGCGCGTTTACAGGGCTGAAAACGCGCACAAATGCGACCCAGTTGGGTGAGGGGGTGGATGTGAAAGCAGTGTTTCACTCTTAGTGAACCACTCTGTGATTGAGGGCACATTAAGTGTTGAATCGGATCATGCCTTCGACTGACTCCCACACCCCGCAACCAAAGACTCCTTTCCACGATCTGGACCACTACCTGGCCATTCCCCGGGTCAGTGGCCTCACCCTCAGCCCGGACGGCACGCGGCTGGTCACCACGGTGACGACACTCAACGGCAAGGGCACCGAGTTCGTGACGGCCCTGTGGGAGCTCGACCCCGCGGGGGACAAGCAGGCGCGCCGGATCACCCGCAGTGCCAAGGGCGAGGCCGGCGCTGCGTTCGCGGCCAACGGCGACCTCTACTTCACCTCGGCCCGGCCGGACCCTGAGAGCCCGGATGAGGATCCTGTGAACGCACTCTGGCTGCTGCCCGCGGCTGGGGGCGAGGCCCGGGTGGCGCATTCCCGCGCCGGAGGCGTCGGTTCCGTCCTCGCCGCGGCAGACGCGGATGCCGCCTTTGTTGTCGCGGACGTCCTGGCCGGCTCCACGGACGAGGAAAACGATGAAGAGCGCCGCAAGGCCCGCAAGGACAACAAGGTCTCGGCCATCCTGCACAGCGGCTATCCGGTGCGCTATTGGGATGCCGACCTCGGTCCTTCGCAGCCGAGGATTTTCGCGGTGGAGGCAGGCGAGGTCGGTGAGCCAGGGAAGCCCGCGACCATTGACGCCGGGCCGCCGGTCAGGCTCCGGAACCTGACTCCCGCCGTCGGAGGTTCGCTGCGGGAGGCGAAGACCGTGGTGAGTCCCGATGGCAAGACCATCTACACGAGCCTCACCAAAGCGCTTGCGAAGGCTGACAGCCGCGAGGTGCTGGCCGCCGTCGACGTCGCCACCGGCACTGTCAAGGTGCTGCTTGACCACGAAGGCATGAGCTACTTCCCCGGCCCGGTCAGCCCGGACAACCGCACGCTGGTGGTGCAGAGCGAAAGCGACACCACCCCAACCCAGGCCCCGCAGGTCAAGCTGCATCTGCTCGATGTCTCAGGCGGTGAAACTACTGACCTGGTGCCGCTTGCGCACAACTGGGACCGCTGGGCCACCCCGGTTGCCTGGCTTCCGGACGGCGGTGCCGTCCTTGTCACGGCGGACGACGACGGCGCGTCGCCGGTTTTCCGGGTGGACGTCGGCGACGGTGGGGTAACCCGGGTGACGAATGACGCGGCGGCGTATACCGACGTCGTGGTTTCCCGTGACGGCAGCACAGCGTATGCGCTGCGGAGTTCGTACGAATTCCCGTCGGAAGCTGTGCGGATCGACCTTGCCTCCGGTGACGTTGTCCGGCTTCCGGCTCCAGCGGAGCGGCCCGTTTTTGACGGGCGGCTGGAGCGGGTGGAGACGACGGCGGCTGACGGTACGCGGGTGCCTGCGTACCTGGCTCTGCCTTCGGGGGCGTCGGAGAGCGCGCCTGCCCCGCTGTTGCTGTGGATCCACGGTGGACCGCTTGGTTCCTGGAACGCGTGGACCTGGCGCTGGAACCCGTGGCTCCTGGTGGCCAAGGGCTATGCTGTGCTGCTTCCGGATCCGGCGCTGTCCACGGGGTACGGGCAGGAGTTCATTCAGCGTGGCTGGGGTGAGTGGGGAAAGAAGCCGTACTCCGATCTGATGGCCATGACGGACGCGGTGGTTGCGCGCCCGGACATCGACGAGTCCCGGACCGCGGCCATGGGTGGTTCGTTCGGCGGGTACATGGCCAACTGGGTTGCCGGGCAGACGGACCGGTTCAAGGCGATCGTGACCCACGCAAGCCTGTGGGCGCTGGACCAGTTCGGGCCCACGACTGATGCTGCGCAGTACTGGCTGAAGGAAATGACCGTGGAGATGGCCATGGAGAACTCACCGCACCTGAACGTCGGCAACATCACGACGCCCATGCTGGTGATCCACGGGGACAAGGACTACCGCGTGCCGATCGGCGAAGGCTTGAGGCTTTGGTATGAGCTGCTTTCGTCGTCCGGGCTGCCTGCGCGTGAGGATGGGCAGAGCCCGCACCGGTTCCTGTACTTCCCGGACGAGAACCACTGGGTACTCCAGCCGCAGCACGCCAAAATCTGGTACGGAGTGGTGGAGCACTTCCTGGCCAAGCAGGTGCTCGGGGAGGACGTGGAGCTGCCGGAGGAGCTGGGAGTTTAGCCCTGGGCGCCGATGCCGCTGTTTACGTCACCGTGTTCCATGTGTGAGCCATATCACACATAAAGTTCCGTGAGCTTTCGGTGCCTCCTCCCGTCCTCCTTATGAAGGCGCAAAACGCGACCATCTCACCGACAGGAGCGAGTGCTATGACAAACCAGACGCATACCCCCGCAGAGGTTGCAGCAAAGAACACCTCATCTGCTGTGGCAAAGACCGGAGCGACGTCCGCTCCTTCCCTTAAGGAAGCCGTGGAGTACAAGGGCAAGGACGGCCGCGGAGCAACGAACGTCGCTGACGGTGTGGTGGCCAAGATCGCCGGGATCGCCATCCAGGAAATCCCCGGCGTTCACGCACTGGGTGGCGGCGCTGCACGCGCCATCGGCACCTTGCGCGAAAAGGTGGGCCAGAAGGACCTGACCCAGGGCGTCAGCGTGGAAGTCGGCCAAACCCAGGTTGCTGTTGACGTCACCCTCGTCGTCGAATACCCGTACCCCCTTCAGGAAGTTGCCGACAACGCCCGCAACGCTGTCTACACCGCCATCGAAGACCTCGTTGGCATGGAAGTCACCGAAGTCAACATCACCATCACCGACATCCACGTCCCCTCCGATGAATCCGACGACGACGATCGGGAACCGAGGGTGGCATGAGTCCCACGGTCACCGGCATCGCCATAGGAGCCGTCCTGGCGATTGCCGGCTTGTGGTTCGGATTCTGGGGGCTGCTGCTGACGGCGCTGTTCATGGGGATCGGAGCAGTGTTGGGCAGATCGGCAGAAGGCAAGCTTGACCTCGGCGGGGTGTTGGACGCCCTGCGCGGCAAGCGCTCGTCCTCATGACGCGGGCCGGGCACACCCGGATTGCCCGCACGGCGCTGCGAAAGACCGTGGAGGCCGTCACAGCAGAAGCTTTCCGGGTGAGTGGCAGGAACGTCACCGCGGAACTCGACGACGACGGCGGCAAGCTGGGTGTGAGGGTAGCCGTACAGCTGGCCCTCCCCCGGTTGCCCGCCCCGCAGTCGTCCGAACCACGCCACGGGGGAAACGTCTTTGAACAGGCCCAAAGCGCACGCTCCAGGATCGTGGCCCGCGGGCTGCAACTGACGGGAATGACCTTTGGCCGGGTAGACATCAGGCTCACAGCTGGCAAACCGCCACACAACCAGGAAAGGAGGGTGCGGTGAGTGCGGACAGCATCAGCAGGCGCATGATCCGCAGGGAGACCCACTCCTCGCGGGCGCTGGCCTCATCCATCTGCGCAGTACTGGTGGCTGGCGTCTTCCTGTGGCTGGCAGCGGAAATCGTGCTGTGGCTGGTGCGCGGGCCAGCCGTGATCGCAGGGCCGGCGCAACTGCTTCAGTGGCTGACGGACCTGCCGGTGGGGACCATCCCGGCGGGCCTGGCCGCCGCAGGAGCGGGACTTGGGTTGCTTGGGCTGCTTCTCCTGGGTCTTGCCTTCGGGCGTGGCCGCAAGGCACGGCGAGCCCTCAGCAGTGACCGCAGTGCGGTCGTCGTTGACGACGAGGTCATTGCAGCGGCGGTCTCCGGCAAGACCCGCCAGGTCGCGGGCCTCGCGCCCGGCCAAGTGACCACCACCGTCGGTGGACGGTCCGTACGCGTCCGGGTGCGTCCGACGTCGGGCATTGCGCTGGACCCGGACGCCATCCGCAAAGCGGTGGACGACGAACTGGCCGCCTACGGAATGGCTGGCCCGTTCACATCGTCAGTGAAGGTGGCCAGCCAAGGAGCGGTGGGGCAATGAGGAAGACCAACAGGGCTTTGAACCGGACACTCCTTGCCCTTCTGGGCGTAGTCCTGGCGGGTGCAGGCGCCGCACTGATCGCGGCCGGGGTCGTTCCCGGCTTCGCGCAGACGTGGACCTCCACCGGAAACCGGCTCCGCGACCAGTCGCGGGAACTGCTCACATCCGCCCCGTTGGCAGATCCGCCAGGAAGCTGGTGGGCAGTGGTGGCCGTCGCTGCGCTGCTGGTTGCGGCGGCACTCAGTGTGGGCTGGTTGGTCTCGCAGGGCGGCGGTCGCACGGCCCGCTTGGCGGAAGTGCACGACGGCGACCGCGGACGCACCGTGGTGGACACCGGACTCATCAACTCGGCCGTGCAGGAAGCAGTCAAAGGCAACCGCGAAATCCTCGCCAGTTCCGTTTCAGCATGGGAGTTGCGCAAAGGGACGGCGATCAAACTCCGGATAGAGGCACGCAAGGGAGCTTCGCCGCGTGAGCTGGTGGAGACAGCCGAACTGCTGGTCCAGTCGATCGACACGTGGCTTGGGGGCCAGACACCCGTGCTGGTGCGCATCACCGCCGGCACCCGAAGCCGGTTGGCCGGCACCGGCCGGGCCCGCTAGGAACCATCAACAACACAACAGGAAGGAAAACCATCATGGGAATCAACGACAAAATCAACAACGCAGCCACTGAGCACCTCGGCGCAGCCAAGGAAAATGCCGGCAAGTTGACCGGGAACGAATCCCTGGAACGTGAAGGCCAGCAAGACCAGGCAGAGGCCAAGGTTCAGCAGGCCGGCGAGAAGGTCAAGGACGCAGCAGCCGACATCGCCGAAAACCTCAAGGACGCAGCCCAGAAGATCAAGGAAGGCTTCTCCAGGAAATAGCCACTGAACCCGTGAGGGCGGACTGCAGCGAAGAACGGACGCGGCAGCCCGCCCTCCGGGATCCCCTCGCTGGAAGCCGGGCAGCAAAGTCAAGGTTGAGCCATCCGGTGCCGGACCTGATCCGAATCACCATCGATGCCTGAATCGGCTTGAACAAGGCGGGACGTTTCCCGAGTTTGCGCAGTGCCTCCCCGGGCATCACGCAAAGCAGCGAAGGAAGGAGTCGCGTGACAAACGCACAACGGGCCCGGAATCCGTTGGATCATGTTCCGGACGCCATTCTTGCCGGAAGGGCGGGCGACGGTGACACCGCAGCCTTCGAGGCTTTGGCCCGGCGGCATGGACCTGTGATGCGGGCCAGCGCCCGCCGCCTCACCGGATCCTGGGCCGACGCCGACGACGTTGTCCAGGAGTCGCTGGTCCAGGCATGGAGGCAACTCGAGAGCCTGCGGGACCCTGCGGCGGTCCGAAGCTGGCTGTTGCGGATTGTTGGCAGCCGGAGCATCGACCACCTGCGGAAGCGCCGGAACCATGCGGAACTCGAATCTGCGCAAGTGCCGGCGCCGCAGCCCAGGGCCCAGGATCCGGAACCGGCCGCCCTCAACGGATCCGGGGTGGAAGCCCTCAAGGCTGCCCTCGCCGAGTTACCGGAAGAACAAAGGCGATGTTGGGTTCTCAGGGAATTCAATGACCAAAGCTATGAGGAGATCGCCGAGACGTTGAAGATCAGCCCTGACAGCGTCCGCGGCCGACTGGCCCGGGCCCGCATCACCCTCGCACGCAGAATGGAGGAATGGCGATGAACGCTTCGCATGACACCATGGACTGCGGACATTCCCTTGCGGAGTTGAGCGACTACCTTGATACCGGCGAATTCAGTGATCCGGCGCATCTGGAATCGTGTCCCGAATGCCAAGCAGGACTGGCAAGCCTCCGCCGCCTCTCCCGTTTCGCGGGCGACCTTGTGCACGCAGATACGGCCGAGGCAGGCTCGGGCACCGATGAATGGATGCAATCGATCCTGTCCAACTTGCGCTTGGAGCTTCGGCCCGGGCGGACCATCCCGCTGCGTTCGGACAACCCGGCCGATGTGCTTTCGGAAACAGAAGGAGCCATTACTGCGCTCATCCGGTCCCTCGTGGATGGGATTCCCGGAACCGCCGCGGGGAGGTGCAGCCTGCTGGGGGACGTCACGGAGCCAGGCGCTGGAATCAGCGTCCACGTGGACGTGGCCGTGGTGTATGGCCGGCACCTTGAAGAACGGGCCAGTGAAGTCCGCGCCCGTCTGGCAGAGGCACTGGGGACGCATACGGAGTTGAACGTCACCGGGATCGACGTGACCATCACCGACGTGCTCGAACCCGCTGCCAGTCCAGAGAACAACCGGGAGGAGCAACCATGACCAAACCGGCAACCGGTGCGCTCGCCGACGAACTGACGCGGATAGCCCAGACAGTTGATGGGGTCAGTGCGCTGTTCCCCGCCCGGCCATTGTGGCAGTCCGTGGCGGGAGTGGCCCTGCAAGCCATAACGGGTGAAGCGCTGCCCTTGGTTGCGCTGACGGAAAGCCCCGGCGGAGTGTCCGTCAAGGTGAGGATCGGGGTCGACGCTGCCCATTCCGCCCCAGCGGTGGCGCGAAGAGTAGCCCAAGCGATCCGAAGCCACCTGCACCGGCCGGCTGCCGCCGTCGAGGTTTCCGTGGTCAAAATCGGAGGCTGACCGGCAGGCGCTAGTCTTCGAAGTGCGTTGAGGGGACGGCGTTGGTGCCATTGCGTTCGGACATGATGCCAGCGGCTACGTCGTGCAGTTTCTGGTTGCGGTTCTGCGAGGCCTGGTTCAGGAAAGCGAAGGCTTGTTCCTGGGTGCAGTTGTTTTCGGCCATGATGATTCCGGTTGAAAGGTCGATGACGGTGCGGCGTTTCATGGCGGCTTTGAGGTCCTCGGCGAGCAGGTCCGCTGCCGCGATCCGCAGCGCAAGCCGCAGCGCCTGCCCGGCCATGTCCGCGAATATCTTCGCTTCACTGACTGCGTCGTCGGTGAACGCGTGGGTGTTGGGGGCGAAGAAGTTCAGTGCTGCGGAAGCGTCTTTGCCCAGCTCCAGCGGCGCCGCGAGGACGCTGCGTGCCCCGGCGGAATCCAGGGTCGCTGCGTATGCAGGCCACGGGGAAGCTGTGCTGGTGTCGGCCAGAACCACCGGTGACCGGGTTTGCAGGGCTTCCAGGACAGGACCGTCACCCAGGGCCTGTTCGATGCCGTCCCAGAGGATGGCGTTATCGCTGCTGCCAGCCAAGGTCACGGCCCGCTTGCGGCGCCAAAGGGTCACGGCGCATTCGATGCGGGTGCCGGTAGCCCGGCTCAGAGTGGCCGCGGCGTAGCCGGTCATGCGGTCCAAAAAGGACTTAACATCGTCGGAACCAGCGATGAGTTGGTGCAGTCGCTGGAAGTCCTCATTCTGCTCCTCAGTTTCCACATCCAGCATTGTAGGTGCGGGTATTTTGACCTCGCAATATGGCACCTCCCGGACGGGCCGGGTGCTGCGGGTTAGTCCTAGCGTCACAGGACGCAATGGGGGGAGTGCCAAATGGAGCAGGAGACCGTGGACGGCGGCAAGGGAACCATCGGGCTCGACGGGCAAGGAATCCTGCAGCTGATCTGGGGACAGGGCACCGTCCTGACGGCGGAGGACGTGCGCGCGGCAATGGACAAGATCAACAAACTCGCCGGTGACGCCGAGTATCCGATGCTGATCGACATCACCCACACCCAGTCGGTCACCCGGGAAGCCAAATCGGCTTTCAGTACAAAATGCGCTGCTTCGCGGATCGCATTGGTGGGTTCAAACCCGGTCAACCGGGTCATCGCCAACTTCGCCATGTCACGGCGCACGCTGCCGGTTCCCACCCGGTTCTTCGCCTCCCACGATGAAGCCATCACCTGGCTGCTGACTCCTGAGTGTTCCTGATTCGTTGCCGGGGCGCGGCGGCCGAAGGCTTCCGCAGCCCGACCAACGCCCGCGAAGCCGGGCCGGGCACGGGATGCAGCAACGCCGACGCTGGCAGCGGCACACCTGGCCGCCAGCATGTCATGACGACCTTGAAGACTCACTTCGCCGTGCCAAGTTTCCGTGGGACCCGTCGGCGGGCCCGTGGTAAACCACAACGGTAACTTGCGAGCGTTTTTCTGCGGTATTCGGGTGGGCCTGGGATGGCAAAGCCGATCTGGCCGTAAGCGGTGGTCAAGGATCTCTGCGCCACAAGACATTTACGGTGCACTGATGGCTCCGCCGATGTCTTCTTGAGCAGGTTTTAGATCCAACTTTGAGGCCATGATTCACTTTTCGCTGACCTGCATCGGAGGGGCTTTACCCCGGATCTCATGAACATCCAGATGGCCAGGCTCCATCTGCCCAACTTACTTTCACGCGGAAGGCTGCGGCTGCTGGGCGTCGTCCGGGATCGGCTCGTTGACACTGCTGAAGGATGAGGCTTCGGTGGACGCTATTTCCACCTGTACTCCGGCGTCACGGAACTTGCGGACCTGGGTGGGGTCGGCGTGATCGTCCGTTACTAGCGTCCACGGCAGCGGGAGCCGTGCCCATGCGTGGAACGGCCGGAGGCCGAGCTTTGAGGAATCCGCCAAAATATAGACTTCCCGGCCGCGGCGGGCCATTAGTTCCTTGAGGCGGGTCTGGGCGTGGTCGGCCTCGCAGATGCCGTCCTCGGCGGTGACGGCGTCGGCGCCGAGGAAGACGCGGTCGAAGCTCATCCGCTCCAGCGCCGCCTCGGCCAGCGGTCCTACAAAACTCTGGCTCACGCCACGCAACCTCCCGCCGAGGCAATCCACCTCGACGCCCACGGAGTCCGCAAGCTCCTGCAGAGTGTTGATTCCCGGGGTGGTGACGGATAACCGACCGAACCCCCGCAGCTCGTGGGCCAGGGCACCCGCGGTGGAACCCGCGTCGAGCAGAATGTTCTCCCCGTTGTGGATCACCGACGCCGCCCACCGGGCAATCGCGTGTTTTTGGTCGAACGCCTCGCCAATCCGCTGCCGCAGCGACGCCTCCGGGTGCGCGCCCAGCGCCATCGCACCACCGTAGGTCCGCGCCAGCCGGCCCTGGCTGTTTAGCAGTGCGAGGTCGCGGCGGATGGTAGAGGCGGTAACCTCGAACCGGTCGGACAGTTCCTCCACGGAAGCGAGGCCGGTGGTCACGGCGAGGTGGTAGATCTCCTCGCGCCGCGCATTAGCGGACAGCATTCCCGGTTTCCTCCCCGTGGGCATGGCGGTTGCAGTGCTAACCATCCTAGTTCCGGCCCCCAATCAAACCAGTCACCTACACGGCAACGGATGGGCGAGTGGCCATTTCCGCTGCCTGGTGCAGCGCCTCGACCATGGAGCGGGAGTCAGCGATGTTCTTGCCGGCGATGTCGAATGCAGTGCCGTGGTCCACGGACGTGCGGATGACGGGCAGGCCCACGGTGATGTTTACCCCGGCCTCGATGCCCAGCACCTTCACCGGCCCGTGGCCTTGGTCGTGGTACATGGCCACTACCAGGTCGTAGTCGCCCCGGCCGGCCAGGAAGAACAGGGTGTCGGCGGGCAGCGGGCCCACGGCGTTGATGCCGTCCGCCTGGGCGGCCTTGACGCCGGGTTCGATCTTCTCGGCTTCCTCGCCCTGGCCGAACAGGCCGTTCTCACCGGCGTGCGGGTTGATGGCGCAGACGCCGATCTTCGGGTTGGGGATGCCCGCCCGGACGAGCGCTTCGTGCCCGCGGCGGATGGTGCGTTCGACCAGGTCCGGGTTGATCTTGCGGACGGCATCCATCAGGCCGATGTGCGTGGTCACGTGGATCACCCGGATCTTGGGAGTAGAGAGCATCATGGACACTTCCTCGATGCCGGTCAGGTGCGCCAGCAGCTCGGTGTGCCCCGGGTAGATGTGCCCGGCCGAGTGTAGTGCTTCCTTGTTCAGCGGCGCCGTGCAGATGGCCTGCACCTTCCCGGCCATCGCCAGCTCGCTGGCCACCCGGATGTATTCGTAGGCTGCGTGCCCGGCGACGGGGGAAAGCTGGCCCCAGGCGAGGTCCTCCGGCAGCAGCGCCAGGTCGATCACGTTCACCCGGCCCGGCGTGAACACCGCGTCCGCAACGATCTCAATCACCTGGATGTCGGCCTTAACACCCACGATTTCAGCGGCCTGGCGCAAGCGCAGCGCATCGCCGACCACCACCGGTCGGCATTCGGCCAGGATGCCTTGGTGAAGGACGGCCGGGACGATAACTTCCGGGCCGATGCCGGCACCGTCGCCCATAGTGACGGCGACGTAGGGGAGGGATGAAGTGGTTTCAACGGTTGTCATTGTTGCTCCAGATTGTTCGGAAGTCTTGCGGGGAAGGGTGGAGGCGGGAGCTGCCGCGGTCTGGCGGCGGCGCTCCCGGATCTCGTGATAAAGCTGCAGGAGGGCGAGGTCGTCGCCGAAGCTGCCGGGCTTGGTGCCCACCAGCGTGCCATCGTCGGCCCGGCTGACCACGGCCCCGTGTTGGACCGCGGCGAGCGGCACCAGGCTGGAGCGGCCGACGGTCTGCAGGACTTCCCTGGCCGTCTCACCGCCGGTGAGGATCAAGTCGGCCCGGGTTTCCTTCGCGACCTCGGCGGCGAACTTTGACAGAGCTTGCACGATGCTTGCCGCCCTCGCAGGATCGATTTTTGTCGACGCCAGCGTGATGGCAACGCTGGCGCCTGACTGCAACGCCTGCTTGGTTTCCTCAAGCTGCGTTGCGTATGCGCCCGCTGCACCTGCGTACTGAGGATGTAGCCGGACCACTGTGAAGCCTTCGGCTTCAAGACTGGCCAACTGTACCTGCGCCGTCGTGGACGCGGAGCCGACGACGGCGAGCACCGGCAGTTCCGCTTGGTGCCGTTCCGCAACGGTTAAGTCCACGGCCGACGCTCTCTGCGTGTTTCGCGCAGGTTGAGCACCGAGCCGCTGGGCCAGGACGTCCGCCGCCCCTCCGGTTCCCACCAGGACGATGCGGCGGCCACCAGCCTGGAAATCCAGGTCAAGCAGTGCGTCAACCACCCGCTCCAGGTCCTGGACGTTCTCGCCGTCAGTTACCAGCACCTGAGGCTCGTTGGTGTTCAGCAGCCCGGCCAGCGTGGTGTTGAGGACGCTCGACCGGACCGCGTTCAGATTCACCGTGTGGACCGACGAGGGATCCTTGGGCCGAAGCAGTGACGGAACGTCCGTCGGCGGGGCCGAAACTTCCGCCTGCCACAGGCCCGTCTCTGCCAGCGGAGTGCCAGCCACCAGCGGCTGGCCTTCCACAACAGAGCGCTGCAGCTGGGGGAGTGCTCCCGCAACAACAGCGTGGAAGCCAAGGCTGGTCAGCGCCGATATTTCCGCACGGACGTTGCCGCGCCACAGGGAGTCCATCTTCTTGAACATCACCTGTACGTCGGACGCTTCGGGGCCGGAAAAGGCGTCCTTCACCAACGCCTCGGCTGCAACGTCAGACAGTCCGCGGGAATGCGTATCAGTGACCACCACTTCGGTAGCGGGCCCCTTGAGAGAGGTGGCCCCGTCGTGCCTTATCGCAGCGTTCGATAAATCCGTGGCGAGCAGAACCTGTGCGGACAAGCCGTGCTCCACAAAGCAGTAGCCAACCTCGGCGGCGCCGGAGAAATCGTCGGCCTGCACAAATACGGAAGCCACGCTGCTCCTCTCGTCATAGTTGGCTGGAACCCCGCCAAAGATGCGGGAAGCTTTCCACCATCATGGCATGGCTGCGCGAATCACGCTAGATGGCTTGCGTAGTTTGTGCAAAGGTGGCAAAGTGATGGAGACAACATTCGGCGCAGCCACCTCGTACGCCGTCCCCGATCTACCGAGAGGTCAACGATGACCGTTCTTCCTCAAGGAAGTGAGATTTCCCGCCGTCGTCTGCTGCAGTTCGGCGCGGCGGCCGGGTTTCTGCTGGGCACCGGCAGCCTCGCCGGCTGCGCCGGCCCCACCGGCCTCCCGGGCCCCAGCACCCTGACCTTGGCCTTGAACCGCTCCCTGGTCAGCCTGGACAACAAGCTCAACCAGTTCGACGCAGCCGTCACCGTGCAGCGCTCGGTCCGTCAGGGCCTGACGGCCATCGGTCCCGAAACCAAGCCCGTGCTGATGCTGGCCGAACGCTTCGAGATGACCGGCCCCACCGAATGGACTGTTCGGTTCCGCGAAGGCATCCGCTACTCCGACGGCAGCCCGGTGGAGGTGGAGGACGTCGCCACCGCCCTGAAGATGTATCAGCAGGTCCAGGGCTCCTTTGTCGCCGGCTTCTTCCCCGAATTCCCCGAAGTGGTCCCGGTGGATGACCGCACCTTCAAGATGGTGTCCAAGAAGCCGATCCCCATCCTGGACTCGCTGATGAGCATGATCCTGATAACCCCCGCCGCGCAGAACAAGCCGGAGGAACTGCAGGAAGGGATCGGTACCGGCCCGTACGTGGTGACCAAGTTCAATCGCGGTGCCGGCACCTACAGCCTGCAGCGTAACGAGAACTACTGGGGCCCCAAGCCTGAGATCGAAAACGTGGAAGTCAGGTTCCTGCCGGAGGAATCCAGCCGCGTGATCGCCCTGCGCAGCGGCGAGGTGGACGTCATCGACTCCATCACTCCGGATTCCCGCGAACAGCTCGGCGGCCTGCCCGGCGTCGAACTGCAGGAAGCGTCAAGCCTGCGCCTGAACCAGATCTTCTTTAACTTCCGCAAGCCCGCCGGTCACCCCCTCGCCGACCCGCGCGTCCGGCAGGCCCTGAGCATGGCCATCGACGGCGAATCTCTGGTCCGCGACGTCCTGGTGGACTCCGTCACTCAGGCAGAGGGCGTCACCCCGTCCAGCCTCACCGGCTACTACAAGACCGGCGAATATGTCTACGACCCCGATAAGGCCAAGGCAACGCTGGCCGAACTCGGCGTCAAGGACCTCACCCTGAAGATCATCTGGGAAACCGGCGAGTTCGCCTCGGACACCTCCGTGATGGAAGCGCTGGTGGAAATGTTCGGCAAGATCGGTGTGAAGGCCGAGCTGCAGCAGTTCGAACCCGGCGGCAACATCCTGGCCTGGCGCCAAGGCAAGCAGGGCGACTGGGACCTGCTCGGCAACGGCTATCCGAGCCCCACCGGCCTGGCCATCACCATGCTGCAGGGCATGTACGCCGGCACCCCGGAAAAGGAAGCCACCCGCGATACCTACCAGGGTTACGTGATCCCGGAGGTCAGCGCCAAGGTCCGGGCCGCTGCAGAGGAAGCAGAGCCGGCGCGCAGGACCGAACTGCTGAACGAAGCCCAGCAGGCAGTCTGGGACACGTGGCCATGCGCCTGGGCCTTCGTGCCCAAGTCCGTCCTCGCCCACCGGGAGCGGGTATCCGGCATCAACCTGGCGCCCACGAATTCCTACCCCCTCGTTGATGTCCGGCTGGAGGCCTAAGCCATGACGAACTACATCCTCAAGCGTGTGGGACAGGGCCTGCTGACCGTGTTCCTCACCGTATCCACCGTGTTCATCCTGATCCGCATGGCCCCGGGCGACCCCGCTGTCTCCTACGCCGGCCCGCTGGCCACCAACGAGCAGCTCGCCGCCGTCCGTGAGCAGTTCGGCCTGGACCGGCCGGTGCTGGAACAGTACTGGATCTTCATCCAGCAACTGTTCACCGGAAACCTCGGCCAGTCCTACTCCTTCCAGGCCCCGGCCATGCAAGTGGTCTTCGAACGGATGCCCTACACCCTGACCCTGGCGACGTCGGCGATCCTGCTGACCGCCGTCGTCGCCATCCCGCTGGGTGTATGGATGTCCCGCCGCCCGGACACCGGCCGCGAGTTCGGCGTCAACGTGCTCACCATCGCCGGGCAGTCCATGCCCGACTTCTGGACCGGCATCATGCTCCTCACCGGCTTCGCCGTGCTGATCCCGCTGTTCCCGGCCTCCGGCTTCGCCACTTGGGGCGGGCTGGTCCTGCCCACCATCACCATCGCCATCCTGCAGATCGCCCTGATCTCCCGGATGGTCCGCCGCGAAATGAGCAACAACCTCGCCGCCCCGTACCTCACCGTGGCCCGCTCCCGCGGCGTCACCAACTCCGCACTCACCTGGCGCTACGCCATGGGCAACTCCGCCATCCCTGTCTTCACCGCACTGGGCACCCGGTTCGCCGCCATGCTCAACGGTGTCGTGGTGGTGGAAGTAGTGTTCGCCTGGCCCGGCGTCGGCTCCCTGATCGTCCGGGCCCTCGAAACCCGCGACTACCCTCTCATTCAGGCCACGGTCCTCATCACCGCGCTCCTGGCGGTAGGAGTGCAACTGCTCATCGACCTCGCCTACCCGCTCCTTGATCCCCGCGTTCGTCTTGGAAAGGCGGCCACAGCATGAGCCTCGACACCGCAAACCCGGCAGCGTCTTCCGGCGCACCAGCGAAACAGCCCGGCCCCAGCGCCGTCACCAAAGCGGACATCGCCAAGGCAGGCGCCACACGGCGTCGTAAATCCGCCCAGTGGAAGCTCATCGTTGGCACCATCTGCACCCTGCTGGTGACCATCCCGATCATTCTCGCCCAGGTGCTCCCGCTCCCGGACGCGAACTTTCAGGACCTCGCCGCCCGGCGCCTCCCGCCGCTGACCGACGGTCATCTGTTTGGCACCGACCAACTCGGGCGCGACCTCCTCTCCCGGGTCCTGCACGGTGGCCAGGTCTCCCTGACCATTGGGGTGTTGGCCGTCCTGGTGTCCGGGGCCATCGGCGTGATCCTCGGAGCGGCCGCCGGTTACTACGGCGGCTGGGTGGACACCATTGTCTCCCGCATCCTCGAAGCGCAGATGTCCCTGCCGCTGCTGATGATGCTCCTGCTGGTGGTGGCCCTGTTCGGCCCGTCCATCCCGGTCATCACCTTCGTGATCGCCATCGCCCAATGGCCCGAAGTCGCCCGCCTCACGCGCTCAATGGTGTTGGTGGAACGCGAAAAGCCATACGTCTCCGCAGCCCGGATCCTAGGCCTGCACAAGGTCAAGATCCTGATCCAGCACATCATCCCCAACGTCATCAAACAGGCAACCTTGGTAGTCCTGCTCCTGCTGGCCCAGGCCGTGCTCCTCGAGTCCGCGCTGTCCTTCCTGGGTGCCGGCCCACAACGGCCGTTCGCCACCTGGGGCCGCATCATCTCCGACGGCCAGGACTACATCACCACCTCCTGGTGGATGGTCACCCTGCCCGGCCTGGTGATCGTGCTCATGGTGGTGGGCGTCAACCTGCTGGGCGACGGCCTCCGCGACCGTCCCCGCCGCAAGAAGAAGGGTGCCTGACATGAGCACTGCTAACTCACCTGCAGATCAGCCCAACCCCATCGAGCAGCCGCTGCTGGAAGTCCGCGACTTCCAGGTGGAGCTCATCACGGAGACCGGCATCGTCCGCGCCGTCGACGCCGTCAGCTTCAGCATTCACCGCGGCGAGACGGTCACCATCATCGGGGAGTCCGGTTCGGGGAAATCCACGACGGCGATGGGAATCCTCCGTCTCTTGCCCGAGGACCTGGCAGTCCTGTCCGGCACAGTGAAGATCGACGGCGTCGACATCTCAGCTGACCCCAAGGCCATCGACAAGGTGCGCGGCAAGACCCTGGCCCTGATTCCGCAGGATCCCATGACGGCGCTGAGCCCGGTCCACTCGATCGGCAGCCAGCTCTTCGAAGCCATCAAGATCGCCGACGCCGCCTCGGCCAAAGACAAGACTGCGCTTCAGGCCCGGGCCGTGCGCCTGCTGGAACAGGTGCACATCCCAACGCCGGAAAAGCAACTGAAGAAATATCCGCACCAGCTCTCCGGCGGCATGCTCCAGCGTGTGCTGATCGCCATCGCTTTGGCTTCCGAGCCGCAGCTGCTGGTGGCGGACGAGCCCACCTCGGCCCTGGACGTTACCGTGCAGGCCGGAATCCTGGACCTGCTCCTCGAACTCCAGGAACAGCGCGGCGTCGGCATCCTGATGATCACCCACGACCTGGGTGTGGCCCGGCTGATCTCGGACCGCATCCACGTGATGAAGGACGGCTCCTTCGTCGAATCCGGCGAGGTCCAGCAGATAGTGGACCACCCGGCCACCGAATACACCCAAACCCTGCTGGCCGCCATTCCCGTCTTGGGGGAGTGGGACGAAACACCTGCCTCTACCGGCCGCCGCTCCGCCGGCACTACAGGAACCGCAGCAAGCACCGACCCAGCCCTCACCCAGACCGGAGCAAAGCCATGACGAAGCCGTTCCTCGCCGTCGACAACCTGGTGGTGGACTACCACGTGCCCGGCGGCACCTTCCGGGCCGTGGACGACGTCTCCTTCTCTGTGGACAAAGGCAAAACGATCGCCGTTGTAGGCGAATCAGGCTGCGGCAAGTCCACAGTCGCCAAGGCCCTGATGCGGCTGGTCGCCCCCACCAGCGGGTCCATCACCCTGGACGGCACGGACATCGCACCCATGAGCGAGGCCAAGCTGCGGCCGCTACGCTCCAAGTTCCAGATGGTGTTCCAGGACCCCTACGGTTCGCTGGACCCTCACATGACCGCGCAGGAAATCGTGGCCGAGCCGCTGAAGCTGCAAGGTGTCCGCTCCAAGGCCGAACGGCACAAGGCGGCAGCGAAGCTGATCGACCAGGTGGGCCTGCCCGTCCGGTCCCTGGAGAAACGGCCTTCTGAGTTCTCCGGCGGCCAGCGCCAGCGCATCGGCATCGCACGGGCACTTGCCTCCAAGCCGGAACTGCTGGTCTGTGACGAGGCCACCAGCGCGCTTGACGTGTCCGTGCAGGCCCAGGTGCTGCGGCTGCTGGAGTCCATTCAGGACGAAACCGGCATTACCTACGTTTTCATCTCGCACAACCTGGGAGTGGTGCAGGAAATCAGCGATACCGTCATGGTGATGCAGCGCGGCAAGCTCGTGGAACACGGCACCACCGCGTCCGTCCTGACCGCGCCCAAGGAGGACTACACCCGCAAGCTCCGCCGCGCCGCGCTGGACCCCTCCACCATGACCGGGCTGAAGCCGCGGCATGTCGTCCGATCACTGGCCCTGGCCAACCAAGCCAATTAGCCGAACCGGCCTAGATCCTTACTCACGAACGCAACCACGAGGAATCAACACATGAGCACCCAGCCCGAAGGCTCCCAGGTGGACGGCCTGAAACTCCCCATCTCCCGGCTTGTCCTGGGAACCATGACGTTCGGCGACACCGTAGACGAGGCCACCGCCGGCCGGATGGTGGAGGAAGCGCTCGACGCTGGCATCACCACCATCGACACCGCGAACGCCTACGTGGGCGGTGTGACCGAGGAGATGCTGGCGCGCCTTTTGAAGGGAAAGCGCGACGGCGTCATCCTGGCGTCAAAGGCCGGCATGCCCCACGCGGACCACGGCTCCCATTCGCCGCTGTCGCCCGAGGGGCTGCGCGCCAGCGTCGAAGGCAGTCTCCGCCGGCTGGGCGTGGACAGCATCGACCTGTTCTACCTGCACCAGCCGGACCGGGCCACACAGCTTGCCTCGACACTGTCCACAGTTGCCGATCTGAAAGCCGAGGGGAAGATCGGCGCGCTGGGTGTGTCCAACTTTGCCGCCTGGCAGATTGCCGACGTCATTCACGCGGCGCGTGAAGTGGGGGCCCCGCAACCCGTCGTCGCACAGCAGCTCTACAACCTGGTGGCCCGCCGGCTCGAGGAGGAATACCTCGAGTTCGCCGCCATCCACAACGTGCACACCATGGTCTACAACCCGCTGGGCGGCGGGCTGCTCACCGGCAAGCACAGCTTCGACGCCAAACCCACCGAGGGCCGCTACGGCGACTCGAAACTCGCCGCCATGTACACCCAGCGCTACTGGGACAAGCAACTGTTCGACGCCATCGGGGAGCTCTCACGCATCGCCTCGGACGCCGGAGTATCACTGGCCGAACTCTCACTGCGCTGGCTCGCCTACCGCGAAGGTGTGGGCTCCATGCTGCTCGGCGGATCCAAAGTCGAACAGCTGCGCGCCAACATCGCCGCCGTCGCCAACGGACCGCTCCCGGCCGACGTCGTCGAAGCCTGCGACGCCGTCGGCATCTCACTGCGCGGCCCGATGCCCGCCTACAACCGCTGACTTCCTACCGAACCGCTAATCACGAACTGAAGGACTCTGATGACCTCCCAACTGGCCACCGAATTCGCCCGTAAGATCCGTGCCCGTGAGCAGGCGGTGGGCTACTGGGCGGTGCTGGACGCGCCCGTGGCCACCGAACGCGTCGGCCGCCTCGGCTACGACTACGTCGCCTTAGACGCCCAGCACGGCTTGCTCGGGTACTCGGGCGTGCTCAATGGGCTGATGGCCATTGACGCCGGAAACAAGGCCGTCGGGATGGTCCGGGTGGAGGCCAACGACTTCACCGCGATCGGGAAGGCCCTGGACGCCGGCGCCGTGGGCGTCATCGTGCCGCTGATCAACAACGCCGAAGACGCCGCAGCGGCCGTGGCGGCGGCGAAGTACCCGCCAATGGGCGGCCGGTCCTACGGGCCGATGCGCTCGGCCCTGCGCATCGGCCCCAAGCCGGCCGACGCCAACAGCACCACTTTGGTATTCGCCATGATCGAGACCCCTGAGGGTCTGGCCAACGTCAAGGAAATCTGCGCCACCCATGGACTGGACGGCATCTACGTGGGGCCGTCGGACCTGTCCATCGCCGTCGGCGGTGCATTCCCCGGCGATCCTCAGGTTGAAGCGGAATTTAACGCCGCGCTCAAGACCATTTCTGAAGCAGCTGCCTCCGCGGGCGTCGCCGCCGGCATCCACACCCCCGCCGGCTCGGTAGCCAACCAGCGCCTCCAGCAGGGCTACACCTTCGCCACGATCGCCTCGGACCTGACCCATCTGGAACAGATCGCGAAATCCCACCTCGACGCCGCTACCTCCGCTGCCGGAACCAAGGAGGAGCAGTAATCATGCCCAACACCACCACCGACGTCTACAGCACCATCACCCCGGACGGGGCGGTGAAGCGCGCCGACGGCGCCGACTTCGCCTACCTGCCCGCCCCGACCGTGCAAAGCCACGCCGCCAACCTGCTCACCCTCCCTGACGGACGGCTGGGCTGCGTCTGGTTCGGCGGCACCCAGGAGGGCGTGCCGGACATCTCCATCTGGTTCTCCACCCTGGAGCCAGGCAGCAGCCAGTGGTCCGAGCCGCAGCAACTCTCGGACGATTCCACCCGCTCCGAACAAAACCCCATCCTGTTCACCAACACCGACGGCGCCCTCTGGCTCCTGTACACCGCGCAGAAGGCGGGCAACCAGGACACCGCCGAGGTCCGCCGTCGTGTTTCCACGGACAGCGGCCGCACCTGGGGCGAGGTGGAGACCTTGTTCCCGGCCAACCAAACCGGCGGCGTGTTCGTGCGCCAGCTGCCGGTGGTCCTGCCATCCGGCCGGCTGATCATCCCGATCTTCCGCTGCATCACCACGCCCGGTGAGAAGTGGGTGGGCAACAGCGACGACAGCGCCGTGATGATCTCCGACGACGCCGGCGCCACCTGGACCGAAACCGTTCTCCCCGGCAGCCTCGGCTGCGTTCACATGAACATCCAGCCAGTCGCCGACGGCTCCCTGCTTGCCCTGTTCCGCAGCCGTTGGGCAGACTCCATCTACGAATCCCGCTCCACCGACGACGGTTCCACCTGGAGCGAACCTGTCCCCACCGAACTGCCCAACAACAACTCGTCCATCCAGTTTGTTGCCTTGGCCGACGGCCGCCTCGTGCTGGTGTACAACCACAGCCGGGCGGGGGAGGGCACCGAGCGGCGCCTCTCGCTCTATGACGAGATTGACGATGACGGGCTGGCCGAGGAGCAGGGCGTCGCCGAGCCGGACGCCTCTGCTTTTGCCGAGGACGACGGCGTCAAGCGCGCCTTCTGGGGCACGCCGCGCTCACCGATGACCTTGGCCATTTCCGAGGACTCCGGCCGCACGTGGCCGATCCGCCGCAACCTGGATGTGGGGGACGGGTACTGCCTGTCCAACAACTCCCGCGACGGGCTGAACCGTGAATACTCCTACCCGTCCATCCATCAGGGCCCGGACGGTGCGTTGAACATCGCGTACACGTATTTCCGGCAGGCCATCAAGTTCGTCCGGGTTGACCCGCAGTGGGCGTACGAGGGGACCACCACGCCGGGCGGGGACGAATGACGAAGCATGCGGTGGTCACCGGGACCAGCTCGGGCATCGGCAAGGCGATCGCTGAGCGGCTGCTGGCCGACGGCTGGAAGGTCACCGGGCTGAGCCGTACCGAGTCTGCCCTAAGCGGAAAATTCGAGTGGCTGCAGACCGACCTGTCCGCGCCGGAGTCGCTTGCGGGTGCAGTTTCAGGTCTGGAACCGGCCGATGCCTTGGTGCATGCCGCCGGGTTCCAGCGGACTGCGCATTTGGGGGACCTGGATCCGGCGGCGCTGGAGGGGATGTTCACGGTTCATGTGGCGGCTGCGTCGGTGCTGGCCAACGCTTTTGTGCCGTCCATGCCTGACGGCGGCCGGATCGTCCTGCTGGGCAGCCGCACCTCCACAGGGATGCCGGGCAAGAGCCACTACGCCGCGACGAAGGCCGCGCTGATGGGACTCGGCCGGACGTGGGCGCAGGAACTGGCGCCGCGCGGGATCACCGTGAATGTGCTGTCCCCAGGCCCGACCGACACCCCGATGCTGAATGATCCCGGCCGCGCCGCCACTCCGGTGAAGGTGCCCGCTCTCGGCTCGTTGGTGGATCCGGAGGACGTGGCCGCGCTGGCCGCGTTCCTCCTCGGTCCCCACGGCAAGTCCATCACCGGCCAGAACTACGTCATCTGTGGCGGTGCATCCCTGTAAATCCGCTTGTCGGATGGGCAGCATCATCTGAAGTCCTGTTTTCCTTGCCTCTGTCTGCGTGGGCAAACAACGGTTACTGGGTGTAAGGAAGGATGGCGGGATTTAGCGTGACCGTCGTTGAGCTGTCTGTCCCGGCATCCGTGCTCGTCACAGGAGCGTGCTTGCAGGGGGTCAGCGGGTTTTGGCCTTTGTTGGTTGGGCTCCACCGCCGATAAGCGAAATCTGATGGCGGCCGGCATGGCTTCAGGAATTCCGGGGAACGCTACCTCTATTGGCAGTACTTCATTGGCGCTTGTTTGGCAGAACTCCGACGGTCCAAAGGTGCGCGGGACGACGGTTTCTGTGATGGGTTTGTTTGTGAGCGAACGGTTGCCTTGGCACTAACAGCAACAGAAACAAGGACCCTGCCCCCGGCTGGCTAGGATGGGGGAGTGGATTCCGCCTTCAGCCTTCGCCCTGCCCGCACCAGCGACGTGGCACAGATCAAGAGGTTGGTGGCGCCGCTGGCTGAGCAGCGGATCCTCATGGCCAAGGAGACCGTGGCCTATTACGAGAGCCTCCAGGAATTCCGGATCGCTGAATCCGTGGACGGCGAGATCATTGGCTGCGGCGCCCTGCACGTCATGTGGGAAGACCTCGCGGAGATCCGCACCCTGGCAGCGGCGGATTCATGGCGTGGCAAGGGTGTGGGCCATGTCCTGGTGGAGGACCTGCTGAAGGAAGCCAAGGCCCTGGGCGTCAGCAGGGTCTTCTGCCTCACGTTCGAAGTGGACTTCTTCAAGCGGCACGGCTTCGAGGTGATGGCGGACCAGTCTGCCGTGGATCCGCAGGTCTACTCGGAGCTCCTGCGTTCGCATGATGAGGGTGTGGCTGAGTTTCTCGACCTCGCCCGGGTTAAGCCCAATACCTTGGGTAACACCCGTATGATCAAGCACCTTCAGTAACACGCGCGGCAAAACACAAGGAAAATGCCTGATTTAAACCATCTTCTCTTATCTAAACTTGATGGATAAACTGGTCGAGGCTTGCTGGGGAGCTTCCGCCAATATGCATCAATCGAGAGAAGATCATGCAGTCCCACGCGTCCATTTCAGCCGTTTCAGAACTCCAACTCAGCGTGCGCGGTCCCGTGTTCACGCCGGCCGACCCGGGCTTCGCAACCGAGGTAGCGGCCTTTAACCTTTCAACACAGCACCAGCCCCACCTCGCCTTCGGCGCCCTCGACGCAGAGGACGTCTCGGCCGCAGTGAAGTGGGCGGCGGAACGGGGAATCCCCGTGGCCGTCCAGTCCACCGGCCACGGCGCCACCAATGCGATCGAGGGCGGTTTGCTGATCAGCACCCGCCGCATGCTGGAACTCAGCATCGACCCGCTTGAAAAGACAGCCCGGGTCGGAGCCGGCGTCCGGTGGAAGGCTGTAGTGGACGAGGCTGCGGCTTTCGGACTCATGGGCCTTTGCGGTTCCACAACGGACGTGGGCGTGGTGGGTTACACGCTCGGCGGCGGCCTGCCCATTATGGGCCGGAAATACGGGTTCGCCTCGGACCATGTGATCGCCTTCGAGCTCGTCACCGCCGACGGAACGCAGCACCGGGTCACCCAAGACGAGAATCCGGAGCTCTTCTTCCTCCTGCGCGGCGGCAAGGGCAACCTGGGCATTGTCACTGCCATGGAATTCCATCTCTTTCCGAGCCAGGACATCTTCGCCGGCGGCATCTACTTCGACGGCGACCACGCAGCCACCGTCCTCCAGCAGTTCAGCGAATGGGTAGGGACGCTTCCAACGGAGGCGTCGGCGTCGTTGGCTTTCCTGCGGTTGCCGGACATGGACATCATCCCCGAACCGCTGCGCGGCAAATTCGTGGTGCATCTGCGGTACGCCTACCAGGGTGACGCGGCCACTGCCACGCAGCTGCTGGAGCCCATGCGCCGGAGTGCGCCTTTCATGATGGACGGCACCGGTCCGCTGGACTCCACCCGGTTCGACACCATCCACATGGACCCGGATCAGCCCGTACCGGCCCGTGAATGCGGCTTCCTCCTGGACCGCCTGGACGGCCCGGCCCGGGAGGCCATCCTGCGGCACTTCGGTCCCGGCGTCGAAAGTCCCGTACTGATGGCCGAGCTCCGGCTGCTTGGCGGAGCCCTTGCCGCCGGCGACGGCCAGGACACCGTGGGTGGCCGCGACGCGGCTTTCAGTTTCTTCATGGCGGGCATGGCTGTCCCGCCTCTGGCGGAGCTGCTTCCCAAGGTGTACGACGCCGTTCGCCAGGACCTGCGCGATGCCTCCAACAGCGGGACTTTCGTCAATCTCCACGGGCACTTCGTGGACGCCGAGGACCGGGAGCGTGCCTGGGGCCCGGCCATCCGTGAACGCCTCCGCAAGGCAAAGGCTGAACTGGATCCGCAGAACATGTTCAGCTTTGGGCACGTGGTGGGGCTCCCGGTGATCGACCAGACCGTGCTGCTCGAAGACGTTGTGACCTCCGGCGCCGACGCCGCCCTGGGCAACTAGGGGCGCGCCGTGCAGGAGCCCACTATGCAGGACAGGCCTGTGTTCCCGGATTTCTCGGCTTTCCAGATCGACATCCCGTACAGCACCGACGCGCACGAAACCCTGTGGCCCGGTGGCGGCCACCCCGACCCCGACCTCTATGCGGCCTTTTGGCCGGACATCGGCACTCCCGCGGCCACCGATGTTGGCACTCCCGCGGCCACCGACGTCGGCACCGAACCGCCGATCGACGGCCGAGGCTAAGAGGCCGGGCCGGACCGCGCGGGAAGCCCTACCGCGGTCCGGCCCGCCGGTAGTAGGGTCAGAGCACCAGCCACTGCATGCCCAGGAGCAACCCATGAAAAAGCTCATCAATGATCCTCGCGCCGTGGTGGACGAGTCCGTCGAAGGGTTCGGCATGGCGCATGCCGATTTGGTGGACGTCCATCCCGAGCCCAAGTATGTCGTCCGGAAAGGTGCCCCGGTCCAGGGCAAGGTAGCCCTTGTATCCGGTGGCGGCAGCGGTCACGAACCTTTGCACGCCGGCTTCGTGGGCCTGGGCATGCTCGACGCAGCTGTACCAGGGGCAGTTTTCACGTCGCCCACACCCGACCAGATCATTCCGGCGACCACCGCCGTGGACTCCGGTGCCGGCGTCGTACATATCGTCAAGAACTACACCGGTGACGTCCTGAACTTCGAAACGGCCGCGGAGATGGCGCAGGCCGAAGGCGTGGCCGTCCGGTCCGTGCTGGTCAACGACGACGTCGCGGTGGAGGACTCGCTGTACACGGCGGGCCGCCGGGGCGTGGGCGGTACTGTGCTGGTGGAGAAGATCGCAGGGGCCGCCGCGGAACGCGGGGATGACCTGGACGCCGTGACAGCTATCGCAGAGCGGGTGGTGGCCAACGTGCGGACCATGGGCGTGGCCCTGTCCGGATGCATCGTTCCGCACGCAGGAACGCCAAGCTTCGAACTGGCCGATGACGAAATCGAGATCGGAATCGGCATCCACGGCGAGCCTGGCCGGCACCGGATCGCCATGGAAAGTGCGGACGCCATCACGGACCGCCTGTTGGAACCGGTGCTGGAAGACCTGTCCCTTGCTTCGGGGGACAACGTGCTGCTGTTCGTCAACGGCATGGGCGGAACTCCACAAAGCGAGCTCTACATCGTCTACCGCCGCGCCGCCCAAGTGTTGGCCGAACGTGGTGCCACGGTGGCGCGCTCGCTGGTGGGCAATTACATCACGTCCCTGGAAATGCAGGGCTGCTCGGTATCCGTTCTTCGCCTGGATGACGAGCTGACCGCCCTGTGGGACGCTCCAGTGCACACCGCAGCCTTGCGGTGGGGAGTGTGAGCATGGGGCTCGGAGTCGATTGGGCACTGGATTGGATCCGGCTGTCCGCCAAGGCCATGGCAGAACACCGCACCGAACTCATCGAATTGGACCGGGCGATCGGCGATTCGGACCATGGTGAGAACATGGACCGCGGATTCCAGGCCGTGCTGCAGAAGCTGGAGGAAACTCCGCCGGAGACGGCAGGCGCTGCGTTGAAGGCAGCGGCCATGGCGTTGATGTCCAAGGTGGGCGGCGCTGCCGGACCGCTCTACGGGACCGCGTACCTGCGCGCGGCGACCTCGTTGGGTGATGCTACGGACATCGACCCTGCCGCCATGGCCGCCGCACTGGCTGCGGCCCGCGACGGAGTGGTGGCGCGGGGAAAGGCCGAACCGGGCGATAAGACGATGGTGGATGCCTGGACCCCTGCCGTGGCAGCTGCCGCGACCACCGTGGAAAACGGCGGCGATGTGGTGTCCGTCCTGGAAAAGGCCGCCGAAGCCGCCGAAGCCGGTGCCGCAGCGACGGACCCGTTGGTTGCCCGGAAGGGCCGCGCCAGCTATCTCGGGGAGCGCAGTGCGGGACACCGTGATCCCGGGGCCGCCTCCACAGCGCTTCTCCTGCGGGCGGCCGCGGAGGCAGCGCGCGGAGTTGCAGGGCCGGGAGCCTCTGGGGCCGACCCTTCATGACGGTTGGCATTGTGGTGGTATCGCACAGCAGCAGAATTGCTGACGGTGCGGTGGATCTCGCCGCGCAAATGGCTCCCGACGTCGACCTCGCCGCCGCCGGGGGAACTGACGACGGCCGGATCGGCACCAGCCTGGAGAAGGTGCTTGCCGCCGTCGAGCAATCCCTGGTGGACGCCGGAGGTGATGGCGTGGTGGTGCTCGCCGATCTCGGCTCGGCAGTGATGACGGCGGAGTCGGCGATCGAGTTCTGCAGCGATCCGGATGCCGTGGTGCTGGCCGATGCCCCCTTGGTGGAAGGGCTGGTGGCTGCTGCCGTGGCAGCGCAAGGTGGTGCCGCCGTCGTGGATGTCCGCAATGCTGCGGAGAGCGTCAGGTTCGGTAGCGCGGAAGGCCAGCCGGCCGGGGAACCTGCCCCTCGCGAACCCGAAGCATCCGGCGATTTCGAGCTCGTGAATCCCATGGGCATCCATGCCCGGCCTGCCGCGAAGATCGCCGGCGGACTCTCCTCGCTGGACGCGGAAGTGACCATCAACGGCGTCGACGGTACCTCCGTGATGGCGCTGATGACCCTCGCCGCCGGCCAGGGCGCAAACCTGCACGTGGAAGCGGACGGGAAAGATGCGTTGAAAGCGGTGCAGTACGTAGGGCGGTTGGTGGAAGAGGGTTTCGGTGAGTCCTGATACACGCCGAATCCACCCAAAACGTTGATAAGTATCCTGATTAGTGATGTTGTAGAGGTACAGGTTCACTACGAAAGAGGTGCAACATGGGTGCTGACGACAAAGCTCAGAACACAGGCGAGAAGATCGCGGGCAAGGCTAAGGAAGCAGCTGGAAAGCTGACTGACAACGAACGCCTTGAAGCCGAAGGCAGGGGCGAGCAGGCCAAGGCCGACCTTAAGAATGCCGGCGAAAAGGTCAAGGACGCCTTCAAGAAGGATTAGCAAAGATGGCGGGGCCGCTGCGGGTTGCAGCGGCCCCGCCATGCTGTTGGGCGTACATTGTGGGGAACTGCCCCGCGATCGGATGGAGGATTTTTTCGTGAACTTGCTCGTGAAACTGTTCGGACTGGTGGTCAGCCTGGGTGCAGGTGCCCTGGCGAACAAGACCCTCGAGGGCCTCTGGGAGAAGAAGACCGGCAAGCCCGCGCCCAAGGACGGCACGGACCTGGATGACTCACTTCCGGGCGTACTGGTCTTCGCGGTGGTATCGGCGGGCGTCGGCGCCGTGGTGCACGTCCTCACCCAGCGGGGCACCAAGAGTGCCTTGGCCCGACTCAAGAAAACTGCGGACGAGGTTTAGTCGATGGCCATCGCCAAACACCCCAGCGTTGTGATTGACTGTCCCGACGCGTCCGCCTTGGCCGCCTTCTACGCCGAACTGCTCGGCTGGGAGGTCACCCGGGAAGACGAGGACTGGGCGGACGTCCGGCCGGCCGACGGCAGCAACTGCATCTCGTTCCAGCAGGTGGAGGTCTATCAGCCGCCTGTATGGCCAGGCCAGACCATCCCGCAGCAGATGCATTTCGACGTGATCGTCGAGGACCTGGACAAGGCCGAAGAGGCCGTGCTGGCGATCGGCGCCAGCAAGCATGATCACCAGCCGGGTGAGACGTTCAGGGTCTTTTTGGACCCGGTAGGGCATCCGTTCTGCTTGTGCGTTTCCTGATGGCGTGACCAGCTACGTGCCGCCGGACTGTGGGCGGTTGGTGTTCACTCATCCTGATCGGCGGAGCCGGGTTCGCTGAGCCGCCTCCCGAAGGCCGCGCCCAAGGCGTCCGGGAGGATGTTCGATCCCAGCCCCATGGTGCGGGACTTCAACGAGCCGCCCAGGACGTTGCCTTCGCCCTTCATCAAGGCCGTGAAGCCCTGTTCTGCCACCTGGGCGGCATCGTCCTTTTCCTCGGCTCCGACCTTGGTGTCCAGGAGGTCGGCCTTCTCGAAGAACGGCGTCTCCGTAGGGCCGGGCAGCAGGATGGTGACGCTGACGCCCGTGTCCTTGAGTTCGTTGCGCAAAGCCTGCCCGAAGGACTGGACGAACGCCTTGGACGCTCCGTAGATCGCCTGGAAGGGCGCGGGGGTGCGCGCGATGATCGAGGACGTGAACAGAATTCTCCCGCTGTTCCGCGCGGCCATGTCCCTGGCCACCCATTTGGCGATGCTGACGGTGGACGCCACATTGAGGTCGATGATCCTCAGTTCCTGGGCGAGATCGGTTTCGATGAAGGGTCCTCCGACGCCGATTCCTGCGTTAATGGCTGCCGCTTCAAGGGGTGTGCCCAGTGCGTTGACCGCGGACTGGAGGGTACCCGGGCCGGTCCGGTCAGCCAGGTCGATCTGCAGGGGGATGGCCGACCCGCCCAGTCCCGCCAGGCTGCCAGCGGCACTCCGGATGTCCTGCCCGTCCGCCACCATGACGGTGTCGAAGCCATGCGCGAGGAACTGTTTGGCCAGTTCATAGCCGATCCCGGAAGAGGCTCCGGTGACCATGGCGAGGGGGCGGGCGTCGGTTGTCATGAAAGACAGCCTACTTACCATCTTCCATAATGGGCAGGTTTATGCCGCGAAGTCCACGGAGAGGATGGCCCGCGACAGGGTGACGGCGCGGTCAGCAAGGTTGGCAAGCTCGGCATCGGTGCAATCCGTGGGTGCCCAGCGCGTGGCGCCCTCAAGCAGCGTCATGACCACCCTGACGTGCTCGGAGGCCTCGACGCATCCCATGTCTTCCGCGGCGGCGACGTACATTTGCTCATGGAGCGTGACCCAGGCGTCCACCTGCGCGCGAAGGTCCTTCGGTAAAATCCCGGCCATCCTGTCCGTCGCCACCAGCAGGTCCCAGAGATTGCTTTCAGGAAGCCGGACTTGCCGGGTGAAGTGCAGCTTGACCATGGCATCCCAAAACTCATCTGCATTCCCGGCCGGGCCGACGGCTTCGAGGAGGGCGACACCGAAGCGATGGAAGTGCCAGCGGAGCGATTCGGCCACAATCTCGTCCCGGCCGTTGGGAAAGTGGGAGTACAGGCTGGGTGCCTTGATGTTGACGGCATTGGCTATGGTCCGCATGGACACGGAGTTGACTCCGTTGGTGATGGCGAGCTCGAGGAAGGCCCGCAGAATGTTTTGGCGCGCAGCCTTCTGGCCGCTCCAGTTCCACTCCTTCAGCTGGAGTTCGAAGGCACTCCGGGCGGCTTTGTAGGACATGGTGCTCATAAGCCGCCATCCTAACAGTCGTTAGTTAGGGTGGCTGGATCTTCTTCCCTAACGTCTGTTAGTTAGGTAAGCTGGTGAGTGGCGCGGAACACAAATGAGTCCGTAGCTTCTCAAGCGGTTTGAACGGGAAGAGCAGAACACATGGTCACCGAAAACACGAGCCTGGGAGCCTCTCGGAACAACAACGTCATTCTCGCCAGCGGCCTATCCGGCATGGTCGCCGCGTACATCAACGCCCGGGCACAGGAGGACAACGCCTCGCTGCTTGAGGAATGGAGTGCTGAACAGGCCTTCCGCCCCCGCCTGCCCCGATGGCTGCGCAGAAAAGCCCGTCCCGGCGGCACCGGACCGGCTTTGGCCGCCTGAAGCCCTGCGAACCCAGAAAGAACCTGCCCCATGTCTGCAGAAGTGCTCTCGCCGTGGCCCTACGAACCGCTGCGTGAAACCGACCGTCTCCGCGAACTCTTCCTGATGCAACCCCACGCTGATCTCAGCGGCATCCGCCCAATCGTGGCGCGGTCCTGGTACAGAAGCCGGGCTGCCGGCGTGGATGCAGTGGCTGACCGCGGCATTTTCGATGAAGGCCGCGTTGACGAGTACACCATTGCTGCTGCCGGCCCGCATCTGCAGAAATTGGACGAAGTAGCTGCGGACTTGGGTGGCTACGTCAGCATCACCGCACCGAACGGAGTCCTGGTCAAAGCAAGCTTCCTCCGCGACGACGGTTTCCCCGCCGGATATTCGCTGCTGGAGGAGAGCTGCGGCAGCAACGGTGAAGGGCTCGCCCTGGAGGAGGGCCGTGGCGTTTGGCTTGCCCCCGAAGAACATTTCCGCGAGGACATGCGCGGCAACTGGTGCTTTGCCTCCCTGATCCGCGATCCTTTCCATAACCGCGTGCGCGCCGTCATTGGTCTCACGCTCCCAGCCAACCGCGTCACAGCCCTGGAACCGTCCTCGACGTTGCTGATGCTGGAGGGTGTCGCTTCCCGGATTGAGCGGGACATTGAGGTGCGCACCTCCTCCAGGGAGCGGGCCCTCCTAAGCGAGTACCTGCGGATCTCCCGCCGCCGGGGGAACCGGGCCGTGATCGCGGTGGATGGAAAGAACTCCCTGCAAAACGCCTCGGCCACGGCCACACTGGTGGACAGTGACTTCTCGATTGTTTCCGGCTACGCCAACGCAGTGATGTCCTCCGGTCGCGACATGAACTGCGAGGTCATGCTTCAAGGGCCCGGGCTGTCCACCTTGGAGATTTCGCCCGTGACGCTATCGGCCGCGAATGTGGGAGCCATTGTTGTGGTCCGCCCGCACTCACCTGCAAGGGAGCGCGGTGTCGCTTCCGGAAGCGCTGCCCTAACGTTGGAATCAGCGGCCCAAGGAACAGCCGAAAGACTCATGAAGCACGTGGACGGCACGAGCACGGAATTCAAACGCACTTTAAATTTGGCCCGGAAGGCCGTGGACCAGGACAGGTCCGTGGTGATCATCGGTGAGCTGGGGAGCGGGAAACTGCGTTTGGCCACTGCGATGGCGTCCCTGCGGGGCGGCCACATTCTGGTCGATGCCCGCAGTGGTGACCTTCGGAACTCCCATTTCAGGGATGTCCTGCACCGGGTGGCCAGCGAACTGCCGGCCACCCTGATCGTTGAACACGCCGATGAGCTCTCGCAAAATGAGGCCGGTGAGATCGCAAGCAGCCTCCGCAACAACTCCACCACCAAATTGATCTTTACCGTCACCCGCCCCACCGATGCCACCCTGGTCCTGTCGGAGGCGTTTGATGTATTGGAAGTATCGGTGGCACCCCTGCGCAACAGGCGTGAAGACATCCCGCAACTGGCCAATGCCATAGCGGAGGAACTGGGGGAGCGGCGGTTGTCCCGCAGGCTTCTCACCACCCTCACCCACGCAGACTGGCCGCGGAACATCGATCAGTTGCGGGCCGTCGTCTCCAACGCCGTGGAACGGGCGGAAGGGGCCGAGGTGACGGCCGACGACCTGCCACAGGGCTTCCACCGTGTCCTGACCAAGGGACGGCTTTCCCGTCTGGAAGATGCGGAACTCAGCGAGCTGCGCACGGCGCTGCAGGAAGCGAAGGGCAACCGCAGCCTCGCGGCCGAAACACTGCAGATAGGGCGTTCCACCCTGTACCGCCGGATGGACTACTTCCGCAGCCGCGGCTTCGACCTCTGATTTCACGCAGGGAGCAGCAGCCGACCTCCTCAGGGGCCGGCTGCTCGGCGCTGCCCGGGGCGAAAGGCCCGACGGCGGGTGGCCGCTTTGCGCGTCCAGGGCCCAGACACCCAGGCGCTGGGACAGTGTCCCACGGCGGTGTCTCGATCTGGCACGGATGGCCGCCCCGAAATCGCGTTGTACTGGAAATCACCCGACACCGGCACCCGTCCCAAGGAGTGTCCGGCAGGACCGAGGGTACCAACACGAACAGGACGACTGACTATGACCCGCGATGCCCAGGGAACCATTCTTGTGGCCCCTCACCATTTCCCGGACCTGGACCGTGAGCACGCGCTCGCGGAGGAGTTCGGTTACGCACTCAACCCCGCGGCGGACACTGACGCCTTCCGCGAGGGGCTGGCCGAAGCCGACATTGTGATGATCACTCCCTACGCCAAGCTCACTGCGGCGGACTTCCCGCTCATGGCCAAGTGCCGTGCAGTCATCCGGTACGGGATCGGTTACGACAACATCGACGTCGCCGCGGCCACCGAGGCGGGCATCCCGGTCTCGATCGTTCCCGGCACGGCGTCGGAGGAAGTTGCCTCCCACGCCTTCGCGATGGGCCTGGCACTGGCCCGCCGCCTGCCCGCCGGCAACGCAGCGATCAACAACCTCAGCTGGGCCGGAACCATCGGCTACGACACCCCTGTCCTCTCCGAGCTGGAGGTAGGCGTCCTGGGCATGGGACGCATCGGCCAGCACGTAGCCCGCATGTACTCGGCCGTCGGGGCCCGGGTCCGCGCCTACGATCCCTTCGTGACGGACAGCTTCGTGGAGATGGCTGGGCTGGAAGACATCCTGGAGAATTCCGACGTCGTTTCCCTCCACCTGCCGCTGAACGACGAGACGGCGAACCTCATTTCCACCGAAGTCCTCGCAAAGATGCGCAAGGGCACTGTGATCGTCAACGTGTCCCGCGGCGGACTTATCGATGAGGCCGCGCTCGCCGAGGCCCTGACCTCGGGTCACATCGCAGGCGCCGGCATCGACACCTTCGCCCAGGAACCGCTCGCCGCTGACCACCCCCTGCGCACGGCACCCAACGCCATCCTCACCCCGCACATTGCCTGGCGTTCCAACCGGTCGACGGGCGCCCTGCAGGACGGCGCTGTGGAGCGGGTCCGCCTCGCGCTGACCGGCCAGCCACTCATCGACCTCGTGAACTGAAACGACCTGTGAACTGAAGAGACTGGAGAAACCCGACTTGGCAACCACCAATCATCTTGAAGACCTCGCTGCTTTGCAGAACCCCGTAGAAGATCCGCACCTGCGCCGTGGACCGCGTGGTTTCCCGCTGCTGCCGGGCGGCTACGGCCGCTCAACGTACTACACCGGCGCTCCGAGCCCCTACGCCATCAAGGGTGAGGGCTACCGCGTGTGGGACGACCGCGGCCGTGAACTGATCGACGCGAACAACAACTTCACCTCCCTGATCCACGGAAACGCCCACCCGGAAATCACCGAGGCCGCCATTACGGCCCTGACCAGCGGCGCGAGTTGGGGCATCCCCAACCTTTACGAGTGGGAACTCGCCGAACTGCTGCTGGGCCGTCTTCCCGACCTTGACCAGGTGCGTTTTGCTAATTCCGGCACCGAGGCTGTGATGTCCGCGATCCGCATTGCCCGAGCCAGCACCGGCCGTGAACGTGTCATCGTCACCAAGGGCGGCTACCACGGAACGTCTGAGGTTGCCTTGGTTCCCGGCGGACCGTCCTACCAGCGTGGTGTCACCCGCGGCGTGATCGACGATGTCACGGCCGTGCCGCTGAACGATGTCGACTTCCTGCGGCAGGCCGTTGAGGCCGCCCCGGACCAGTATGCCGCCATCATCCTGGACCTGCTGCCCAACCGGGCCGGCCTTCTCACCATCAACGAGGAATTCGTCCGTACCGCCCGGGAACTCGCCACCCAGTACGGCATTGTCCTGATCATTGACGAGGTCATCAGCCTCCGCCTGGGCTACAACGGGTTCAGCGGCGAGTACGGAATTTCCCCCGACCTGCTGACCACCGGCAAACTCATTGGTGGCGGCTTCCCGGTAGGGGCAGTCTGCGGCAAGGCCGAGCTCATGGCCGAAGTCGACCCCACCCGTCCGGGCAGCCTCCCGCACGGCGGGACTTTCTCCGGCAACCCTGTGAGCATGGCGGCCGGCGCCGTTGCTCTACGGCTCTACACCGAGGAGGAAGTCAAGCGACTGAACCACCTGGGTGATACGGCCCGCGACACGGTCAACGCCAGGGTCTCCGGCGCCGGCTGGGAGATCCGCGGCAGCGGCTCCCTGCTCCGCGCGGTTCCCGCGGGTGCGGAGAAGGTGGACGAGCGCACGCAGCACCAATTGTGGTGGGCCTCCTACGAACGGGGACTGCTTGGTTCCCCAGCCAACCTGCTGTCGCTGTCCACGCCCATGGACGAAAAGGTGGTCCAAGACATCACTGACCGCCTGGCCGACGCTGTCCTGGCTGTCGCCTCGGAGGCTCCCACTATGGAAGGTGCCAAGTAACCATGAAGATCGTTTCCTACGAACACGAATCCGGTATCCGCGGCGGCGTCCTGATCGAGGACACCGTCTATGACCTGGAACTGCTGCTGCAGGGTTCCAGCCAGGCAGTGTACGGAGCCACCACGTCCGTGCGGGAATTCCTGGAACTTTACGGCGACCGGCTGGAGGCCATTTCCGCGGAGACAGCCGCCTTGGCCGGACAGGATCCGGAAGCACACGTTGGTGCCCGGGCCGATGTCCGCCTGACCACTCCGGTGCCCAATCCCTCCAAGGTGCTCTGCATTGGCCTGAACTACAAGGACCATGTTGCCGAGACCGGCCGCGCGTTCCCGGAATACCCTGACGTCTTCGCCAAGTTCGCCTCCACCATGGTTGGGCCCGAGGACGAAATCGGCGGTGCGAAGGTCAGCGAAAACCTCGACTTCGAGGGCGAACTGGCAGTAGTCATCGGGCGCAAGGCCAGTGAAGTCACGGAAGAAGAGGCGCTGAACTATGTGGCCGCACTTGCCCCGCTGAACGATGTCACTGCCCGCGACCTGCAGTACCGCGGCACCCAGTGGTTGGCAGGCAAAGCCGTGGACGGGTCAACCCCGTGGGGCCCTGCCCTGGTCACCCTGGACGAAGTGGGCGATCCCCAGAACCTGGACCTCGCAACCCGCGTGAACGGCATTGAAGTGCAGCGCTCCAACACGAGCTTCCAGATCTTCCCGATCGCGCGGATCGTCTCCTACCTCTCAAGCTTCCTCACCCTGGAACCCGGCGACGTCATTGCCACAGGAACCCCGCAGGGCATCGGTGCCAAGCGGAACCCGCCTGTCTCGCTGGAACCGGGAGACACCGTGGAAATCGAAATCGACAAGGTAGGTCTGCTCCGCAACACCGTGGGCAAGCCCCAGCTCTAACCCCCTGCAAGCTCTACGAAAGTAATGAAGACCATGAGTGATGTACAAACACAACCAGGCGAGGCCCGGTACCGCATCGCCGTCGACACCGGCGGTACCTTTACCGACGTCGTGGTCGGTTCCAACAGCGGTGACATGGCGGTCGGCAAGGCGCTGACCACCTACGACCGCGTGTTCACCGGCTTCGAAGCCTCGGTCCGCCGCGCGGCCGAGTCCGTTGGCTGGAGCGGCGACGACGTTCTCCGCAACGCTGACGTCATTGTCTACGGCACCACGCATGCCACCAACGCAGTGCTCACCGGCAAGGTCGCCAAAACAGCGCTGCTGACCACGGACGGTTTCGCCGACACCCTGCTGCTCCGCGAAGGTGGCCGCCGCGATGCCTTCGATTCCAAGGCTGCCTACCCGCCGCCTTACATTCCCCGTCACCTGACTTTTGAAATCACCGAGCGCATCTCGGCCGAGGGCGACATCCTGGTGGAACTGGACGAAGAGCAGGTCCGCGAAGTCCTCGGTTCCTTTAAGGAACAGGGCATCGAAGCCGTTGCGGTGTCCTTCCTGTGGTCCATCATCAACGACGCCCACGAGAAGCGGGTTGCCGAGCTGATCAAGGAAATCCTCCCCGGCGTTCCGTACACGCTCTCCAACGCGGCCAACCCCACCATCCGCGAATACCGACGCTCCTCGGCAGCCTCGATCGACGCTTCCCTGAAGCCGCTCATGGCCGACCACCTGGGTAAGCTGCGCTCGGACCTGCAGGAATACGGCTTCGACGGCGACCTCCTGGTAGTGACCTCCGAAGGTGCCGTGCTCGACGTCGCCGATGTCCTTGACCGTCCCGTCCTGCTGCTGAACTCCGGCCCGTCCATGGCACCGCTGGTGGGTGCGGCGGCAGCCCCGGACCACGACACCGTGGTGGTCTGCGACATGGGCGGCACCACCTTCGATGTGTCGCTGGTGGAGAACGGCGTGGTCCGCCACACCCGCGAAGCCTGGCTGGGGGAGCCGTTCGTCGGTCACCTCACCGGCTTGTCTTCCGTTGCGGTTTCCAGCATCGGCGCTGGTGGCGGCAGCATCGCCTGGATCGACGGCGGTGGCCTCCTTCGCGTGGGCCCGCAGAGTGCGCGCAGCACTCCCGGTCCGGCAGCGTACGGCCGCGGCGGCGAAGAACCGACCGTCACCGACGCCTGCGTGGCGCTTGGCTACCTCGACACGGAGGGCTTCGAAGGCGGGTTTACCTTGAACCGCGAGGCCGCCGTCAAGGCCATCGATACCCGCATCGCCGGGCCTTTGAAGATGGACACCCTGCAGGCCGCCCAGGCCATTCTGGATGTCTCCGCCAACCACATGGCTACCGCCATCCGGCAGTCTGCCCTGGAACAGGGCGTTGACCCCCGGGGTGCGCTTATTGTTGCCGGCGGCGGCGCAGGCGCCATGGTCGCAGCGATCATTGGCAGGCTCCTGGAAGCGGACACCGTCCTGATCCCGGCGACAGCCGGCGTCCTGGCCGCGTACGGCGCCCACCGTGCCCCGATAGCCACCGAGTTCCTCTCCCCGCTGCACAACGACACCCGCAGTTTCGACGCCGGTTCGGCCTCCCGCGCCGTGGAGGATCTGACAGCCAAGGCTGAGCTCTTCGTGAAGCGCTTCGACGGCGTAGGCGAAGCGCCCAAGGTCACCTACTTCGTGGATGCTCGGTACCCCGGCCAGGCCTGGGACCTCCGCGTCTACCTCGACGCCGCCCCGGACACCTCCGGTGACGCGGCAGGCATCATCGAGCGGGCCTTCCACGAAGAGCACGACCGCCGCAACGGCACCCACGATCCGGACAGCCGCGTGGAGATCATCACCTGGGGTGTCCGCGTGGAAATCCCGCGTCCGGAGCACACCAGGTCCGAAAGTGAACTCAGCCGCACCGCGGAAATCCACCGCACTGACAGCATCGTCTTTGGCGGCGAACCCTTCAGCACCCAGCGCTACCGCGGTGTGACGCTCGCTCCGCGCGACAAGATCGTGGGACCGGCCGTCATCGACCAGCCCACCACGACCATCGTCGTACCGCCGGAATGGGACGCGACGCTCGATGAACGATCCAACATCTACCTCACCCGTAAGGAGGCGTAACCGTGACCCGCGAATTCGATCCCGTAAAGCTCTCGGTCCTTGCCAACGCATTCGACGGCATTGTCCGCGAGATGACCAGCGGCCTGCTCCGCTCCGCCCGCTCTTCCGTGATCAACACGGCCCGCGACTTCTCCTGCGCCGTGCTGACCGCGGACAACCAGTTGCTTGCCGCGGCTGAAGGTGTTCCCGTGCACGTCTTCGGTGCCGGCCCGCTGGGCGAGGACATGGTGGAACTCCACAAGGACATCCGCGAAGGCGACGCGTTCCTGCACAACGACCCCTACATGGGTAACTCACACGCAGCAGACCACGTGATCCTGGTGCCCATCTTCATCCAGGGCCGCCACCTCTTCACCGCCGTGACCAAGGCCCACCAGGCCGACTGCGGCAACTCGCTTCCCACCACGTTCTTCGCCACCGCGCGGGACGTGTACGAGGAAGGCGCGTTGATCTTCCCCTGCGTGCGGATCCAGCGCGACTACACGGACATCGACGACATCATCCGCATGTGCCGGTCCCGCATCCGTGTTCCGGACCAGTGGTACGGCGACTACCTGGCCTCCGTCGGCGCCTCGCGCATCGCCGAGCGCCGCATCCACGAACTCGCCGAGAAGTTCGGCGTGGATGACCTGGTGGACTTCGTGGACGCCTGGTTCGACTACTCCGAGCGCCTGACCGCCAGCGCGATCGAGAAGCTGCCCGAGTACGTCCTACACGGCACTTCCGCCCACGATCCGTTCCCCGGAACCGGACCGGAGGGAGTGCAGCTGCAGGCAACCCTCGAGGTGAAGCCCAAGCAGGGCAAAGTGGTGATCGACCTGCGCGACAACCCGGACAACCTGCCCAACGGCCTGAACCTCACCAAGGCAACTGCCACCGGCGCCGCCCTGGCCGGCATCCTTTCCGGCATCCCGGAGAACCTGCCGAGCAATGCGGGAACCTTCCGCCGTGTCGAGGTGCTGCTGCGGGACGGCTGCGCCGTCGGTGTTCCCAAGCACCCGTACTCCTGCTCGTCCGGCACCACCAACCTGGCGGACCGGGTCGTCAACATCGTCCAGGCCGCTTTCTCCCAGATTGACGACGGCTACGGCACCGCCGAGGGCGCAGCCGGCCAGGCACCTGCCAAGTCGGTCATCTCCGGGACGGACGAACGCAACGGCAACCCGTACGTGAACCAGATCCTGGTAGGCGGCGTCGGCGGGCCGGCCACACCTTACGTTGACGGCTGGCCGACCTACCAACGTCCCGTCTGCGGGGCCCTGCTCTACCACGACAGCGTGGAGGTGGACGAGCAGCGGTACCCGATCCTGGTACACGAACGCACCTTGGTTGCCGACTCCGGCGGAGCCGGCCGCCAGCGCGGCGGACTCGCCACACGCGTCACCATGGAGCCTCGCGGCGAGAGCGTCACCCTTACCTATGGCATCGAAGGCAAGATCAACCCGCCGAAGGGTGTCCGCGGTGGCCACGACGGAGCCGAACCGTCCGCGTGGGTGGAAGACCTCAAGACCGGCGAACGCCGCGAAATTCCCGTAGTGGGCCGCTACGACCTGCAGTCGGGCGAGAAGGTCGTTTCCATCACTCCCGGCGGTGGCGGCTACGGCGACCCGCTGGAACGCGACGTCCTGGCTGTACTCGACGACTACCGCGAGTCCCGCGTGACCCTCGAAGCCGCGGCCGCACACTACGGCGTGGTCATCACCGACGGTGCCATCGACGAGGCAGCCACGGCGAAGACCCGCGTGGAACGCCTGGCCGGCTAAACCGCAGCTATCGCAACCCATCCCGGGGCGGGGTATAGTCCTCGCCCCGGGATGTTCCAACAATCATTAAACGGAGATTCACATGGAACCCATTCGAGTCGGCATTATCGGCGTCGGAAACGTCCTCAACCAATACCTGGACAAGATCGGCGTCCACCCTGACGTGGACATCGTGGCGCTCGCGGATGTGAACCCCGAGGCCGTGCGGAAGCGCGCCGCCGAGTATGACGTTCCCAAAGCACTCACCCCGGACGAGTTGCTGGCGGACGAGGACGTGGAGCTGGTCCTAAACCTCACACCGCCCAAGCTCCACGCGCCTGTCACGCTCCAGGCGATCGCGGCCGGCAAGCACGTCCTTTCAGAGAAGCCCTTCGCCACGTCCCTTGAGGAAGCGAAGCAGATCCTGGACGCGGCACGGGAAGCCGGTGTCAAGGTTGGCTCCGCGCCCACCACCTTCCTGGGTTCCGGCATGCAGACCAGCCGCAAGCTCATCGACGACGGCTGGATCGGTGAGCCCGTTGCAGCATTCGCTTCCTTCGCGTGCCGCGGCTACGAGCACTGGCACCCGAACGTGGACCCCTTCTACAGCCCCGGAGCCGGCCCCATGCTGGACATCGGACCCTACCTCATCACCAACCTGGTGAACTTCTTCGGTCCCGTTTCCCGCGTCTCCGCAACCACGCCGCGTTCGTCCGAGACCCGTCCCCGCCCCGGCAAGGACGGCGAAGTCATCCAGATCCAGACCCCCACGCACGTCACGGGCACCCTCGACTTCGAGTCCGGCGCTTCTGCCACCGTGATCGTCAGCTGGGACATCTGGAACCACAACCTGCCGCACCTGGAGATCTACGGCACGGGTGGTTCCTTGGCAGCACCGAACCCAGACCACTTCTCTGGCGCTCCCGTGCTGCGGCGCGGTGAGCCTGGTGACCTCGCGCTGGACATGACGCCTCCCGGCGGCGGCGATTGGCGCGAAACGCCCATCACCCACCGCGACGACGCCTACCGCGGCATTGGCCTGGCCGAGTTCGGCTACGCCATCCGCAACGGCGTGGAACCCCGCACGGGCGGCGACTTCGCCTACCACGTGCTGGAAGTCCTCCTCGCCTTCGAGGCATCTTCGGAGCAGGGCAAGCACATCGCGATCGAAAGCACCTGCGAGCGGCCCCGGCCGCTGCCCTCCGTGGGACCGCAGGAGCCTTACCGCTTCGACTAAGACAAGCGAAAACAAACAGCAGCCGACGGCGGTACGCGCGTACCGCCGTCGGCTGCTGTTCTTGCGTGTCCGGGCAGGTGGCCCGCGTCCCAAACTGGGACACAACTTTGCTTCCCCACGGTGAAAACCTGATGTTCGGGCGAATCGGTTTGCAAATGCCGACGCACCTACGAATTTAGGAGAACGCATGACTAGCACAGCCGCTGCTGATATCGGCACCGAGGTCAATATCGCAGCCGATAAAAAGGCCGTCCGCCGCCGCACTGTCGCACAAGCGATCGTCGAGTATTTGCAGGTCCAGTACAGCGAACTCGACGGCGAACAACGCCGCCTGATCGCCGGCATGTACGGCATCTTCGGGCACGGCAACTCCGTGGGCCTGGCCCAAGGCATCGACGAGTACGGTGTGGACTTCCCGCACTTCCAGGGCAAGAACGAACAGTCGATGGTCCACGCGGCCATCGGCTTCGCCAAGGCCTCCAACCGTGCCGCCACCCTGGCCTGCACCGCTTCCGCAGGTCCGGGATCCACCAACATGGTTTCCGGTGCCGCCACAGCCACCACCAACCGCCTGCCCGTGCTGCTTTTCCCCGCGGACATCATCAACAACCGCTTCGGCGATCCCGTGCTGCAGCAGATCGAGCACCCCGTGGAACGCGACGTGTCCGCCAACGACTGCTTCCGTCCTGTCAGCCGCTACTTCGACCGCATCACGCACCCCGCCCAGTTGCTGTCCACGCTCCCGGAGGCAATGCGCGTCCTCACCGATCCCGCGGAAACCGGTGCCGTGGTGGTTTGCCTGCCGCAGGACATCCAGGGCGCGGAGTTCGACTTCCCGGAGTCCTTCTTCACCCCGCGCGTCTGGCACATCCGCCGTCGTCCGGCTGTTGAGGACGAGCTTCGCGACGCCGCGGAAATCATCCGCAACGCCAAGCGTCCGCTGCTGATCGCCGGTGGCGGCGTCCGCTACTCCAAGGCGCAGGAAGAACTGGCGCGCTTCAGCTCCGAGTTCGGCATCCCGGTCTCCGAGACCTACGCGGGCAAGGGAAGCGGACCCATCACCGACCTCAACCTCGGTGCGCTGGGCGTGACCGGCACGGTGGGAGCCAACGAGATCGCCGACGGCGCGGACTGCGTCATTACCGTTGGCTCGCGCCTACAGGACTTCATCACCGCCTCGCATTCGCTGTTCCAGAACCCGGACGTGAAGTTCGTGAACCTCAACGTGGGTTCGTTCGACGCCCACAAGATGGGCTCGTTCCCCGTCATCGGCGACGCCAGGCTCAACCTGGCCGGCCTGCGTGAGCGGCTCACCGCCGTCGGGTACTCGACGTCGGACGAGTTCCGCAGCGACATCGCGGACGCACGCAAGGCCACGCTGGAAGTGCGCAAGCACGACCTCCAGGCCTTCCCGGGCGAACTGATGAGCCAGGCCCAGGTGATCGACGTGCTCAACAAGCGCACCACCAGCCAGGATGCCCTGATCCTGGGTTCCGGCGGCGTGGTCGAAGGTATCCACAAGGCCTGGGACCCGTCCAACGGCACCGAGATCCACTTCGAGTACGCCAACTCCTGCATGGGCCACGAGATCCCCGCAGGCCTGGGTTACCGGATTGCCCGCGATGACGCGCCGGGCGAGGTGTATGTCCTAATCGGTGACGGCACCTACTTCATGCAGCCCACGGAACTGGTCACGGCCGTCCAGGAACGCAAGAAGATCATCACGATCGTGATCGACAACCGCGGCCACCAGTGCATCTGGCCGCTCCAGGTTGCCAAGGGCGGTCCGGGCCGCGAATTCGGCACCCAGTACCGGGAACGCAGCAAGGAGTCCGGCCGCTTGGACGGGGCAGTACTCGAGTTCGACATCGCCGCCAACGCGGCCAGCATGGGCTGTGCGGCATGGTCGACGACGACGGTCGAGGAGTTCTCTGCCGCCCTCACCGAGGCGCAGGAGGCAGAGGGTCCCGCAGTGATCGTCGCCCGGGTGGAGCCGTGGCGCTACCTTTCCGGCAACGGCGCCTTCTGGGACGTTGGAGCTCCGATGACCTCGGAGCGGCCTGCCACCCTGGAGGGTGCTGCCAAGCACCTCAAGGGCCGTGAGCGCCAGCGCTTCTACGCTGCCACCACCGCACCTGACGCACGCTAGGCGCACCGGGCGGGACCGCTCCATCCAGCGGTCCCGCCCGTTTCTTTTACGGGATTTACTGACCAAGGAGCAATCATTATGAGCACATTTGCCGTTACTGATCCGGCTACCGGAACCATCCACGCCGAGTACCCCGCCGCCACTGACGCAGAGGTGGAAGCCGGGCTCAGCGCCGCCCAGCAGACCTACCAGGAGTGGTCCCGCACCACCACAGTCGCCGAGCGCGCTGCCCTGGCCAAACGCCTCGCGGATCTGTTTGTTGAGCGGAAGGACAAGCTGGCCGCTATCATCAACCGCGAGATGGGCAAGCCGCTGCAGCAGGCCGCCGGCGAGGCCGAGTTCTCCGGCTCCATTGCCGCTGCCTTTGCTGAACATGCCGAAGAATGGCTCGCCGATGAGCAACTGGAGGTAGCCGACGGGCTGCGGAGCTTCTTCCGCTACCAGGGCCTCGGTGTGATCCTGGGCATCATGCCGTGGAACTACCCGTATTACCAGGTGGCACGGTTCGCGATTCCCAACATCATCCTGGGCAACACCGTCATTGTCCGGCACGCCAGCCAGTGTCCGGAGTCGGCGTTGGCATTGGAGGAACTCTTCCGCGATGCAGGCTTCCCGGAGGGTGCCTACGTCAACCTGTTCGCCACCCACCAGCAGATCTCCACCATGATCGCGGACGACCGGGTGCAGGGTGTCTCGCTCACCGGCTCCGAGCAGGTGGGAGCGATCGTGGCTGAACAGGCCGGACGTGCGCTGAAGAAGTGCGTGCTGGAGCTCGGCGGCGCCGATGTGTTCCTGGTCCTGGACACGGACAACGTGGACCTTGCCGTGAAGAAGGCCGTCATGGGCCGCATGGGCAACACCGGGCAGTCGTGCAACGGTTCCAAGAGGATCGTGGTGCTGGACAAGTACTTCGACGAGTTCTCCGAGAAGTTCAAGGCAGCCATCGCCGGACAGTCCTACGAGAACGGCGATTTCGGACCGATGTCCTCCGATTCGGCCACAAAGTTCCTGGCTTCCCAGGTGCAGGGTGCCCTGGACCAAGGCGCAGAGATCCTGGTGGGCAACAATGAGCCCCAGGGCAACGTGTTCACCCCGACAGTGATCACCAACATCACGCCGGCCATGGACGTCTACAGCGAGGAACTCTTCGGCCCTGTTGCGCAGCTATACAAGGTCAGCAGCGACGAGGAAGCCATCAAGCTGGCCAACTCCTCGCCGTACGGCCTGGGATCGGTAGTGATTTGCGACGACGTTGAGCGCGCCGAGCGCGTCGGCAACCAGCTCGACGTCGGCATGGTCTTCGTGGGTGCCTACGACCTCAGCGGTGCGGACGTGCCGTTCGGCGGCGTCAAGAAGTCCGGCTACGGCCGCGAACTGGGCAAGGTGGGCATGCTGGAGTTCGCCAACAAGAAGCTGTTCCGCTTCGCGAAGTAGGTTTCAGCGACTAAATTTCAGCGCAGCAAAAGGAGGCCGGATCACGTGATCCGGCCTCCATCTTTGTCGCAGGAGCCTAGGCCCCGTACGTGGTGTTCCCTGTGACTTCCGGGACCTCCACCCAAGCGGAAGACTCTGCGCTGCGCAGGGAGGCATCCACCAGTTCCGATGCCGACCAACCGTCGGCCACAGAAGGTCCAAGCTGCTTGCCTTCGGCCACCGAACGCAGGAACAGCGCGGCCTCGATGGTCTTGAGGTCGTTGAAGCCGATGCCGGGCCCGGCGTTGGGCTGGAAGCGCCCGAATTCGCCGAAGGAGGGCGGGGTCATGATGGTCCGGTATCCACTGCGGTCCGTTGCGACTTCCAGCTGGTTCATGCGCTCGAAGTTCCAGCGGATGGATCCTTCGGTGCCGTAAACCTCCACGATGTATTCGGCGTGCGGGCCGATCGCGACGCGGGTTGTCTCGAACATGCCCACTGCACCGCCCTCGAACCGGGCGAGCATGGCCGTGTAGTCCTCGTTCTCCACCTCCCGGGTCACATCCGAGGCCTCACCCTTGTTGAAGGAATTCGACGACGTTCCGGCTGGCAGCGGACGTTCCTTGATGAACGTTTCCGTCACCGCGTTGACCGACGTGATGCGGCCTACCAGGAACTGGGCCAGGTCGAAACCGTGGCTCAGGATGTCGCCCAATACGCCGGAACCTGCGCGCGCTTGCTCGTAGCGCCATGTGAACACCTGCGTCGGGTCCGAGGCGTAGCTGGTCAGCAGGCGGATCTGCACGTTGGTCACCTTGCCCAGCGCCCCGGAACGGATCAACCGTCGTGCCTCAGCGATAGCCGGGGTGTGCCGGTAGTTGAAACCCACCGAGGTGATCAGCCCGGCAGCTTCGGCGCCCTGGGCGATCTCCCGGGATTCCCGGGCACTGCGGCCCATGGGCTTCTCGATCCAGAAATGCTTGCCCGCCTCGATGGTGGCCAGCGCGATCTCGTGGTGCAGGAAGTTGGGGGAACAGATCGAGACGACATCGACGTCCGGGTTCTCCAGCACCTTCCGGTAGTCAGTAGCCGTTTCCTTGTAACCGAGCGCGTCCTCCGCGTGGTGACGGCCGGCGTCGTCGGGGTCTGCGGCGATCACAAGCTCAGGGTGACGCGGCAGTTCAGGGAAGAACTGCTTGGTGGCGAGGTAGGCGCGGGAATGCAGGCGTCCCATCCACCCAACTGAGATAAGGCCTACGCCAATGCGGTTCTGGTCTTCCAAGGGAGACTCCTCTTGTCTAGCAACTGGGTTCGGGGAAACGGTGCCACGCAAATGGCGGCATCTGCCGATCAGCCTATGAAGTCTGCCGGTGTGTGCTGTGTCTCAATCTGAGACATCCGGAGAGTGTGGCGTGCTGTTTATGTAGAACGTACTAGTCCGCCAACGCCAACAAAGGAGCCCGTCGACGATGATGGATCGAACCAAACCCCTGCGGGTGCTCGTCACCGGAGCCACATCGGGTGTCGGTGAAGCAACGGCCAAACTTTTCGCCCGTCGCGGAGCCCGGGTCGCGCTGCTGGGTCGGCGGCCTGCTGAACTCCGGCGGGTTGCGGAGGAAATCGACGGCGGTGCGCACCAGGTGGTCGCCGACGTCTCCAACCCCGGTTCAGCGCGGAACGGTGTCCGCAGTGCAATCCATGCACTGGGTGGCCTGGATGTAGCCGTCAATGCGGCCGGGGTTGCCGGCTACGCCGCGCTGGAGGACCTGGACGAGCACCGCTGGGCAGAGGTGTTAGGCACCAATCTCTCCGGCACCTTCTACGTCGCCAGGGAAACCGGCCTGCACATGCGCAGGTCCGAGGGAGGGGCCATCGTGAACGTCGCCTCTGACCTGGCGGCCATGGGGGTTGCAGGGTTGGCCCACTACTGTGCAGCCAAGGCCGGTGTGGTGGGTCTTACCAGGGCGCTGGCGCTGGAACTGGCCCCCGATGTCCGCGTCAATGCCGTCTGCCCCGGACCCATTGACACCCCCATGCTGCGTACCGGCCTTGAGGCCGAACCGGACCCCGCCCTGGCCTTGCGGCAGAAGGAAAGCACGGTTCCGCTGAGCCGGCTCGCGGACCCCGGCGAAGTGGCCGCCGCCATCTACTTCCTGGCGGTCGACGGCACCTTCGCCACCGGCACCAGCATGGCGTTCGACGGCGGCACATCTGCTGCCTGATTGCCCGCCCAAGACCTCACAAGAGACGAACAAGCCAAGGAGCTTTGAGAGATATGCCTGAGTCGAACTACAACGATCTCCGCAGTGCGCACTGGTTCGCGCCGCACGACCTCACGGGATTCGTGCACCGTACTGCCATCCAGGCCGAAGGCTTCTCGCGCTTCGCCATCAAGGACCGGCCGGTCATTGGCATCGCAAACTCCTGGTCGGAGCTGGTCAACTGCAACATCCACTTCAAGCTCCTTGCCGAGGCCGTGAAGCGCGGCGTCCTGATGGCCGGCGGTTTGCCGCTGGAGTTCCCCACCATCTCCTTGGGCGAAAGCCTGATGAAGCCCTCGGCCATGCAGTTCCGCAACCTGATGGCCATGGACGTTGAGGAATCCATCCGCGCGTACCCGCTGGATGCGATCGTGCTGCTGGGTGGTTGTGACAAGACGGTTCCGGCACAGCTCATGGGAGCGGCCAGCGCGGACATTCCCACCATCATGCTGACGGGTGGCCCGCAGGAACCGGCGTACTTCCGGGGCAAGCAGCTGGGCGTTGGCACGGACACGTGGAAGTACGCGGACGAACTGCGCGCGGGCAAGATCACCGAGGCGGACTTCGATGAACTTGAGTCCTCTGCCAAGCCCTCCGCCGGCCACTGCAGCGAAATGGGCACGGCCTCCACCATGACGTCGCTCGTTGAAGCGCTGGGCATGTGCCTTCCCGGCACTGCGTCCATTCCCGCCGTCGATTCACGCCGCGGGCAGGCGGCGGAGGCCACAGGCCGCCGGGCAGTGGAAATGGCCTTGTCGGGCCCGAAGCCCAGCGAGGTCCTGACCAAGGAAGCGTTCGACAACGCCATCACCTTGCTCATGGCCGTGGGTGGCTCGACCAACGCAGTGGTTCATCTTTTGGCTCTGGCCCGCAGGGTCGGCTACGAACTGCAGTTGGACCGCTTCCACGAGATTTCCCAGCGGACCCCCCGGATCGTCAATGTCCGCCCGTCCGGTGAGTACCTGGTGCAGCAATTGTTCCAGGTGGGCGGCATCTCCACCGTGCTGAAGGCGCTGGACCCGCTCCTGAACCGGGACGCCCTGACCGTCACGGGCGAGTCCCTCGAAAAGGGCTACATCAACGCACCCGAGCCGGACGACGTCGTCGTGAGCAAGCTCGAGACGCCCTTTGACGCCTCAGGAGGCATCGCCGTCGTGCGTGGTTCCCTGGCCCCCAACGGTGCCGTGATCAAGCGGAGCGCTGCTTCGAAGGAACTCCTGCAGCACAAGGGTTCGGCCGTGGTATTCGATGACATCTACGACCTCGGCCGCAGGATTGACGATCCGGACCTGGACATCACGGAGGATTCCGTCCTGGTGCTCCGCAACAGTGGTCCGGTGGGTGCTCCGGGCATGCCGGAGTGGGGCATGCTGCCCATTCCGCAGAAGCTGCTGCGCAAAGGTGTTCGTGACATTGTGCGGATCTCGGATGCCCGCATGAGCGGCACCGCATTTGGCACAACCGTGCTACACGTGTCGCCCGAAGCCGCCGTGGGCGGACCGCTCGCGATCGTTCGCGACGGCGATCCGATCATCCTGGACGTCGAGAACCAGCGCTTGGACCTGGACCTGCCGGAGGAGGAGATCAAGGCCCGACTCGCCGAACTCAACCTCCCGGCGCCCAAGTATCGGCGTGGTTACGGCCGGCTCTTTATCGACCACGTCAACCAGGCACACGAAGGCTGCGACTTCGATTTCCTCAAGGGCTTGCCGGACGAAGAGCCGCAGCGGCTGCCGTACGGCCTCATGAGCGGTTGGCAGGGCGGCTGGTAAGCAGCCGCAAACGACAAACTACAAAACATTGGGCCGCTCCTGCGGGGAGCGGTCCGGGAGGGAGCACGTGTGTCACGACCAAAAGTGATTGTCATAGTCCAGGAGGGCCGCCCGGTTCCTCCCGTGGAACGTTTAGACGCCGAAGCCGATGTGGTGGTGGTTCGGACGGCAGGGGAGTTCAGGGCGGCGCTGCCCGGAACGGAAATCCTGTTCCTGAACGACTTCCGGACCAAGCTTCTGCGAGAAGTAGGTCCGGGCGGGCTGCGGTGGATCCACACGTCCAGCATCGGCGTCGACAGCCTTATGACGGACGAGATCATCAACAGTGACATCGTCGTCAGCAACTCCCGCGGCGTCTGTGAGCGGCCGATCGCCGAATGGGTCCTGGGTGTCCTTCTGATGTTTACCAAGGACCTGCGCCGGACCATAGAGCTGCAGCAGGCAAGGACGTGGCAGCACCGCGAAACTGAACCGCTGCTGGGCCGCAATGTCCTGGTGGTCGGTCCAGGCCCTGTGGGTCGCGAGACTGTGCTGCTGTTGCGGGCGGCGGGCATGGATGTGACTGTCGTTGGCAGGAGTGCCCGCGAGGACGAACAGTTGGGGGCCATCGCCTCCTTCGATGAGTTGGATGTGGTGCTCGGTGAGGTGCAGGACGTGGTGTTGACGGTTCCGCTGACCGAGGAGACAAGAGGCCTGTTCAACGCTGCCCGGTTCGACAAGATGCGTCCGGGCGCCCGGCTGGTCAACGTGGGCCGTGGGGCCGTGGTGGTGGAGCAGGATCTGCTCGATGCCATTGATGCCGGACACCTCGGTGCAGCAGCCTTGGATGTTTTTGAGAATGAACCGTTGGCGGCCGAAAATCCGTTGTGGAGCCGCAACAACATCCTGGTTTCCCCGCACGCCTCCGGCGACCTGATCGGGTGGCGTGGGCGGGTAGTGGACTGCTTTGCGCGGAACCTTCAGCAGTGGAAGGCAGGCCAGCCCCTCAACGACGTTGTGGACCTCAAAAAGCTTGGCGGAAGTGCTCCAAATACCGTGTCCCAAGCTGGTACAGTGCTGCCACGATCCGCGTCGATAGTGTGATTCAGCACTAGTACTTTCGTGACGAGGATTACATGTCAAGCTCAACAAAGGGGAAGCCGATAACGCCCACCCAAACCCAGGAAAACAAGCTCAGCGGCAACATGGGGGTGGGCGAGCTCGTGATGAACGTGCTTGCGTTTTCCTCCCCGCTGACCACCGTCGCAGGCACCTTGCCCGTGATGCTCCTTTTCAGCGGCCACACGGCTCCAGGGATATACCTCCTGGTGACCCTGATGCTCCTGATTTTCTCGGTGGGATTCGTCAAGATGAGTCGGAGCGTCGAGGCCCCCGGTGGCTTCTACTCCTTCGTCACGGCCGGGCTGGGCAAGCCGGCGGGCCTGGGCGGGGCGCTGCTGGCGCTTGTCGGGTACGTGTTCATCGGATTCTTTGCCCCCTCCCTGTTCGCCCTGACCCTGCAGAGTTTCGTGGTGAACACGCTTAACGGACCGGACATCCCTTGGTACTGGTACGGGCTGGGCATCATAGCCATCACCACTGTGCTGGCATACAACCGGATCGACCTTTCCGCCAAGGTCCTCACGGTGGTGATGCTGCTTGAGTCTGCCGTTGTCATCATTTTCGACGTTGCCGCGTTTGCCGCAGGAGACGCCTCCCAGGGTGTTGGCTTTTCCATGCCGTGGATTACCGACGCCGGTTTGGGCCTCGCGCTGCTGTTCGCCGTCGGTAACTTCTTCGGGTTCGAAGCGACGGTCATCTACCGCGACGAGGTGAAGAATCCCGACCGCACCATCCCCAGGGCTACCTACCTGGCCGTGGTTGGAATCGGCCTGTTCTACGCGGTGGCAGCCTGGGCTTACACGGCATTCCTGGGCGCAGACAACGTGCAGGAAGCTGCCAAAGCCAACACAGTGAACCTCTTCAACGATGGGGCTACTGCCTTGGTGGGCAAGATTTTCGCTGACATCGGAGTGGTTCTGCTCATCACCTCGATCCTGGCTTCCATGCTCTCGATCCAGAACATTGCCGCACGGTACAGCTTCTCGCTGGCCGCCGATGGAGCCCTTCCCCCCGCACTTGGCCGTGTGCACCCCCGGCACAAGTCCCCCTATGTATCAGCGCTGGCCGTCGGGCTGCTGTGGGCGGTGGCCACTGTCGTCTTCACCCTGCTGGGGGTGGCTCCTGAGGCGTTGTACCCGATCGCAAGCGGCAGTGGCACCTTCTCTGTATTGCTCCTGATGTTCATCACGAGCTTTGCCGTGCTGGTCTACTTTGTCCGCCGACGTGGTTACGCCCCTGAGTCTGCGTGGAAGACCATCGTGGCCCCGATCGTCAGCGTGGTGTTCCTTGGCCTGATTACGTACCTGGCCATCGCAAACTACCCCGAGCTGATCGGTGGTTCGGCGATCATGACAGCTATTTTCATGACCTTCACTTTCGCTCTGTTCATCGGCGGAATTGTCTACGCATACTTCCTGCGCTCAAAGCGGCCGGACGTTTATGCGCGTTTGGGTCGGCAAAAGATCGACTAAAAATCCCTTTCCATTTGAATACTTTGGAGATCTGCAATGACGCAACAGATCAGAGTTGGCCTGTTCGGTACCGGCAGGATCGGTCAGGTGCACGCCATGAGCCTGACAACTTTGGAAGAAGCAACCCTCACCTGGGTATGCGACCCCTTTATTGAGGGGGCCAAGCGCACGGCCGCCGAGTTCGGTGGCCGGGTCACCGATGACCCGGCCGAAGTCTTTGCCTCCGGGGAGGTCGACGCCGTGATCGTGGCTTCTCCAACAGCCACGCACGTGGACCTGATGGAGAAATCCATCGATGCAGGCATCCCGGTTCTCTGCGAAAAGCCCATCGACCTGGACATTTCCCGGGTTGACGCGCTCCGGGCAAAGGCGGCGGCCACCGACGTTCCCATAGCCCTGGGTTTCAACAAGCGCTTCGACAGACACTTCGTGGAGTTGAAACGGCGCGTGGCTGCCAACGAGATCGGAACCTTGGAACAACTGATCATCACCAGCCGTGACCCGGGTGAGCCACCCGCTTCGTACTTGCCCCAATCCGGCGGGATCTTCCGGGACATGACCATCCATGACCTGGATATGGCCCGCTATTTCATTCCGGACATCGTGGAGGTATCGGCCCGGGGCGCCAATGTGTTCAGCGACGCTATCCGACAGGCTGATGATTTCGACTCGACCGTGGTTACCCTCAGGGGATCCACGGGTGAACTTGTGACCATCCTGAACTCGCGGCATTCCGCCTTTGGTTATGACCAGCGCATAGAGGCCTTCGGCTCCACCGGCCTGCTCCACGTATCAAACAAGAATGACAACCTTGTCCGGCACTGGGGTTCCAGAACCGTGGAGGGGATCGCACCGTACCAAAACTTCTTCCTGGAGCGTTATGCGGAGGCGTACCGGCTCGAGGTCGCTGAGTTCCTTCGCGCCGTCCGCGGCCTGCCTTACCGGAATCCCGGTTTCGAGGACGGCCGGGCTGCCCTGATTCTTGCGGATGCCGCGGAGAGGTCGGCCAGGACCGGGGTTGCGATCGCCGTGGACCTGTCCGCCTAGGACCCCTTGATGCCCGGCCCGGGCATGGATGCTTTCGCAACCGTCCATGCCCGGGGCCGGGTTTTGCCGTTTAAGGACCAGGTGTTGCCCGGTCGATTCTCCAGGAATTGACCTGCTGGAATGAATCGATTCAGAGCCGTGTTCCAAATTGGCACAAATGCCCCATCATCCCGTCCGTCAAAGTTCAAGTAAGTGAAACATTGTGGCGGAGGTCACGCAGTGACGGGGCTTTTTAAAAACCGCTCCTATCATCTGCAGAATCAAACAACGTTGTTTGGTTGATCCTCGCCGGAGGCGTTTCACCGGTTCATTACATGGCCCAATCAAACGAGGACGAGATGACCGATGCACCACCTGCGACCCCTCCGCTGGTCGCACTAAAAGACATTCACAAGACATTCGGGGCGGTGTCCGCCTTGCGGGGCGTCAGCATCGATGTCATGCCAGGCGAGACCTTTGCGCTCCTTGGCGATAACGCTGCCGGCAAATCCACGCTCATGAAAGTCCTCACCGGTGTCTACCAGCCGGACCGGGGCTCGATAGAGCTGGACGGAAAGAAAACGGAGTTTCCCACACCGTCAGCGTCCCGCGACCAAGGCGTCGAGATGGTCTACCAGGACTTCGCCCTGGCAGACAACCTCGATGTCCGGACCAATGTATTCCTGGGACGGGAACCGCAGAAGAACCTCCTTGGCCCCTTGGTGCGGATCATCGACCGTAAGAAGATGGAAGCGGAAACCAAGCGCGTACTGGACCGCCTGGACATCCCCATCAACCCCCGGCTCAAGGTCAAACGGCTCTCCGGCGGTCAAAGGCAGGCCGTCGCGATCGGACGCGCCCTGGCCTTCGATGCACGCTTGATCATCATGGATGAGCCCACGGCAAACCTGTCCGTGGCCAAGGTGGACAAGCTCATTGAAGTCACCCAGCGACTCAAAGACCTGGGCATTGCCGTCATTATCATCACGCACCGCCTCGACGAGGCGTTTGCCGTGGCTGACAGGTTCGCCGTGATGCGGCAGGGACAGGTGGTGGGTCGCTTCCACGTTGGGGACGTCACCGAAGCCCAGGTAGCCCACCTTATTTCCCACGGGACCCTGGACGACTACATCGATAACGGGGACGGCATACCTGACGAGCGGCGGAAGATCGGCAGCACCTCGTCCCTGCCTGTAGTGGACGCCATGGCTGCCCGCGGAACAACAATCAACGGGAGCAACTCATGAGCCTCACCATGGAAAGCCTGAAGACTAAGTTGGGTCCGGCTGATCTGAAAGACGGTGACCTGTCCACCAAGGTCAAGAGGTTCGTCGGCGATTACGGCATCCTGATCTTCTTCGCACTCATTATCATTTTCCTCGCGGTTGCCGCCCCGAACTTCCTGACGGTGAACAACCTGGTCAACGTGGTCCGGCAGTCCTCCATCATTGGCCTGATCGCGCTTGGAATGACTTTCGTCATGATTACCGCCGGCATTGATCTGTCGGTCGGCTCCATTGTGGGCCTGGCCGGCATGGTGTTCGCCATTATGGCACCAGCAAGCGGCGGGGCATTCTGGATACCCCTGATAGCCGGCCTGGCAGTGGGCCTCCTGGTGGGATTCCTTAGCGCAGCGATGGTGGTTTGGGGTGCCATCCTTCCCTTCCTGGCGACGTTGGCCACCATGGCGATCGCCCGCACCGCAGCACTGGTGGTGACGGATGGCCAGGTCGTCTCGGGACTCAGCGGACCCGCTGAGTGGCTCGGGTCCGGGTTCGTCGGACCGATCCCGGTCCCGGTCATCGTGTTCCTGATCGCGGCCGTCATCTGCGAGTTTGTCCTTAGCCGCACCAAATTCGGTTCCCACGTTTACGCCGTGGGCGGCAATGAGGAGTCGGCCAAGAAGGTCGGTATCTCCACAGGCAGGGTGCTGTTCACCGTCTACCTGATCGGTGGCGTCACCGCGGCCCTGGGAGGCTTGGTCCTCACTGCCCGTCTCGACGGCGCTGCCCCCGTGGCCGGCACCGGCTACGAGCTCCAGGTCATTGCAGCGGTCGTGATCGGCGGCACGAGCCTCTTCGGCGGCGTCGGCACCATCCGCGGAACCGTCATCGGCGTCCTCCTGCTGGGCGTCGTGATGAACGGCATGAACCTGATGGGCGTCTCCTCTTACTTCCAGCAAGGTGTGCAAGGCGTAATCCTCGTGCTTGCCGTCCTCCTGAACCGCTGGAAGTCGGACTGAACCAGCGTCCGGGGGCCCACAACCCCTTGGGCCCCACCAACCCAGCAACACATCTCCCCAGCATCAAGAACCACTGAAAGGAACAACCATGGGAATGCGACAGAGGCTCGCCGCAGCCACCGCCATGTTGGCCGCCGGCGCCCTGACACTCACCGGGTGCGCAGGCAGCACCAATGCCAGCAGTTCCGAGGGGGCAGCCAAGAGCTACAACATCGGCGTTGTGGTCCTTGACCTGCAGGACCCGGATCTGGCACACATGACGGACGCCATGAAGAAGGCTGCCGACGAGAAGGGCGTCAAGCTCAACATCACCGACTCCAAGAAGGACGTTGGCAGCGAACTCAACCAGGTGGAGGACCTGCTCACCCGTCAGGTTGACGCCGTCATCCTGCAACCGTTGGACGGCGAAGGCAGCCAAAACGCCGCCAAGCGCGTCATTGAGGCCAACATCCCGTTGTTCATCCTCTCCACCGAATTCGCAGAAGGTGCAGACGTGGCCTACAAGAGCTACATCGGTGTTGACGACACTGTGGCCGGCGAAATGCAGGCAGAGTACCTGAACAAAACGATGCCTGAAGGCGGCGACATCGTCTTCGCAGCCGGCATTTATGGCGCGTCCTGGACCGACCGTCGCAAGAAGGGCTTCGACAGCAAGATCAACAAGAACTTCAAGGTTGTCGCTGAATTCCAGGCGAAGGGCAGCCGTGACGAGGCCAAGCGCAACATGGAAGACACCCTGCAGCGCTTTGGCAAGGGTGAGATCGACGCCGTAGTGGCCAACAACGACGAGATGGCCATTGGCGCCGCCTCCGCAATCACCGATGCGGGCCGTACTGCCGAGTTCAAGGCAGTGGTGGGCGTCGACGGCACCGAGCCTGCGCTGCAGAACATCAAAGCTGGCACCATGTCGGCAACTGTTCGCCAGGATTCTGCCGGTCAGGGCGTCAAGGCGGTCGAGGTCGTCACAGACTTCCTCAATGGCGGCAAAGCGGAGAACCGGTACACGCTGCCGTTCACGTTGATCACCAAGGACAACCTGTCCGAGTTCCTGAAGTAAAAACCCAAGCAGACAAGGGCGCAGCGGAGAGATCCGCTGCGCCCGTTCTGTTTTGGCACACTGCGGCACCACCCCCGCCTGCCTACACTGCCGTGGAACCACAGAAATGGAGAACGTAAGCATGCCCAAGAACGACGTCGCAGTCCTTTTGAACGAACTTCGGGACGCGGGCATCGAGGTGGAGGAGACTCCGCGAAGGCTCTCCGAGTACTCCTATGACGCATCGAACTATCGCGTGCGTCCGTCCGCTGTCGCCTTCCCGCAGAATGTGGACGAGGTCCGTGCAGTCATGCGCGCATGCTCCGCCTCCGGCGTGCCCACCACCGCTCGCGGCGGCGGAACATCAATGGCCGGCAACGCGATAGGCGAGGGGCTCGTCGTCGATCTCTCGCGCCGAATGACGTCCGTGGGAACGCTCGACGCCGATCACGGCACCGTATGGGTGGACGCCGGAGTGGTGCTGGGTGAATTGCGTTCCTACGTTGAAAGGGCCAGCGAAGGCAGGCTGACGTTCGCCCCGGATCCGTCATCACTGACACGCGCCACGATCGGCGGCTCCATTGGCAACGACGCCTGCGGCAACCATTCAGTGGCTTACGGACGCATGACGCACCACGTCAAGGAACTGGAACTGGTCACAGCTGACGGCGCCTACCTGCGCGCCGGCAAGGACTTCCTGCAGGCTGTGGATGCCACGGACAAACACTCGGTGACCCGGGCCGGTGAGCTCATGGACGGGCTGAAGGAACTCGCCCAGGCCAACCTGGCGCCCCTACGCGTAGAACTCCGGTCCATTCCCCGCCAGGTGTCCGGATATCATGTGGGACACCTCCTGCCTGAGCACGGCTTTGACGTCGCGGCCGCCCTTGCCGGCAGCGAGGGAACCTGTGCCGTAGTGGTGCGGGCCAGGGTGGGATTGGTCCCCAAGCCGCGCACCACCGCCCTGCTTTGCCTCGGTTACACCAACACCATTGACTCGGCCCGCGACGTGATGACCATCCTCGCCGCGAAGCCGAGTGCCATCGAAGGCCTGGACGCTTCGATCGTGGACATCATGCGGCACCGCCGCGGCTCCGCCAGCGTCGACTCCCTTCCCGAGGGCAACGCCTTCCTGATGGTCGAATTCTCCGCAGACAGCATCGGTCAAGCGGCGTCAGACTGCGAACGTCTGCTGGAGAAACTCGCCGCCGACGGCCGTGTTATCGACCACGCCATAGTGACGGAGCCCTCGGAACGCGCCAAGCTCTGGAGGGTCCGCGAGGACGGAGCCGGGCTTTCATCCCGGCGAATCGACGGGATCCAGACGTGGCCGGGTTGGGAAGATTCAGCGGTAGCCCCGGAGCGCTTGGCAGACTACCTCGCGGAGCTGCTGCCACTGGTGAAAAAATACGGTTACACAGCCTTCATGTATGGACACTTCGGCGCAGGCTGCGTGCACATGCGCCTTGATTACGATCTCCGCAGTGACGAAGGCCGGACGACCTTCAGCGACTTCACCCGCGAAGCGGCCAAGCTGGTGGTGTCCCATGGAGGTTCACTATCCGGGGAACACGGCGACGGACGGGCGCGCAGTGAGCTGTTGGATGTCATGTATTCCTCCTCGATGGTGGGCATCTTCAAGGCATTCAAAAACCTGTGGGATCCTGCGGGAATCCTCAATCCGGGCATCATCGTGGACCCGAAGCCCTTTGCTGCCTCGCTTGCCTTGGAAGGGGTTCCCTTGCCGGGCCCCGACCACGGCGGGTTGCACGCAGTGGCAGGTGCCGCCGTCCTGCCTTCCACTGAAAGCCGGCAGCTGCTGCCGGTGGTGAGCCCCTTCGTAGGAAATACCCACGCGTGCATCGGCGTGGGACGCTGCCGGGCGACGACCGGTGGGTTCATGTGCCCCAGCTACCGCGCCACCAAAGACGAGAAGGATTCCACGAGGGGCCGTGCCCGCGTCCTCCAGGAACTGACGCGGAGCAAGGGAACCAGCCACAACGGTTGGTCCAGCCCGGAAGTCCGGGAAGCCCTGGACCTTTGCCTGTCCTGTAAAGCGTGCTCCGCCGACTGTCCCACCGGCGTGGATATCGCCGAAGCCAAATCGCAGCTGGTAGACGAACACTACAAAGGCAGGATCCGCCCCTTCACGCACTACTCCATCGGCTGGCTGCCCCGTTGGCTGCCGTTGCTGACCCGCATAGCGGCCCTCGCCAACCTGGGGTCCGGATTCCGTCCGTTCCGCCTGGTGGGCGAATGGTTGGGTGTCAGCGCCCGGCGTCGGCTCCCGGACTTCGCCCAGCGGGGCCGCATCCGGCAACGCATACAGGAGGCCGGCTTCACGGACGGTGCCGATGCGTTGCTGTTCATCGACAGCTTCACCCGCGCTTTCCGTCCCGAAGTCGTTCCCGCCGCCGCCCGTGTGCTCCGCGACTCCGGCAGTTCCGTGGGCTGTACCCCGGATGCCTGCTGTGGCCTGACCTGGATCTCAACCGGGCAGCGTGATGGTGCCCGCCGGCGGCTGGCCCAGTTGATCGAAAAGCTCGACGACGGCACAGACCGCGACATCGTGGTCCTGGAACCCAGCTGTGCCGCCACCATTCGCGACGAAGGACCAAAGTTGGTGGGTGGTGCGGCGGCATCGAGGGTTGCGGACCGGGTCCGCTCGTTCTCTGTCGCAGTGGATGAGGCCATAAATCGTGGCTGGAAACCCACTGCCCAACCGCCCGTCACGGCAGTGCTGCAAACCCATTGCCACGAGCACGCCGTATTCGGTTCCGGCGCCCAGAAACGCGTCCTCGAAGCCTGGGGGGTGCCGCAGCTCGTGGAATCCTCCTCATGCTGCGGCGTGGCAGGCAACTTCGGTTTTGAAGCCGAACACTTTGACATGTCCATGAAGGTTGCCGGGCACTCCATCGTTCCGGCGCTCGCGGGCGCGTCGGATGCCCTGGTCCTCACGGACGGGTTCAGCTGCGCCATGCAGGTTTCGCAGATCGACCCGGAGCTTTCCAGCAAGCACTTGGCCATTGCCCTGGATCCCGGTCCCTCCGGTGGGACGGAGTAGGAGGAAATCCTGCCCGCTCCCGGTGACAACCGGACCTCTTCTGATCACCGTGTCCCAAACTGACACGATCAGCGGCACCTCAAAAGTTGGATTTTGGAAAGACCAAAAGGCACCACTAGTTTTTGAGAGTTGATTCCGATGATGAACAGGAAGCTCGCCCAAGGACGGCATGTTGAATGGCTGCGGGCCTCAGCACATATTAACGAGACTGAACTTGGGGAGCGGAGCGACCACCAGATGAAGCGGTCCGGCCGCAACGTTCACCGGCTTCTTAAAGACATGGTCGAAGGGCGCGACATCAGCGACGCCACGCCCTGGCCGTACCCGGGGGCGTAACCCCTCCTGAAGACCGCGGGCCGCAGCGCTTGGAGCCGGCACTGTTCCAGGCGTTGCGGTCCGCTTCCTTAGCCCTTGGTGGAGGTGAAGATGGCTGGTTATGCACCCACGATCCTTTCATGCAGGCCTGGCACCCTCCTGGTGGAACTTCCACAGCCTGCTGGCTGCGGGCCATGGATTGCTCCTTTTATCGAAGCGGTGAAGTCCTTGGATTTCGACGGCATCACGGACATCCGCGGCCTCCGTGACGGCGTCATTGTGGATTACGTTGCGGGAGCCGTTGATCTGAAAGGGCTCAGCGCCGTGCTGGTGGCCGCTTTTTCCAAGGTTTCCTATGCCCGCGGTGACTTTTCCGCCATGACGCACAGTGTGCCTGCCATTTTTGATGGTCCGGATCTGGCAGTGGCCTGCTTGCTCCTGAACGTGCCGGAACGTAGCTTGATCCGGCGATTGTGCCGCACAAAACACAAGGTCAGGACGTTCGCCTCCCCAGGAGCCTCGGCGTTGCTCGAAGTACCCTGGGCCGGGGACTGGCACCAATCCGCGCAAGGGAGCCGACCCGCCAAACTGGTCCCCCAAGGCTCGCTCACCCTGTCCCGCCCTGGAGTGACGCTGACCAGCCGCAGCAGCTACTCGGACGAACTCGTCGTGGGACGCGTGGGCGCCGGATTCCTCACTTCCCTGCCGGATCTCCGGATGGGAGATTCTTTGTGGCTACGGCGCGGCAGTCCTTTACCTTACTAACGATCGTTCGCTAGAGTGGGAGATGGTTTCACCAGCAGGCCGAGGATGGCATTGAACTATTCGTCGCGCGATCAGGCCACCGCGGCCCTGGCAGAATTTCTTTCCGACCGCGGCAGGCCCCTACTGACGACCTCCCAGCAGCGGATCGTTACAGCCTTCCTCCGACTTGCCGGGGCGCATGGTTTCGAATCCGTGACGATGCGCACCTTGAGCCGTGAACTGGGCCTCAAAGCACCAAGCCTCTACTCAAGCTTTCCGGGTGGACGTGAGGAAATCGTGGCTGAGGTCCTTCTGGGGTTCAGGCGGAGGTTTGCCCTCGGACTCCTGGCGGCCGTGCAGGCTACTGCTGGTCCGGAAGAGTACTGGGCAGCTTTGGTCCGCTTTCACCTGGTCCAGCACCTAAGGGGCCTTGAGGCCGATCTCGGGGATCTGCTGGTCGCTACGGACAAGGTGTCCCGGTTCTTCAGCGAGGAAGTCCGGCAAGAAATTTCCGCCTGGTTGCGCTTGCGCGAAGCCATGTTTGTCGCGTCGGCGCAGGACATGGGATACCCGCTCTCCCGCCAGACTGCCCACGTTATTCTTACGCTCCTTGACGGTGCGGGACGATGGGCGGCCTGGAACGGCGGCGAGCCGGAGTTGCAGGTCCTGGTGGACCGCACAGTGGCGCTTTCACGTTCCATTCTCGAGATCGGCTCCGGAGTCCCGACTTAGGTCAACCGCCCTTTGCCGCCGGCATCGACTTCCAGGGCGGTGGTGTCCCAACATGGCACATGTTCCCCAATTGCCGCCCGGATAGTGTGATCCGGCACGCAATATCCAGTGATGAGGATTACATGAACAACACCGCAACAGACACACCTGGGTTGGCGCGCCAGGTCCGGACGAACAAGCTCAGTGGCAACATGGGAGTTGGTGAGCTCGTCATGAATGTGCTTGCGTTCTCCTCGCCGCTGGCAACGGTAGCCGGAACCTTGCCGGTGTTGCTGATGTTCAGCGGAAAGACCGCCCCGGCGATCTACCTGCTGGTGACGTTGATGCTGCTGATCTTTTCCGTTGGCTTCGTGAAGATGAGCCGCAGCGTCAAAGGCGCCGGAGGATTCTATTCATTCGTGACGGAGGGCCTCGGCAAACCGGCGGGCCTTGGCGGCGCGCTGCTCGCACTCTTCGGCTACATCTTCATCGGCTTCTTCGCCCCGTCGTTCTTCGGCGTCACGCTCCAGGGCTTCGTGGTGAACACGCTGGGTGGTCCGGAGATTGCCTGGTACTGGTACGCGCTGGGTATCACTGCGGTGACGACCATTCTGGCTTATCACCGGATCGACCTCTCCGCCAAGGTCCTCACGATCGTGATGCTCCTCGAAGTTGCCGTCATCGTGGTCTTCGATCTGGTGTCGTTCTCCGCCAGCGGCCTGGAGGCAGTGCAAACCGCCGGCTTCGCCCTGCCGTCGGTCACGGATGCTTCGCTTGGTCTGGCGTTGCTGTTTGCTGTGGGCAATTTCTTTGGTTTTGAAGCGACGGTCATCTACCGCGATGAGGTCAAGAACCCCGACAAGACCATCGGCCGGGCAACATACATTGCCGTGGTGGGAATCGGAATCTTTTATGCGGTGGCGGCATGGGCATACATAGCCTTCCTTGGATCTGACAATATCCAGACCGCTGCCCAAGAGAACACCGTCAATCTCTTCAATGATGCCGCGGCGGCCCTGGCGGGAAGGATTTTCGCCGATATTGCCATGGTTCTGCTGATCACCTCGGTTCTGGCCTGCATGCTGTCCATCCAGAACATCTCGGCCCGGTACAGTTTCTCGCTGGCGCAGGACCATGCGTTGCCCTCAATCCTGGGCCGTGTCCATCCGCGCCATAGGTCTCCGTACGTATCTGCGCTTGCTGTTGGTTTGGTCTGGGCGGCGGCAACGGTGCTCTTCACCGTTCTGGGGGTTGCTCCGGAGGTCCTCTATCCGATTGCCAGCGGCAGTGGCACCTTTGCTGTATTGCTCCTGATGTTTATCACCAGCGGGGCTGTCCTGGTCTACTTTGCCCGCCGCCGCGGTACCACTCCGGGGTCTGTCTGGAAGACGATCGTGGCCCCCTTGATCAGTGTGCTGTTCCTCGGTGCCATTACGTGGCTGGCCATCACCAATTACCCTGAGTTGATTGGCGGATCGGCCGTTCTGACCGTCATCTTTATGTCATTCACGTTCGCTCTGTTCATCGGCGGCATCGTCTACGCGCTGTACCTTCGCTCAAAGCGACCGGACGTATACTCCCGGCTGGGACGGCGGGTAGTCGATTGACAAGAGGGGCAGAGCAGGGAGTTGCCTCCCGGGCAAGTCTGAACGCGATACATCCCCTTGGGAATCGCCTATCTGCCCCTCCTGCCCCGCCCTTCCCTCCGGTGCGTCCACAAGTCGACCAACGCCAGCCCCGCTACCAGGAATCCGAGCCAGCCCACCGCCGCGAGGTTCTCCAGCAGCCCCAGCAGGAAGAACAGGACACCTGCCGCCAAGGCAACCAGGCCCAACGTCCGCCGCGGGACATGGCCGTCTTCGGCCCGGCCCGATTCAAGCCGTCGGGCCAAAGCGGGGTCCTCTATGAAAAGTTCACGTTCGACGTTCTGCAGAACCCGTCGCTCATGTTCGGACAAAGGCACGGGAGACCTCCAGCGTGGATCCACATGGTGATGAATGCACGCGTACCCGTTTCCGGCCCGGTTATGCGGCAGCCCTCAACAAAATTGGTTAGTCCTGCCTCAGGCCTGCGGCGTCCAGCAGCACATGCGCGGTGACAAACCGCCCGCACTGTTCACCGAAGGGATATTCACCCCTGGGCGTGAACGTCAGGCTCCTGACAGGGAGGGACGCTCCGTCCGGGGCCGTTCCGGAAACAGTCGCCTCCAGCGGTGACTCCGTGAGCACAGGAAGCATGAGGGACCCTTGCAAAGTGCCGTCGGGCGATGTCGTGGCCGAGCACGTACCCTCCGGCGTGCATCCCTGGTCCACGGCCACGGCCCCGGGGTGCAGGACAAGCTCTTCCTGTGTGCACGTACCGTCCTGGCAGGCTTTCATGGTCAAGGAATCCACCGAGGGCGCGTAGCTGGCAGCCACCGTGATCGAAACCCCGGGAACCTGCCCTATGGCGGGGCACGCCACGGGTTCCTCCAGACAGCCGGGCAACAGCGCCGCTGTTCCGGCCAAGGTCAACGCCAGTGCGGTTTTCCCCATGCTTCAGGGTAGGCCCGCCGGCGCCCGGGGGGATCCGGTATCCGCGGAACAGCGCCCGCATTGTTACCCGTCGTCCCGCTCTGTGGCCAAAGCGACACCCGGCCGGTCAGGCCGGAAGCCGCAGCCCGCCGTCGGCCATTTCAGCCAAACCGTCCTGGAGCAAGCCGTCCAGTGCGCGCTCGAGCTGCTCCGGAGCGGTATTGAGCCGGTGTAGCGCCGCCAGGGGAACCCCGACGCCGGACGGTCCGAATCCGAGGTCCGCCGGCTCCCGCTCGAACAACTCACGCGGAACCGGCGCGGCGGCCTCGCGCAGTACGGCCATCACGGCACCGCGGACCTGCCGGTCGGTGCCGTGCCAGGCCTGACCCTTGGGGGTGTACGACGGCGGAGGCTCGCCTGCCGCCAGCCAGGCGCACCGTGCGCGGACAGGACAGTCGGCGCATTTGGGGCTGCGTGCCGTGCACACCGTGGCGCCCAACTCCATGACGGACGCGTTCCATCGGACGGACAGCTGCCGGTCCTCCGGAAGGGCAGCAACGGCCAGCTTCATCTCGGCGGCCGTCAGGGCAGGGGCCGGCAGCGCTGTGCCCATGAAAAGCCTGGCGTGGACACGGCGGATGTTGGTATCCACCACGGTCTCGCGGCGGCCGAACGCAAAGGAGGCGACGGCGGCAGCTGTGTAATTGCCGACGCCCGGCAGGCCCAGGAGTTCGGCGTAGGTATCGGGTACCTTGCCATCGTGAATGTCCCGGATGGCCACGGCAGCGGCATGGAGGCGCAGAGCCCGGCGGGGATACCCCAACCGCCCCCAATGCCGCACCGCTTCTCCCGACGGTTCGTTGGCGAGGTCGGCAGGGGAGGGCCAGCGGTCCATCCAGTCCCGCCAGACGGGCAATACCCGGACCACCGGGGTCTGCTGCAGCATGACCTCACTGACCAGGATTCCCCACGGGCCGCAGTCCGGGTCGCGCCATGGCAAATCCCTGGCTGCCTGCGTGAACCAGTGGTCCAAGGCCTGGTGCAGGCCGGCGAGTTCGGCGGTGCCCGGAAGCGTCATGCGTGCTGGGAATCCCTGTTCTGGATGGCGTGGTCCGCCGGTGCGGAACGGTGTTGGCTGACATCAACTGTAGTGGAAGGTCGCGGTCCGGCAGGCCGTCCTGCTACCCCGCCGGCCGGTTGTTCCGCGGGAGCAGAAGGTAAACTTGTTCGATGAGTGGCATTGCGCATTCAACCATCACGCTTCAGGGGCGGTTTGCCCGCGAACTCCAGGAGATGGCCATTCCCTGGCAGGCGGAGGACGCCCCGGAACCGCAGCTTCTGGTCCTCAACGACGCCCTTGCCGTTGAGCTCGGCCTTGACCCGGAATACCTCCGCAGCCCCGAAGGAGTACGGTTCCTCACCGGCAACCATGTCCCGGAAGGCGCCACGCCGGTAGCCCAGGCCTACTCCGGGCACCAGTTCGGCTGGTATTCGCCCCGGCTGGGTGACGGCCGTGCCCTCCTGCTGGGCGAGGTCGACTCAGACGGCGGCCTGCGTGACTTCCACTTGAAGGGGTCCGGCCGCACTCCGTTTGCCCGCAATGGTGATGGGCAGGCCGTGGTGGGACCCATGCTCCGCGAGTACCTCCTCAGCGAATCGATGCATGCCCTGGGGATTCCCACCACCAGGTCGCTGGCCGTCGTGGCCACGGGACGGCAGGTGCAGCGCGAGTCGCTCCTGCCCGGTGCCGTCCTGGCCCGGGTTGCCGGCAGCCACCTGCGCGTCGGCAGCTTCCAGTACGCCAGGAACACCAACAACCTGGACCTGCTGCGTCGCCTGGCCGACCACGCGATCGCCCGCCACCACCCTTCGGCGGCGGAGGAACCGAATCCGTACCTGGCCCTGCTCGAAGGGGTCATCGCCGTCCAGGCCAGGTTGCTGGCCCAGTGGATGCTGGTGGGCTTCGTCCACGGTGTCATGAACACGGACAACATGACCATCTCCGGTGAAACCATCGACTACGGCCCCTGCGCCTTCATGGAAGGCTTTGATCCGGGCGCCGTCTACAGCTCAATCGACGAATCCGGACGATACGCCTACCGCAACCAGCCGGTGGTGGCCGAGTGGAACCTGGCCCGGTTCGCCGAATCGCTGGCAGTCCTCATCCACGACGACCAGGACAAGGCCGTGGAACTGGCAGTGCAGGCCCTCAACGGGTTCCGCACGCAGTACAGTGCCGCGTGGTTTTCCGGCATGAAGGCCAAGATGGGACTGCCGGACCTTGATGACGATCAGGCCTCGCCCCTTGTGGATGACCTGCTCAAACTGGTCCAGGAAGCACGGGCGGATTACACCTCCTTCTTCCGGAATCTCGGCAAAGCAGCCCGCGGAGATGCCGGACCGGCGCGGGGCATGGTGCTGGACCTGCCCGCGTTCGACGAATGGTTGGCGCGGTGGCAGGCCCTGAAGCCCGACGCCGATGCCATGGACAAGGTCAACCCCCTCTACATCCCCCGCAACCACCTCGTTGAAGAGGCACTCGCGGCTGCCACCACTGGCGACATGGATCCTGCCCGGCAGTTGCTCACCGCCGTGACCGCCCCCTTCGACGAACGTCCCGGCCGGGAACGTTACGCTGAGCCGGCTCCGGACGACTTCGGCCCCTACAGGACCTTCTGCGGCACGTGACAGTGCCCGCGGGATACGGCATGGCACACGTCACATGCGTCCGGTTTGGCTCCCGGCGGCGTGGTGGCGGGGCTGGCCCAGCCCGGCGCGCCTAGCCTAGAAACATGGCCAATCAGGGTAAGCAGTCCGCCGTGCGCAAGTCCGCGCCGGCGCAAGGCGCTGCCCGCGGACAGGGCCGCCCCGGCGCCCGGCGACGTCCGAGCCCTGCCGTGTACCGCCGTCGACGACTCGTGGTGTTAGGCGCCTTGCTGGTGGTGGTGGCACTCCTCGTGGGCGGCGTAGTCGCCATCGGTTCTGCGCTGGCCGGCAGCCCTGCACCCCAGGCGACGGGCACGCCGGAGGCCAGCCAGGGCCCCACCCAGGACTCCGCCCCAACGGCCGCCGCTTCAGCGTCGCCGTCGGCCAAACCCACCCCCGTGTGCGACTTCAACCTGATGACCGTCGCAGCCAAGACCGATAAGGCTGCCTATGGCGCGGATGAGAAACCCATGCTCACCATGACCATCACCAACGGCGGCTCGGCCCCCTGCGAAGTCAACGTGGGCACCTCCCAAATGGAGTACCTGGTCATGAGCGGGGCGGACCGGATCTTCTCCTCCAAGGACTGCCAGACCGGCGGCGTGGACCTCATCAAAACCATCCAGCCCGGCAAGAGCGAAACCGCCAACTTCCCGTGGCAGCGCAACCGCACCCTGGAAGGCTGCGCTGCGATCAACGCCAAGCCCGGCGCGGGCGGCGCCTACTACACGTTCGAGGCGCGGCTCGGGAACAAGTCCAGCCCCAAGGCTGTCTTCCAGCTCAACTGACGTTCACGCGCCGGGGCGCTTTGGCTCGCGGATCGCTTGGGCTCGTGCCGGGTCGCTTCCGTGAAGGCACGACGGCGGATCCCGCCTTAAAGGAACCGGTCCAGAAGGCTGGCCTCAGCCATGCGGCTCAAACCTTCGCGGACTGTGCGGGCGCGCTGATCGCCGATTCCATCCACGGTCATGAGGTCGTCGATGGTAGCGGCCATCAGGTTCTGGAGGCCGCCGAAGTACTCCACCAAACGGTCTGCAACAGCCTTGGGCACGGATTTCAACCCGGACAGCAGTCGGTAGCCCTGCGGCTGGACCACGGCGTCGAGTTGTTCCACGCCGCCGGCGAAGCCGATGATGTGGGCGATCCGGCTCAGGTCGATCAGTTCCGTGGGGCCGAGGTTGAGAAGCGCCTGGACGGACTCCTCAATGTCCTCGGGGGTGGCGTTGGGGTCGGCGTAGTCGCGGATGATGATGTCGCTGCCGGGGCCCCGGCCCATGGTGAGCTCTTCCAGCTGCAGGGACAGCAAACGGCCGTCTTCGCCGAGTTCCAACACGTACTGGGCGATTTCCTCTGAAATGCGGCGGACCATTTCCTGGCGCTGCAGCGTGACGGCGACGTCGCGAACCGTGACCAGCGCCTCGATCTCCAATGCCGAGAGGGAGCTGGTGACCTGGTCAAGCCTGGCGCTGTAACGCTCCAGCGTGGCCAGGGCCTGGTTGGCGCGGGCCAGGACTTTCTCGGAGCCTTCCAGGACGTGGCGCAGGCCGTTGACGTACAGCGCGATGATCTGCATGGACTGGCTCACGGAGATCACCGGGACGCCGGTCTGGATGGCCACGCGTTCGGCCGTGCGGTGGCGGGTGCCCGACTCCTGGGTTTCGATACTTGCGTCCGGCACCAGTTGCACTGCAGCCCTGACAATGTTGCTGGCGTCCTTGTCGCAGATGATGGCGCCGTCCATCTTGGCCAGCTCCCGGAGCCGGGTGGGGGAAAACTCGATGCCGATGTCGAAGCCGCCGGAACAGATGGAATCGATGGTGCGGTCGTATCCGAGGACGATCAGGGCGCCGGTGCGGCCGCGGAGAATGCGTTCAAGGCCGTCACGGAGGGGAGTTCCGGGGGCGACCCTGGCCAGGGTCGCTTTGAGCGTTTCTTCCGGGCTCCGGGCCATACGGTCTTTCCCTTTCGAAGGTGCAAGCCACGGCTCACAGACAAGCTGGTTTTTCGCGTTCAGGGGCGCAGCAAAAATGCCCCAAAGGCGACTAGCACCATGATAGGGCTTCCCGGCGCCGTTAACCGCACCAGCAAGCCCCAAAGTGGACCATTTTGTTATCAGCGAGGTGCTCCCAAAAGTGGGTTTCGGGCGGCGCCCGGCAGAGCCGTTTGAGGGGTCAGTAGTCCACGTTGCGCTTCATTTTGTTGCCAAGCCAGAGCATGGCAAGGCTGACCACCAGGAAACCGATGGCAATCGCGATGGCGTAGAACACCACGCCACCCCACCCGCCGGCGCGGTCCGGGTTGATGAACCAGTACGGATACCAGTTCACGATCGACCCTCGGACCAGGCTGTAGGTCAGATAGGCGACGGGGTAGATCAACCAGTACCAGATATGCCGGAGCTGGAGCTTGGCCCGCGGCGGCTGGAAAAGCCAGTCCACCACCATGACTACGGGAATCAGGTAATGCACCACGAAGTTGACCCACGGGACCATGGAGCCGAGGTCTTCCCCCGCCAGCAGCGCGCCGAAGACAATGCCCACCACGGCCATGGCGATGGTTGCCGTTCCCCTGGTGACGTCGTCAGCCTCGCTGGGTCGCTTTCCTACCAGCACCCGATATCCGCTGACCAGCAGCACAACCGCCGCGAAGATGTTGGAGAGATTGGTGAAGTAGCTGAAGAAGTTGCCGGCGTCGTAGTTCAGGCTGATGTGGACCACCAGCTGGGTCGCCACAGCCACCAACGTCAGAATCCCAAAGAAAAAGCGTCCCCCGATAAGCACCGTCCGTTTGGTCATGCGTCCCATCCTTGCCGAACGCCCTTGCGGCAGCCCTGCGACACCCCGAAAGGGTTAAGTGATCAGCAGTTCCAGCGCCTCGGCCAGGTGGCCGACTTCCTTGACAGAGAAACCATCCGGAATGACGCCTGCGCCGGCCGGACTCGCTGGGACAATCGCGTGGGTGAAGCCCAGCCGGTGGGCCTCCTGGATGCGCTGGTTGATCCCCGGCACCGGCCGTACCTCTCCGGCCAGGCCCACCTCGCCGAATGCAATGAGCCGCTGGGGGAGTGCCTTCCGCGACTTCGCCGAAGCGACCGCCAGGGCCACGGCGAGGTCCGTAGCAGGTTCGCTGAGCTTGACGCCTCCCACGGTGGCTACATAGGAGTCGTCTTTATGGAGCATGCACCCGGCCCGCTGCTGCAGGACCGCCAGCAGCATGGCCACCCGGGAGCTTTCCAGTCCGCTGGTGGCACGCCGTGGCTGGGCATTGGCGCTTTCCGCCAGGAGTGACTGGACCTCGGCCAGCAGGGGGCGGCGACCCTCCATGGTGACAGTGATGCAGGTGCCGGACACCGGCTCCCGGGTCCGGGAAACGAACAGCCCGCTGGGGTCGGCCAGGCCTTCGATGCCGGCCTCGTTCAGGTCGAAACACCCGACGTCGTCCGTTGCTCCGTACCGGTTCTTGACGGCGCGGAGCAGCCTCAACCGGGAATGGCGTTCACCCTCGAACTGGCACACCACATCCACCAGGTGCTCCAGCAGGCGTGGGCCGGCAATGGTGCCGTCCTTGGTGACATGGCCTACCAGCAGGGTGGTCATGTTGCGGCGCTTGGCCGCGGCGATGATGGAAGCGGCAACCTCGCGCACCTGGGATACGCCGCCGGCACTGCCCTCCACTTCCGTGCTGCTCAGCGTCTGCATGGAATCAACAATCAGCAGCTTGGGTTCGAGCTTCTCCACCTGGCCCAGGGCCTGCCCAAGGTCCGTCTCTGCGGACAGGTAGAGGGTGTGCGCCACGGCATCGATCCGCTCCGCCCGGAGCTTGACCTGGGCAGCTGATTCCTCACCGGTGATGTACAGGACGTCCTGCCCCGTGCGGGCAAACTTGGCGGCGACGTCCAGCAGCAGGGTGGATTTCCCGACGCCGGGTTCCCCGGCAAGCAGGATCACGGCACCGGGAACCAGCCCTCCTCCCAGAACGCGGTCAAGCTCATCAACGCCCGTGGGCAGGAACGCTGCCGTGGTCCCGTCTACCTCCGCGATCCGGCGGGCAGGCTCCAGAACTGAAGCGGCCGCCGTCGTACGCGCAACAGTGGCGCCGTACTCTTCAACGGTTCCCCACGCCTGGCACTCACCGCACCGGCCCACCCACTTGATGGCGGTCCAGCCGCATTCGGAGCATTTGTAGGCAGGGGTCTTGGAAGCACGGGAGGTCTTTGAAGCCATGGATCCAAGGTTAGCCGCGAGGACTGACAGGATAGGTGCCAGGGGATCGGAAGCGGCAACGTGGCCTTGAAGCCGGCGGCGGCTGGGGGGAGAGTCTCGGTCTCAGAAGACTCTGTCGCCGCCGGCTTCGTCAAGGGCCGACCGCGCGGTGGCGGCCGGGGCATCGGCTCAAAGAGACCACCGATGCGGTTGTTGCGACTGTGGAAATCCGGCGATGCTTGGGGCTAACCGTTCTTCCAAGAAACAGTTAACCGCCCGGCGAAAATCAGTACACGAGTAGTTGGTACTCGATTAGTTCAGGCATTCCGGGGCGCCGGCACCCGTCCTGTACTCAGGTTGCCGGGGGCGGCTACTTGGTCAGTCGGCCGGAATAACGGCCTGGATCAAGCAGTTTCAAGGGCCCTGCCGTGCCGTGCAGCATCCACAAAAATGGCAATGCCCGTCACGCCCAGTGCCACACCCAAGGATGCCACCACGTCGGTGAGCCAGTGGTAGCCCAGATACATCCGGCTGAAGGCGACCACCAGGGACAACAAAGCGGCCGCGGCGAAGGCAAGGACCGCCGTCGTCCGTGTGCCCGAACGCGAGACCAGCAGGTAGGTGAGGACCAGGGCGAAGATGCAGACGCCCATGACGTGGCCGGAGGGGAAGGAGAGGGCATCGTCCGGGCCCATCAGGAAGTCCGAGGACGGCGGGCGGGAACGCCCCGCTTCGTGCTTGACGAGAGTGGTCAGCACCACGGACAACCCCATGGCACCTGCCAGGATGGCCGGGCGCCACACTTCTTTCTTCCACAGAGCCCAGCCGACGGCCACGGCAACGGTAAGTGCGGACAACCACGGCGGCGAGGTGATGGTGGACAGCAACGCGAACAGTGCCGTGGCCCAACCGGTGCGCGAGTCCACCACGAAGGTGTGCACCGAAACGTCGGCCGTGGCCAGGCCGGACTCAGACATGACGGCGGCAAACATCAGCCAGAACACCACATCTCCTGCCACCAGCAAACCACCTGCCCACAGGAACAGCGGTTGCTGGCGCAGCCTGAGGGCGGGTGCGGCGCGGAAACGCGTCGGGGCGGCGGGAGTCATCGCCCCATTTTCCCCCATGAAGCCGGGGCTTCCCTAAACGCAGAGCGCTAGAGCGGCGGCAGTACCGCCCGGGCTTCGTCCGGCTCCACGCCACTGGCCTCCAAAAGATCCACCATGAGCGGGCGGAACAGCATGACCACGGTTTCGCCCTCGAGTCTCTGGACATCCAGCATCTTGGGGTGCAGCCGGGACGCGATCACGGACAGATCGGTCCGGGCACGCCTCAGGTGCACCCGCCGCGCCCCTTCACTCTGCTCGGACAGGCCGATATTGAGTTCGTCCACGGCGGCGGCCGTTTCCTGGAGGACCTCGGCGATGCTGTCGATCGCCTCATCGGACAGGGCTGCGTGGTTGATGGCACTGGTCAATCGCCTGGCGAAGACCCGGCTGTTCCGGAGCGCCAGGTCGATGTACTCCAGCGAATGCTCAAGGCTGGCCAGCTCATCCCGGTGCCGTCGGTGCGCAGGAGCCAGCGTGGCCACCTCACCGGACGCCCGCAGCGTCTGCCGCATCCGGTCCACCAGCGGCTGGCAGTTACGGCCCCGGATCAGGGCATGCCAGGCGGCCGTGGAGTCGCTTTCGATCATCGCCTTGGCGCACTCGCGCAGCACTTCCGAGAGTTCATGCAGGATCTTCTGGACATCCTTGCGCGGCTCGCGGCGTGGATCCTTGGGCACCAGGATGGTCACCAGGAGCGCAAACACGCCCCCGATCACGGCATCCAGGCTGCGTGTGAACGGCCCGCCGGCCGGCGCCGGCAGCAGCACCACCAGCAGCGACTGAAGTCCCAGCTGGGTAGTGAAGATGGTGCCGCTGTCCAGGAACCTGGCCAGCAGGATGGAGAAAAGAAGTACGACGGCGGCCTGCCAGATTCCGGCGCCCAGCCAGTGGAGCAGCAGGTCGCCAACGACGATCCCCAGCGTGCAGCCAAGGCCGACTTCGATGACCCGCCGCAGGCGCGGGTCGCGGGAGAATCCAAGCGCAATCAGCGACGAGGTGGCTGCGAACAGGGGACCCTGGTGGCCCAGGACGTACTCCGCAAAGGCATAGGCGCCTACCGCGCATACTGTCATCTGGATCGCGGGGACCAGGGACGTGCGGCTGCGGACCAAGCCGGTGCGGAACCGTGCCCGCACGAATCTCTTGCTTGCGGAAAGTCCCTTCACGGCGGCCATGCCTTCCAGTCTATTTGCCGCAGCCCGCACCCGAACGGGACGCGGCGCCCCACTCAAGGTGGCGCGCGCCACATAACCCAATGGTCCGCCGTCGTTCACCTTCCGTTCACTTTCCACAACAGGTCCCGTTACCTGCGCTCTTTACCTTCAGTAAAGGAACGAAAAGGTCCTTAGCTCGCGCACGCCGAAATCTCCGTTCGGCCCGCATCGAAGAAACCCTGGAAGGGGCACATCCAAGTGAAGGCAACTCACTTCGGCCGCAACGCGGCACTCGCGGTCATCGCAGCCGGCGCTCTGGCGCTCACTGCCTGCGGTTCAGACAACGCAACCGGCACCTCGGCCGGCACCCAGTCTGCTGCATCCGGCGCCAACGTCACCGGGACCCTTACCGGCATCGGCGCTTCCTCCACCGGCGCAGCCATGGACGCCTGGAAGGCCGGCTTCTCCGCCGCAAACCAGGGCGCCACCGTTCAGTACTCCCCGGACGGCTCCGGCGCAGGCCGCAAGGCCATCATCGACGGCTCTGCCCAGTTCGCCGGTTCCGACGCCTACCTGAAGGACGAGGAACTGGAGAGCTCCAAGGCCAAGTGCGGCCCCGACGGCGCCATCAACATCCCGGTGTACATCTCCCCGATCGCTGTCGCCTTCAACGTCCCCGGCGTCACCGACCTGAAGCTCGACGCAGCAACGGTCGCCAAGATCTTCCGCGGCCAGATCACCAACTGGAACGATCCCGCGATCGCCGCCCTCAACGAAGGCGTTACCCTGCCTGACCTCAAGGTCACCCCCGTGAACCGCTCCGACGACTCGGGCACCACCACCAACTTCACCGACTACCTGGCAGCTGCTGCTCCCGAGGTCTGGACCGACAAGGCTGCAGGCGTGTGGCCCGCCAGCCTCCAGGGCGAGAACGCCAAGGGCACCTCCGGCGTCGTCAAGACCGTTACCGACACCCCCGGTGCCGTGACCTACGCTGACGACTCCGCTGTCTCCGGCAAGCTGGGCACCGCGTCCATCAAGGTCGGCGAGGAATTCGTCAAGATCTCCGCAGATGCTGCTGCCAAGGCTGTCGAAGCCGGCACTCCCGTCGAAGGCCGCGCAGCCAACGACGTAGCCATCAAGCTGGACCGCAAGACCACCGCTGCCGGTGCCTACCCGGTAGTCCTCGTCTCCTACCACGTTGTTTGCACGACGTACGAGACCAAGGAAGTTGCCGACCTGGTCAAGGCCTTCGAGTCCTACGTCGTCTCCGACGAGGGCCAGAAGACCGCTGCTGACGCCGCCAAGTCCGCACCGCTGTCCAAGGCGCTGCAGGACAAGGCCAAGGCTGCCATCGAGACCGTCAAGGCCAAGGCCTGAGGGTTCCCCGGTAGGTTCGCCTGAACCCGGCTGAACACTGAAGTTCCCTGTCCCGCGGAGTGGCTGAAGAAGCCGCTCCGCGGGCCGGGGAACTAGCCATGTATGACCAGTTCACTGAAACCTGAAGGATCGTGAAGTGACCACCAACTCCCTGACAACCTCCCAAGGCGCCGGACGCGCCGGGGACAAGGTTTTCTCCGGGGCCGCCCTGGCCGCAGGGTGCCTTATCCTCGCGGTCCTCTTCGGGGTTGCGTTGTTCCTCGTAGTCCAGGCGATCCCCGCGCTGACCGCCCCTGCGGCGGACATCCAGGGCGGCAACGGCTTCTTTGCCTACATCGCCCCGATCGTGGTCGGCACGCTGATCGCCGCCGTGATCGCCCTCATCATTGCCACGCCGGTGGCCATCGGCGTCGCCCTGTTCATCTCCCACTACGCACCCCGCCGCCTGGCATCCGGGCTCGGCTACGTGGTGGACCTCCTGGCCGCCATCCCTTCCGTGGTGTACGGCGCCTGGGGTGCTGCGTTCCTGGCCAAGGAAATCTCGCCCGCCTACGACTGGCTGGCCAACAACATGGGCTGGCTGCCGATCTTCCAGGGTCCGGCCTCCGCAACCGGCAAGACCATCCTCACCGCCGGCATCGTCCTCTCCGTCATGGTCCTTCCGATCATCACCTCCCTGTCCCGCGAAATCTTCCTGCAGACCCCCAAGCTGCACGAGGAAGCCGCGCTGGCCCTGGGAGCCACCCGCTGGGAAATGATCAAGATGGCCGTCCTGCCGTTCGGCCGCCCCGGCATCATCAGCGCCGTCATGCTTGGCCTGGGCCGTGCGCTCGGAGAGACCATGGCCGTTGCCCTGGTGCTGTCCTCCGGCGTCCTCACCGCCAGCCTGATCCAGTCCGGCAACCAGACCATTGCCGCCGAGATCGCCCTGAACTTCCCCGAAGCCAGCGGACTCAAGGTCAACACGTTGATCGCTGCGGGCCTGGTGCTGTTCGTCATCACGCTCGGCGTCAACATGATCGCCCGCTGGATCATTGCCCGGCACAAAGAATTCTCGGGAGCCAACTAAATGACCGCCACAGTAGTCCGTAAGCGCTCGGCGCTCACCAAGGGGCAGCTGCCCAGGTTCGCACCGTATGTCGTCCTTGCCGTTGCACTGATCGTCGGCGCGGCCATCCTTGCCCTCATCGGCTTCAATGCCTTCGGCTGGGGCATTGTTTCGGCCATCCTCTTCACCATCGGACTGGTTTCCTGGAGCGGCGCTGTTGAAGGGGCCCGCAAGGCCAAGGACAAGCTGGCCACCTGCCTCGTGGTCGGCGCCTTCCTGATTGCCCTGCTTCCGCTGATCTCCGTGATCTGGACCGTGCTGGTCAACGGCATCCCCGGCCTGGTCACGCCCGGTTTCCTCTCCACGTCCATGAACGGTGTCACCGGCGTCTACGACAACCGGGCAGCCGAAGAGGGCGCTCCCGTGCTGGGCGGTATCTACCACGCCCTGCTCGGCACCATCCAGATCACGCTGCTGGCCACTGTCATCTCCGTGCCGGTTGGCCTGCTCACCGCGATCTACCTGGTGGAGTACGGCAACGACCGCCCGTTGGCCCGGGCCATCACGTTCTTCGTGGACGTCATGACCGGTATCCCGTCCATCGTGGCCGGCCTTTTCGCTGCGGCTTTCTTCTTCGCACTCGTAGGCCCCGGCACCAAGACCGGTGCGGTGGCCGCCGTCGCGCTTTCCGTGCTGATGATCCCCGTGGTGGTCCGCTCCAGCGAGGAAATGCTCAAGATCGTCCCGAACGAACTCCGCGAAGCCTCGTACGCGCTCGGCGTGCGCAAGTGGCGCACCATCACCAAGGTGGTTATTCCGACGGCGATCTCCGGCATCGCATCCGGTGTCACCTTGGCCATTGCCCGGGTTATCGGCGAAACCGCCCCGATCCTCGTCACCGCAGGCTTCGCCACCACCATCAACAACAACGTGTTCGGCGGCTGGATGGCCTCCCTGCCCACGTTCATTTACACCCAGATCCTCAACCCGACGTCGCCGTCCAACCCTGGTCCGTCAGACCAGCGTGCCTGGGGTGCCGCCTTGGTGCTGATCATCCTGGTGATGCTCCTGAATCTCGGAGCACGCCTCATCGCCCGCATCTTCGCGCCCAAGACGGGCCGGTAACCGGGCGGGCAGCATTGCTGCCCACTACACACTTCCAAACCCCCCAAGGAAAAAAGGAACACCATGTCCAAGCGCATCGACGTCAAAGACTTGAATGTCTACTACGGCAACTTCCTGGCCGTACAGGACGTGAACATCAACATCGAAGCCAAGTCCGTCACCGCCTTCATCGGCCCGTCCGGTTGTGGCAAATCCACCTTCCTCCGCACGCTGAACCGCATGCACGAAGTCCTGCCCGGCGCCCGGGTTGAGGGTGAAGTCCTGCTCGACGGCGACAACCTGTACGGACCCGGCGTGGACCCCGTGACCGTCCGCACCCAGGTGGGCATGGTGTTCCAGCGCCCTAACCCGTTCCCCACCATGTCCATCCGCGACAACGTGCTGGCCGGGGTGAAGCTGAACAACAAGAGGATCTCCAAGGGTGCTGCTGACGCGCTCGTTGAGAAGTCCCTGGTAGGCGCCAACCTGTGGAACGAGGTCAAGGACCGCCTGGACAAGCCCGGCTCGGGTCTTTCCGGTGGCCAGCAGCAGCGTCTCTGCATTGCCCGCGCCATTGCCGTGGAGCCGCAGGTGATCCTCATGGACGAGCCATGCTCCGCCCTCGACCCCATTTCCACCTTGGCCGTTGAGGACCTCATCAACGAGCTCAAGGACCAGTACACCGTGGTGATCGTGACCCACAACATGCAGCAGGCTGCGCGTGTGTCGGACAAGACGGCGTTCTTCAACATCGCCGGCACCGGCAAGCCCGGCCGCCTGATTGAGTTCGCCGACACCACCACCATCTTCAACAACCCCTCCCAGAAGGCCACGGAAGACTACGTCTCCGGCCGCTTCGGATAAGGGGTGCAGGTTCCGGCTTCATGGGGGAGCCGGCAGTGACAACGACGGCGGCCGTCGCCTTGGGGGTACGGCCGCCGTCGTTTTGTCATACCGTCATACCCGCTCCCGCCACCCACTTTTTTACCCAACTGGGTCGCATTTGTGCGCGTTTTGAGCCCGCTAAACGTGCTTAACTGCGACCTAGTTGGGGAGGTCTGCGAGGGGAGAGAACGCGAGCTCCAGGATGAACGCGATGGCGGCCGTGACCAGGGGAGTCACGAGCCAGAAGAGCAGGATCCGGCGGACCACCCGGCGGTTCACGACGTGGAAGCGCTGGTTGGTTCCGGCGCCCAGCACGGACGCTGTCAGGGTGTGGGTGGTGGACAACGGGAAGTGCAGCCCGATCGCGCCGACAAAGAGCATCACGGACGTCAACGTCTGCGCGATGAAGCCCCTCTGGGGATCGACGCGGATGAGCTTGTGGCCCAGGGTGTGGGAAATCCTCCACCCGCCAAACAGGGTTCCCGCCGTGAGCATGATGGCCGTCAGGAGCAGGATCCAGAAGGGTACGTCGTCCCCGGAATCGAGGCCCGCGGCCACCAGTGCCAGCAACAGGACGGCGGTAGTACGTTGGCCATCCTGCAGTCCATGGCCGAACGCCACCGCCGCCGAAGACACTGCCTGCGCCCGGCGGAAGCGCCTGTTGATCACGCTGGGCTGGGCGTAGCGGGCCGCCCACGTCACGGGCCACACCAACAGGTAGGCAGCCACGAACGCCACCAGGGGCGAGACCAGCAGCGGCAGCACCACTTGCCCCACCAGTGCCGAGTCCACGCCGTCAATGAAGTTGCCGCCCACCGAGATACTGGCCAGGCCTGCACCCACCAAGCCACCCATAAGCGAGTTCGTAGAGGACAGGGGGATGCCCCGCCACCACGCATAAACACCCCACAGGATGGCTGCCGTCAAGGACGAGGCCAGCATGGTGAGCCCGCTGATCCCGGAGGGAAGGGAAATCCATGCCTGGGTGAACGCCAGAACGAAGCCGCCGCTCAGCATGGCGCCCACGAAGTTGAAGATCACGGCGAGCAACACCGCGATGGACGGCGTGAGCGCACGGGTCCTGGTGGACAGGGCCACCGCATTGGAGACGTCGCGGAATCCATTGAGGAACGCGAATCCTGCGGCCAAGCCCACCACCAGGAACAGGATTGCAGTGGTCACGTCATGATTCCTTGACGATGATGCTGCCTACCTGGGTGGCGATCTTGCGCATGTCCTTGGTGACTTCCACCAACTGGTTGGCAATGTCCCGGTGCCGTGAGTAGGGCGTCGGCTTCATGTCCCGCAGCATTTCCGCCACCCAGATCCGATGCGTCCGTTCGGCCCTTTTGGCTAGCCGCAGCACCTCGATCCAGTAATCTTCCAGCTCATCGAGGTCTTCCAGCTTCCGCATGGCGTTGACCGTGAGTTCCGCTTGGCGGCTGATAATTTCCAGCTGGTCAGCGGCGCGCTTGGGCAAGCGGTCCAGCTTGTACAGGGCAACGAGTTCCCCGGCGGCGTCCAGCTTCTCCATGGCCTCGTTCAGGTGCCGGGAGAGCGTGTACATGTCCTCGCGGGGGAGCGGGTTCACAAAGCTTGTGCGCATATGGGTCAGGAGCGCGAAATGCAGGTCGAGCGACTTGGATTCGTGTTCGTGGAGTTCTTCGCTGAGCCGATCGTGTTCGCTCGCGGGAGCGCCGAGAATCTCGGACAGGGTTCCGGTGGCAGCCACAATAACGCCTGCCATCTGCGCGAGCAGTGCAAGTCCTGCGGGCTCCTGGGGGAAAAGGCGCAGCTTCATAACGCTTCCGGTCGGGGGCGGTCGGGTGGGGCGGGCAGCTTGACTTGACGCTGACCGTTTCAGCCCCAACTTTACCGGCACCGGACTCAGGTCCGTGCTTCGCGATGGGCGCTGCCGGTCGGCAAGCGGGACACATCTCCCCATGGCCAAACCCAAGCAGGCGTGAAAGTCTAGGCGGGTTACCAATTAATCCACTCAATGGGGGAATTATGCCAGTCAATACTGCAGTGAAGATTACCGGGCTTGCGATCGCGGGGATGCTCGCCCTGAGCGGCTGCGGCAACGGAAGTTCAAGCACGACGGCGGAAGGTTCCCAGCCGCCGTCGTCGTCCTCCTCTTCGGCTTCTTCGCCGTCATCTTCACCGTCCACCGCTGCCTCGGCGGATGCCGGCACGTCGTCGGGTGCCTACAAGGCGGCTTCCTGGGCCCAGCCCATCTCGGAAGCAGGGGACAAGCTCGGAACCATCAACGGCGAAAGCTTCAGTGTGGACATCTACCAGGTGGCCACCGATGCGGCGTCCAAGGACAGCATGTTCGTGGACAAGGAGACCAAGGAAAACCTGCTCAAGAAGGGCGCGCCCATCGTCTACATCAACTACGTGGTCACCAACACGTCATCGGCGGAGATCCCTTTGGGGCACTCACTGGTTTCCCCGTCGGCCAAGTACACGGACTGGAAGTACCTGGGCGGTATGCCCTCCGACTCAAGCACTGACGGCTACAAGAAGCACGGACTGACTAACTCCGGCATGAAGCTCAAGGAGGAAGCTCCGTTCAAGTTGGGCCCGGGGGAGTCGTTCAACATCGCGGAGAACTTTGGGTACACGGCGGGAAAGGAAGCGGAAATTTCGGCAACCATGACGCCTGTTGATGCGTCCGGCGATCTGGACCATGACAAGAAGGAAAAGGCCGAAACCACGGTCACCCTGAAGTAGGGCATGAAAATGGTGCCGAACCGGATACGCCTCTCGGCGGTAGGCCGCTCGAAGCGGCTATAAGTTGAAGCCCGGGGGTTTCGCGGTTCGGCACCAGTTTTAGTTTTCTACGGGGCCGCTCCTAAGTCAACATTGACATCGGCGGCGAGCAGTAGGTACGGTCCGGCCTTGTTTTCGGCCTAGTCCAGTTCTCCCAGGCGCCATGCGTTGGCGGCGTGTTCGAGGTCTTCGGCCGTCTTCACCAGTTGGTGGGAGTTGCGCGTGAGCTTGCTGGCGTGGCCTTCGTTGCTGTGCTCTGCGCCGTCGGCGAGGGTCGCCTGGCCGAGTGCCACCACCCGGCAGAACGCAGCGGAACGTTCCAGGGCGACGTCGAAATCTCCATCGAAGGCTCCGGACAAAATGGCGTCCGCCATGGTCTTCATCTCTTCGGCTCCGGGAGGCTCGGCGGCGCCGGCAACCACATTGGATACCTGTGCTGTGTCGCGTCCGGCCCTGAAGTATACGGAGATGCGTTCGGGGTTCTGGATGGTGGCAGCCCGCAGTGCGTAGAGCCGCCACAGGGCACCCGGGAGTGAGCGGGCGGGACTTTCGGCCCACATTTCTGCAATTGCCTCAAGGCCTTGTTCGTCGGCCAGCTTCACCAGGCGCCGGGTAACCTTGGGGTCGTCACTGTCGCGGCCGCGCCTGACCAATGCCTGGGCGGCCAGATGCGCTGCTTCAGAGACCCGGGCAGGATCCGCTCCGCCAGCGAACGGTTCGAAATCGATGGGCGCAAAAGGCTTGGGTTTGTGGTGCCTGTTCGCTCCGCCGTACGCACGTGATCCTGACTGTTCGCTCATGAGTTCACCGTACTCCTGTGCTCTGGCGGGGTCGAGTAACGGTTGTTTGGGCTGGTTCTGACGTTTGGCTGTACCGCTGCCACTCACTTTGCGGCCGCCGGTGGGCCGACACGCCGCTGTGGCTGCGCGCCGTCGTCGTTCTCCGCTCAAAGTGGGTGGTGGCGGTACGGTTCTGTTGCAGCTCCGGCATTGGGGTACAGTATTCATGGCTGTTTCTACAGCTGGAGGGCCTTTAGCTCAGTTGGTAGAGCATCGGACTTTTAATCCGTGGGTCGTGGGTTCGATCCCCACAGGGCCCACCCTTCAAGGCAGGCCGGAGACCATGAGTCTCTGGCCTGTCTTTTTTCGTTCCCTGGTCATAGCTGATCCTTGCTCGAATTTCGGTTACGCTATTCGATGGATTAACTGTTTGGGGGATTGGTTGGGACGGTTTTTGATGTGGCGGTGCAGATTGCCTTCGACGACGGCGCTGCCGACGCCCTGATCAGCGCTGCCGATTCCGCTGACCACGCGCTGCGTTCCCGCTGAAACCAACGCCAGATCAACGCCTCGGCACATGCGGCATCCCAAGGAACCCGGGGTGCAGTAAGAAATCTCTTGACTCCTACCCCTCCGGCCCGTCAGCATGGTTTCTACAACGTTGTAAACCAGTAAAGCCCAGCCCACGCAGAGGACGCCCCGTTTGGAAACCCCAGAACACCCCACAGCCAAAATCACCATTGACCCCGCGTTTGCCGTGGGCCCTGTCCGGAGGAAGACGTTCGGAGCCTTCGTCGAGCACCTGGGCCGTTGCGTTTACACCGGCATCTTCGAACCGGACCACCCCAAGTCCGACGAAGACGGATTCCGAACCGACGTCCTCGAACTCACCAAGGAACTCGGCGTCTCAACGGTCCGGTACCCGGGCGGCAACTTTGTCTCCGGCTACCGCTGGGAGGACGGCGTTGGCCCCCAAGAACAGCGCCCTGCACGCCTGGACCTCGCGTGGCACTCCACGGACCCCAACCTGGTGGGCGTGGACGAGTTCGGTGCCTGGTCCAGGAAGGCCGGCGTGGAACCCATGATGGCCGTGAACCTCGGCACGCGGGGAACGCAGGAAGCCCTGGACATCCTGGAGTACTGCAACATCAAGGGCGGCACGGCCCTGTCTGAGCAGCGCAAGGCCAACGGCACGGTGGAACCGCACAACATCCGGATGTGGTGCCTGGGCAACGAGATGGATGGCTCGTGGCAGATCGGGCACAAGAAGGCGTCTGAGTACGCCCGGCTGGCGGCAGAAACTGCGCGTGCCATGCGCATGGTGGACCCGGGCCTTGAGCTTGTGGCCTGCGGTAGTTCGGCTCCTGCCATGCCCACTTTCGGCGAATGGGAGCGGGTGGTGCTCACGGAAAGCTATGACGTTGTTGACCTGATTTCAGCCCACCAGTACTTCGAGGACTTCGGCGACCTGCAGGAGCACCTGTCCGCCGGGCACCGGATGGAAGCCTTCATCAAGGACCTTGTGGCCCACATCGACCACGTGAAGTCCGCCCTGAAGTCCCAAAAGCAGGTCAACATCTCCTTTGACGAGTGGAACGTGTGGCACATGTCCCGCGACGAGTCCAAGGCGCCCACAGGTGATGATTGGCCCGTGGCGCCCGTGCTGTTGGAGGACCGCTACACCGTGGCCGACGCCGTGGTGGTGGGCGATCTCCTCATCACCCTGCTGCGGAACACGGACAGGGTCCACTCCGCGAGCCTGGCGCAGCTGGTCAACGTGATCGCCCCCATCATGACCGAGCCGGGTGGCCGCTCGTGGAAGCAAACCACCTTCCACCCGTTCGCGCTCACGTCCAGGCATGCCTCGGGAACGGTGCTGAATCTCGCGGTGGAATCGCCAACCCTGGATAGCGGCAAGACGTCCGGCTTCCCGGCGCTCTCCGCGGTGACCACTTATGATGCCGGGGCCAAGGAAGCTGTGGTTTTCGCCGTCAACCGTTCGGCGACCGAGGCACTCACCCTGGATGCCGCCGTCGGAAGCCTGGGCGCAACCAAGGTCATTGAGGCGGTGACCTACACCAACAAGGATCCGTACTGGCAGGCAACTGCTGATGATTCGACGTCGGTCCTGCCATCCGAGAACGTCAGTGTAAAGCTCGACGGCGGCCGCCTCACCGCCGGGCTTCCGGCGGTGTCCTGGACCATGGTCAGGTTGCAGCTGGCCTAGGCAATTGCTTGGGAACCGTCCTGGAAAACGGGAAACACCGAGAGCGGAGTGACCGTGGCCGGCTCCGGCTCCTTGATGGGGGCCGGAGCTTCGCCCTCCGCCGTGACAATCTCCAGTGACTCCATGTCCAGCAGGCGCCGGTTGCCGGTCTCATCCTGCAGCCAGAAGAGTTCCGTACCAGCAACGGTTTTGACCACCGTGCCCCGGTGGTAGAGGCGCCCGTTGTGCCAGGCTTCAATGAACTGGCCCTCCGCCAGCGGGTGCGTGTCTTCCGTGGTTCCCGGCAGGCTGCCGAACGCCTGGGCCAGGCTGGCCTGTGTCTTGAGTGCCAGGAATAGGTCCCTGTTTGCGATGCTCATGTCTGTCCCCTTCAGCTGGGCTGGCTCCGTTGAATCCAGCTTTCCGCACTCATGTTGCGGGGGCGTTGCAGAATGATGAGCGCTGTGTGACGGCGCCCGGGACCGGCTATGGGGCGGAGATGTTCTGCGGCCCGGAGGTGGGGTCGCCCTTGCGGAGTTCTTCCGCGTACGGTGCATGGGGTGCTGCGTCGTCGGTAAGCTCGTTGGCTGCCATGGCCAGGAGGTCGCGTTCGAGTTCGGGGACGGAGAACATGCCCTGGACGTACGCTTCGACCTCGCATTCGCCCATGGACCCGCCGATACTGAAGTAGTAAAGCCAGAGCGAATCGCTGCTGATATCCGCTGCTGTCAGCACTGCTTGGAGCCTTCTGCTTTGCTCAGGTTCATTCGGATAGAAGCTCATGATGGTCGGCTTGGTATAGGTGCCGTGGGCGGCCGATGTGCGTGTGTGATCGCTAGACTTCCGTGTAGTTCCCATCGTAGCTTCTCCCGTGCCGGGACCACCAGTAAAAAGGACCTCCGGCAAGGGACACCCGCCAGCCGGCTGCCCGGCGATCCAAAGGAGTACAGGCATGGCCGTCACCATGAACGACGTTGCGCGCGCTGCAGGCGTTTCCCTCAAGACGGTCTCCAATGTGATCAACAATTACGAGTTCATCCGCCCGGAAACCAAGCAGCGCGTCCTTGATGCCATCGACCAGCTCGGTTATGAGACCAACCTGACGGCCCGCAGCCTCCGTTCGGGGAAGACCAACATGATCGGATTGGTCCTCGCGGACCTGAACGTCCCGTACTACGCCGAGCTCGCGTCGGACATCATGAAGGCGGCCTGGGCCAAGGGCTACCGGGTGCTGGTGGAGCAGTCCGGCAACCAGGCGGACCATGAACGGGCAGCGCTCCAGGGCCAGTTCCGGAGCCTCACGGACGGGCTGCTGTTCATTCCCTTGGGACTTGATGCGGACCAGATCATCCAGGCGGCAGGGCAGAAACCCTTGGTCCTCCTCGGTGAGTATGTTCAGGATCCGCGTCTGGACATGGTCCTCATCCAGAACCACGAGGCCGCCTCGGCGGTGACCACTCACCTGCTGGCGGGCGGCCGCCGTCGTATAGCCGTCCTTGGCGCGAACGACGGCGACACGAGCGGCAGTGGCGGCCTCCGCCTTCAGGGATACCGGGCTGCGCTCGCTGCCGCGGGTGTCGAGTACAACCCTGAGCTGGTGATTCCTTGTGGGTGGCGGCGTGACGGCGGCGCGGACGCCGTTGCACGGTTGCTGGAGAGCGGGACGGAGTTCGATGCCGTGTTCGGTTTGAATGACGCAGTGGCCCTCGGTGCCCTGCACGAACTTTTGGTGCGCGGCAAAAAGGTTCCGGAAGACATTGCCGTGGCCGGTTTCGACGACATCGATGAGGCCCGCTTCGCCTCTCCTTCCCTGACCACGGTTGCGCCGGGCCGTACGGAAATCGCGGAGCGCGCCGTCGAACTCCTCATCAAAAGGATCGAGCGCAAGGGCAACGCCGTGAACGTGGAGCAGCCGGAGGCGGCGTTCTCGTTGCGGGTGCGGCAGTCGGCGCCGGGGGACGTTACTGTCGAAGGATGACCCAGGTAATTCCCGCAGAAATTGTCACGCCCGCCATCATGATCGACGTCGACGTCCTGGACCGGAATATCCATCGCATGGCCGCGGCGATGAAGAACAGGGGCATCGGGCTCCGCCCGCACGTGAAGACGCACAAGACGCTGGAAATCGCGGCCAGGCAGCTCGCGGCCGGGGCTGTGGGCATTACCGTGGCCACGATCGGCGAGGCTGAGGTATTTGCCGACGGCGGTGTGACGGACATCTTCATTGCCTATCCGTTGTGGGTGGAAGAACACCACGCTGAACGGCTGCGCCGGTTGGCCGGGGCCTGCACCCTGGCGCTGGGCGTCGATTCGGTGGAAGGTGCGACGGCGATGGGCCGCCGCCTCGGGGAAAGCGCTGGTGCCGTTGGGGTGCTGGTGGAGATTGACAGCGGGCACCATCGCAGTGGCGTCCTTCCGGAGGAAGCGGTGGAGGTGGCACGGGCAGCAGCTGATGCAGGCCTTGATGTTGCGGGCGTTTTCACGTTCCCCGGCCACAGTTACAAGCCGGGCATGCCCACGGGCGCTGCCAACAACGAGAACCAGGCACTGGGGGAAGCAGCCGCGGCTTTGACCCGTGCCGGTTTCACAGTACGGACCATCAGCGGCGGGTCAACTCCCACGGCCTTGATCGGGAATGAAACTGCGGCCACGGAGCTGCGTCCGGGCGTCTACGTTTTGGGGGATGCCCAGCAGCTTGAGCTTGAGCGTTGCTCGTGGGACGACATCGCACTGACGGTGGCCGCCACGGTAGTAAGCCGACACGAGGCGGGCGGCGGAAATGTGCGCCGGATCGTCGTGGATGCCGGAAGCAAGGTCCTGGGCAGCGACAGGCCGGATTGGGCTTCCGGATATGGGCGGCTTCCCGGGTTCCGCGACGCCCGGATCACGGCCTTGTCAGAGCACCATGCCACTATCGTGTGGCCTGACGATGCCGGCCTGCCGCGTCTGGGCGAACGGTTGAGGGTCATCCCGAACCACGTGTGCCTGGCCATGAACCTGGTGGACCACGTCACGGCGGTCCGGGATGGTGCGGTGGTGGACACCTGGAAAGTCGCAGCCCGGGGGAAGAACAACTAGCAAGGAAAAGCGGCGGTCGGGGAGTGCCCCGACCGCCGCTTTGTTGTTTGTCAGTTGATGGGTGTTGGTGGTTGTTCGCCGCCGAGCACGGCGAGGGTGTTGGTGGCTGCGAGGACGGCCATGGCGGTGCGGGTTTCCACCGTGGCGGATCCGAGGTGCGGGACGAGGGTGACGTTGTCGAGTTCGAGGAGCCAGGGGTGGACCTTGGGTTCGTTTTCGAAGACGTCCAGGCCTGCGCCGGCGATCTGGTTTTCGCGCAGTGCGGTGGCGAGGGCTGCTTCGTCGATAATGGGTCCGCGTGCGGTGTTGACCAGGTACGCGGTGTCCTTCATGGCTGCGAGTTGCTCGGGTCCGATGAGGTGGTGGGTGTTCGGTCCGTACGGGCAGTGCAGGGAGACGACGTCGGAGATGGCCAGCAGTTCGTCCAGTTCCACGCGTCGGGCGCCGAGTTCAGCGGGGATGGCGGGGTCGATTTCGCTGCGTGACTGGTAGACGATCTCCATGCCGAAGGCTTTGGCGCGGCGTGCGGTGGCCTGGCCGATGCCGCCCATGCCCACGATACCCAGGGTTTTGCCTTGCAGGCTGGAGCCGAGCAGGAAGAACATTCCCCATTTCCACGGCTGGCCGGCGCGGATGAGCCGTTCACCTTCGCCGAGGCGGCGGGTGGCCATGAGGATCAGTCCGAAGGCGATGTCCGCGGTGGCCTCGGTGAGCACACCGGGGGTGTTGGTGGCGGTGATTCCGCGCTCGGTGCAGGCCGGAACGTCGATGTTGTCATAGCCCACGGCAACGTTGGAGACAACTTTTAGTTGCGGCCCGGCAGCGTCAAGCAGTTCGGCGTCGACGCGTTCGGTGAGGAGGCTGACGATCGCGTCAGCCCCGGCGACGCGGCGGAGGAGTTCCTCGCGGCTGATGGACCCCTCACCTTCCCAAGCAAGGACGTCGTGGGAGGCGCGGAGGTTTTCGAGGGCGGCTTCGGGGATGCGCCCCGTGACGACGACGCGGCTCATGCGTTTGCGATCCATTCACGCAGGCGGCCGAGGCCCTCTTGGATGGCTGGTGTTTCGATGCCGGAGTAGGCCAGCCGGATGTACTGGCGGTCTTCGCCGGGCAGGCGGCGGCCGAAGTGCTCGCGGGTGCAGAAGGACACACCGGTCTTGTACAGGGCGTCGGAGGCGAAGTCGCCCACAGCGGTGTACCCGAGTTTCTGCATGGCTTCAGTGACGTCCGGGAACAGGTAGAACGTGGACTGCGGAACGGCGACGCTCATGCCGGGGATGGCGTTGACGATGTCGCAGGCGGCGTCGCGGCGGCCCTTGAGGATGTCAAGCATGTCCTGGACGGGTTCCTGCGGGCCGCGGAGGGCTTCGATGCCGGCCCATTGGACGTAGTGGGTGGTGCAGGATTCGTCGTTGGTGTTCAGGGTAGACAGGACCTGGGCGATCTCCTTGGGCGCGACGGCGCAGCCCAGGCGGGAACCGGTCATGGCGAATTTCTTGCTGAACGTGTACAGGATCACGGTGCGCTCGGCCATGCCCGGAATGGAGGTGATGGAGGAGGAAACACCTTCGTAGCGGGTCTCGAAGTACGCCTCGTCGGAGAGGACCCAGAGATCGTGTTCGATCGCGATCCGGGCGATTGCCTCACGCTCGGCGGCGGTGGACTCGGCCGAGATCGGGTTCTGCAGGTCGTTGTAGATGATCGCGGTGGTGTTCGGGGTGATCGAGGCCCGGACCTGGTCCAGGTCGATCGCGAAGCCCTTGTCCGTGGGCACGTAGCGGTAAGGCACGGCCGTGCCGCCAAGGTACTCGATCTGGGATTCGTAGATCGGGAAGCCGGGGTTCGGGTACAGCACTTCCTCGCCCGGGTTCATGACCGCCTGCAGGAACTTGGTGATCACGGGCTTGCCGCCGGTCATGACCACCACGTTCTCCGGGGTGAATTCGATTCCGCGGCGCGATCCGATGTCCTCGGCCAGCGCTTCACGCAGCTGCGGGATGCCCGGGCCGGGGCAGTACCCGGTGTAGCCATCGGCGATCGCCTTGTTCATGGCCTCGATGATGTGCGGTGCGGTGGGAATGTTGATGTCACCGAGGTGGAAGGGGTAGACCAGGTTGCCCTTCGCCTTCCAGGCGGCAGCGGCCTGCGCGACGCTGAAGGCAGTTTCAGTGCCAAGTCGTTCGAGCCGGTGTGCGAGTTTCTGCATATGCGGTATAACTCCTCGTCGAGCTGATCACGCCAGCAGCGTGAAGTACGCAACTAGTATATTAGTCATGTATTAGGCTGTCTACGGTTTCCATAACTTTTCGCGCGGCCCCCGCATCGCTGCCCCGCGCCGCTTTCGCGCGGCCTCCGCGCCGGCCCTGTAATGGCCGCTGCCCAGCCCCCTCGCCGCCATTGCACAGAGTTTTGACCCGCGGCTGAGACAGTTTGGAAACGTCGTCGAAACGTCCGCTCCCTACGCTGGCAGCAACCGTCCCCGGTGATCCCCAGGTTGTAGGAGAACCATGCACCTTTTGCCGCGTGAGCAGGAAAAACTCATGATCGTGGTGGCCGCCGACCTCGCCCGGCGCCGCCAGGCCCGCGGGCTCAAGCTCAATTACCCCGAAGCCGTCGCCGTCATCAGCTACGAGCTGATCGAGGGCGCCCGCGACGGGCGGACCGTAGCTGACCTCATGAGCTTCGGGACCACGGTGCTGGCCCGCGACGAGGTCATGGAAGGGGTTCCCGAGATGATCCACGACGTCCAGATCGAGGCCACCTTTCCGGATGGCACCAAGCTCGTCACCGTCCACAACCCCATCCGTTAGGAGCAGCCATGATTCCCGGTGAATACCGGCTCGGCCCAGGATCCATCGAATGCAACAGCGGACGTGAGGCGATCGTCGTCGAGGTCGTCAACCGCGGCGACCGCCCCGTCCAGGTGGGCTCCCACTTCCACTTTGCCGAGGCCAACCGTGCCCTTGAGTTCGACCGCCACGCCGCGCACGGCCGCCGCCTGGACATCCCTGCCGGGACCGCGGCCCGTTTTGAACCCGGCGACCGCCGGACCGTCAACCTGATCACGATCGCCGGAAGCCGCGAGGTCTACGGCCTCAGCAATGCGGTCAACGGAAAGCTCGACGGCGGCACCCACCTTAAGGGGGACGCGCAGTGAGCTTCCAGCTTCCACGGCGGCAATACGCTGAGCTGTACGGCCCCACCACAGGTGACGCCATCCGGCTCGCCGACACGGAACTGTTCCTCGAGATTGAGCACGATTACACGGTGCACGGGGAAGAGGTGGTGTTCGGAGGCGGCAAGGTCATTCGCGACGGGATGGGACAGAACGGCCAACTGACGCGCGACGGTTCCGGTCCCGGCGACGGTGTGCCGGATACCGTCATCACCAACGTTGTGGTTCTGGACTACACGGGGATCTACAAGGCTGACGTTGCCCTCAAGGACGGCCACATCTTCAAAATCGGCAAAGCGGGCAACCCGCAGATCACCGACGGCGTGGACATCATCATTGGGTCGAGCACCGAGATCATCGCCGGTGAACGCAGGATCCTCACTGCCGGTGGCATCGACACCCACATCCACTTCATCTCGCCGGAGCAGGTACCCACGGCGCTGTGCAGCGGAGTCACCACCATGGTGGGCGGCGGCACCGGACCCGCCGAAGGGACCAAGGCCACCACCGTCACACCGGGTGCGTGGCACATCTCCCGGATGCTGCAGGCCGCTGAAGGTCTGCCCGTCAATATCGGCCTGTTCGGGAAGGGGCACGCGTCCGCCGTCGAACCGCTGGCGGAGCAGATCCGCGCCGGTGCCGTGGGGCTTAAAGTCCACGAGGACTGGGGGTCCACCACGTCCTCCATCGACATGTCCTTGCGGGTTGCCGACGAATACGACGTGCAGGTGGCCATTCACACGGACACGCTCAACGAGTGCGGATTCGTCGAAGACACCATTCGCGCCATCGATGGACGCGTGATCCACACCTTCCACACCGAAGGCGCAGGTGGAGGCCACGCCCCGGACATCATCAGGATCGCAGGCCTGCCCCATGTCCTTCCGGCCTCCACCAACCCCACCCTGCCGTACACGAAGAACACCATCGAAGAGCACCTGGACATGCTCATGGTGTGCCACCACCTCAATCCCGACATTCCGGAAGACGTGGCCTTCGCTGATTCCCGGATCCGGGCAGAGACCATCGCGGCCGAAGACGTTCTTCACGATCTGGGCATCTTTGCGATCACCTCGTCCGACTCCCAGGCCATGGGCCGCGTGGGTGAAGTGGTCACCCGGACCTGGCAGGTGGCGGACGCGATGAAGCGCCAGCGCGGGGTGCTCCACGACCCCTCCGGCACGGTGCACGGTTCGCCGGACAGCGACAACTTCCGGCTCAAGCGCTACGTGGCCAAGTACACCATCAATCCCGCCATTGCCCAGGGCATGGCGGAGGTCATCGGCTCCGTCGAGGAGGGGAAGTTCGCCGACCTGGTGCTGTGGGACCCTGCATTCTTCGGGGTGAAGCCGGAACTTGTCATCAAAGGTGGGCAGATCGCATATGCCCTCATGGGCGACTCGAACGCCTCCATCCCCACACCGCAGCCCCGCACCATGCGGCCCATGTTCGCTACTTACGGCAAGGCCGTGCAGGAAACGTCCATCACGTTCCTGTCCCAGGCCGCCATCGACGCCGGCGTCCCCGCGCAGCTCGGCCTTGAGCGCATCGTCAGGCCCGTCCGCGGTATCCGGACGCTGCGCAAAGCTGACCTGAAGCACAACGGCGAAACTCCGGACATCGCCGTCGACCCCGAAACCTACAGCGTGAAGGTGGACGGCGTGGACGTCACGTGCGAACCATCCGATGTACTGCCCATGGCCCAACGCTACTTCTTGTTCTAGGAGCTACCGTGATCATCGAAAAAATCCTGGGCAACCTGCATGAACAGCCGCCGGAAACCTATGCAGGGCACCATAAGGAGAAGGTGGTGCTGCCCAGCGGCCTGCTGGTCAAGCGCATCCAGCGCGTCACCACAGACCACGGCAAGGAACTGGGCATCCGACTTCCCGCCGGCTCGGGGGACCTGCGCGACGGCGACATCCTCGCCATGGAGGACACGAACCTCATTGTCATTTCCGTCCTGCCTACCGACGTCCTGGTCATCTCACCCCGGACCATCCACGAGATGGGCGTTGTGGCACACTCGCTGGGCAACCGGCACCTGCAGGCGCAGTTCTTCGACGCGTCCTCCGAGTACGCGGCAGAGGTCATGGTCTGCCAATACGACCACACCGTGGAGGACTACTTGAAGCACGTCGGCGTGCCCTACCAGAGGCAGGAACGGGTGATGCCGGTGCCATTCCGCCATGCAGGGCACACGCACTGACTACCAATTGGCCCTCCAGCAGCTGACTGATTCGGCGCTGCCCACCGGAGCGTTCGCCCATTCCCTGGGGTTTGAGACCTACATCGACCGAGGGGTCGTCCGGGATGAGTTGACCTTTTCGACCTGGCTGACGGTGTTTGTCAGGCATCAGTTGGTTTACACGGACGGGCTGGCTGTCCGCCTCCTCTATGAGGGCGGGGACATCGGCGTGCTGGACGGGATGCTGACCGGCTGCTTGTTGGCGAAGGAGGGCCGGGAAGCCTCCATCAAGATGGGTGGGCGGCTGCTCGACATCGGGACCGAGGTCTTCCGCTCCCCGGAGCTCGACGCCTACCGCTCGCTGGTCCGGGAGGATCGGGCGGCGGGCCACCAGCCCCTGGCGTTCGCCGTCGTCGCGCGCTCCCTCGGCGTGCCTTTGCGCGAGGCGCTGGCCGCCTACTTCTTCGCCACCGCCACCTCACTGACCCAGAACGCCGTCCGCGCCATCCCGCTCGGCCAGAACGCCGGGCAGCGGGTACTTCGGCACGCGCACGACGCCGTTGCTGCCGCCGTCGACGCTGTACCCCACCTGGGCTGGGACGACTTCGGCGCGGTCATCCCCGGCCTGGAAATTTCACAGATGCAGCACGAACGGCAACGCGCCCGCATGTTCATGAGCTAACGCAGGAGGACACATGACAGAACCCATCATCATCGGCGTCGGAGGGCCCGTCGGAGCCGGCAAGACCCAGCTCGTGGAGCGGATCACCCGCCACATGAGCGGCGACACCTCCATGGCCGCCATCACCAACGACATCTATACGATCGAAGACGCCAAGATCCTGGCCGCCAACGGCATCCTGCCCGAGGACCGCATCATCGGCGTCGAAACCGGAGGCTGCCCCCACACCGCCATCCGCGAAGACACCTCCATGAACACCGCCGCCATCGAAGAACTCAAGCAACGCCACCCCGACCTGCAGGTGATCTTCGTCGAATCCGGCGGCGACAACCTTTCCGCCACCTTCAGCCCGGAACTCGTGGACTTCTCGATCTACATCATCGACGTCGCCCAGGGCGAAAAAATCCCCCGGAAAGCCGGGCAAGGCATGATCAAGTCCGACCTGTTCATCATCAACAAGACCGACTTGGCGCCGCACGTGGGGGCGGACCTGTCCATCATGGAGCGCGACTCCAAGGAATTCCGGGGCAACAAGCCGTTCTGCTTCACGAATTTGAAGACCGATGAGGGGTTGGGGGAGGTCCTTGGCTGGATCAAGCGGGACGTCCTGATGCTCGATCTGGCGCAGTGAGTAGCGCCAGCAGCGCTGCCGCGGCTCCGGCGGCTTCGCCGGATTTTGGGCCGTGCCCGTCCCCAGCTGCTCCCAACTCTCGCAAGCTCGAGTCCGGGCCCTCGCAGCAGTGGGCCCCCCGCGGAGCCCGCCACGCCGCGGCCCAAAAATCCGGCTCAGCCGCCTCAACGGTCCTCTCACCGCGGGGCGAACTCAGGCTGGGGATCGTCGAGCGGGGTGGGAAGTCCGTTGCTTCGCGGCAGTTCCACGAGGGAGCTTTACGCGTGTTGCGGCCGCACTACCTCGACGATAGTGGACAGGTTTGTTATGTCGTGGTCAATCCTGGTGGGGCTTATCTGGGGGCGGATTTGTTCCTTGTCGAGGTGGACGTGGGGGACGGGGCTGAGTTGCTTCTGACCACGCAGTCGGCCACCAAGGTTTACAGGACTCCGGGGTCGTTTGCTGAGCAGCGCATGACCGTCCGTTTGGGGGAGGGGGCCCGGTTGGAATTGGTGCCGGACCAGTTGATCGCCTACCGGGAGGCCAGCTACAGGCAGGTTTCGCACATCAGTGTCCACCCGTCGTCGAGCCTTGTCATGGCGGAGGTCATCACGCCGGGGTGGTCGCCGGACGGCGGCGCGTTTGGCTTCGAAGAGATCCGGCTCCGCAACGAAATCCGGGTGGAAACGCAACAGGGCAGCAGGCTGTTGGCTTTGGACAACGTGCTTATCAGGCCGCCCCTGGTCGACGTCACAGGATTGGGGTTCATGGAGGGATACAGCCATCTGGGTTCACTGGTGGTGGTCGACCCGAGGGTGAACCAGGAGCTGGCTGACCTACTGCATTCGGTGGCCCGTGATTTTGATGCCTGTACCGGTGTTTCATTGACCATGGGCACTGCCGGGACCCGGGGGCTCGTCTTGAGGTCGTTGTCCAACAGCACCGGGGAACTGAACCGCTTGCTGGGTGCTTGTACCGGGCTGCTGCGCGAGCGCTGGTATGGGCAGGCGCCCTTGAACTTGAGGAAACACTGATGAGCGCTCTGACCGGATTCACCACCCTGTACCGGGAACGGGATGCCCTGTCCCTCCGCACGAGGCTGTTGTTCACGTTCGGTGCGGTGGCCGCTTTGCACGGTGCCGCCGTCGTACTTCTGCTGCTGGGCTCCGCCGGTGGTGCGGAGCCGCTGGCGTTGGGGCTTGTGGTCACCGCCTACCTGGCGGGCGTCAAGCACAGCTACGACTGGGACCATATCGCAGCGATCGACAACTCCACCCGGAAGTTCGTGGCACAGCGGAAGGACCCGGTGAGCGTCGGGTTCGCGTTCAGCCTGGGTCACAGTTCCGTGGTGGTCCTGGCCGGGCTGCTGGTGGTGGCCGGGGCATCGATGATCGGGCAGCTCATGGAGGATGGCACAACCGGGAACATGGTGCTGGGGATGATCGGCGGCGGTGTTTCGGGACTGTTCCTGCTGGCCATGGGACTGTTCAACGGTTCGGCGTTCCTGCGTGCCCTGAAGGTCTACCGAAGCGCGCAGGAAGGTGCCGCAGTCCGGGAAGAAGACCTGGAGGCCAAGGGTTTCGTGGCCAGGCTCCTGGCCAAACCTTTGGCGCGGGTGGAGCGGCCGAGGAACATCTACGTCATTGGTTTCCTCTTCGGGCTGGGGTTCGACACCGCCACTACCATCGGGCTGCTGCTGATCACCACGACGGCGACCCTCGCCGGAGTCCCGCCGCTTGCCTTGATGGCGTTGCCGCTGGCCTTCACGGCCGCCATGACGCTGTGTGATTCCGTGAACGGCGTGGCGATGATGCGCATGTACCGTTCGGCTATCGCGGATCCGCAGCGGAAGCTCGGCTTCAACGCGGTGATCACGGGCATTTCCGCGGTCTCGGCGCTCTTCATCTCGGTGATCACGCTGGGCGGTTTGGCAAATGCGGTGTTTGGCCTGGACGATCCCGTGACCGCGTGGTTGGGCGCACTGGATCTGGGTGACGCGGGCCTGGTGTTGGTCGGATTGTTCGTGATCGTGTGGGCCGTCTCGGCGTGGCGCGGACGGACCAAGCCCGCCGTCTGACCTGCCCGCCGTCTGACATTCCCCGCCCTGTAACCCCTGTCCCGCCCTATGTCCCCTGCCCAACTAGGTCGCAGTTAAGCGCGTTTAGAGCCCTCAAAACGCGCACAACTGCGACCCAGTTGGGTGAGCCGGGGCTAGGAGGCCGCTACCGCGTTGAACAGTTCCGTGGTGTCCACGCCAAGGTCCGGAGTGTCCAGAACGTTGGTCAGGAACACCACGCACCTGTCCTGCTCCGGGAGCATCCACCACTCCGTGCCCGCCCACCCCGGGTGGCCGTAGATTCCGTTGGCCAGGAGCTCCGATTCGTACGCGGGCATCTGGAAGCCCAGCCCTGTGTGGCGGCGGGGAGACTCAAGGATGCTGATGAACGGCACCCCCGTGGTCCGCGGCCGACGCATCGCCGCCAACGTAGCCCGCTGGACGGCCTTGCCTGAGTCACGGAGCAGTTCAGTGCCCAGGTTGAGGAGATCCGCTGCCCTTCCGAACAGGCCCGCCCCGGGGTGCCGGTTCTTGTACATCGCGTGAACGTTCAGGCTGGGCTCGCTGTCCACATGGACAGCGTGCGGGTTGCAATCGGAGTCGAAGGTAAGCCCGCCTGCGCCGGTGCCGTCAGCCAAGTCCTGTACCTGGGCTTCGAACGGACGCCCGGCGGCCCACTCAGCCATGGCGGCAGCCCCTTCGAACGCCAGGTTGCAGTACTGCACCAGCGAACCCGCGTAAAAGGTTTGCCCCGCGGCCATGAGGGAATCACGCAGGGGAGTGACGTCGTCGATCTTCGGGTCGGTGATACCGGACCGGTGGCTCAGCAGGTGCTCCAGCGTGACGGTGTCCGTACGGCTGGCGCCGAAACCCTGCACCGCGGCGGACAGCGGCGTCCCCAACGCCAGCCGGCCAAGCTCTACGTTGCGCATCACCGTCAGCGCAGTGATGGGCTTGGTGACGGAGAACAACGCAAAGTGGTCCTCCGTGGAGGCCGGGCGGCCATCGTCGCTGCCGAATGCCACAATGTCCTCAATGCCGCGGCTCGACGCGACGCCCAGCACAGCCACCGGAACGCGTCGGGTGTCCACTTGCCTGCGTGCCCAGTCAGCGGCCGGTCCCATAGTCACCATGGTTGTTGACTATACGTCGGAGACGGTCGCTTCCGCAGAATTTTCTGGGCGCGTGTAACCGCGGGAGGGGGGCCGGAAACTATATGGGTATCCTGCAGTTCCGGGCTCTATTTATCAGGGGGAATCGTGCTTTCCGAGCGCGAACTGGCGTTTATCGCCATTCACAAAGACAGCTACCCAGCCGTCTTCAGATTTGTTGGCCGACGCGTTGAGTCGTTGGAGGTGGCGGAGGAAATTGCCGCCGATGTATTCCGGGTGGTCTGGCAGAAGTGGTCGGACGATACCCGGCCCGAGCTCGGCTACTTGCTCGGGATCGCCCGCAACCTGGTGGGTAACGCCTACCGCAGCCGCGAGCGTCAGTCGGCACTCCAGGAAAAACTGCGGACGACGGCGGTCCAACGCTTTGGTCCTGACTCCGGCAACGCGATGGTCCAGGACGCCATGGACCGCCTGCGTGGGCAGGACCGCGACATCCTTCAGCTGGCTTACTGGGACGGACTGGGCCCTGCCGAAATAGCCGGGGTCCTCCAGTGCAGCGAGTCGGCCGCCAAGGTCCGCCTGCACCGCGCCCGCAAAGCCTTCCAAAAACAACTGCCTGCAGGTTCCGCATCCGCTACAGAAAAGTTGGGGGTCTGACATGGATCCGATCAAGAACCAGATTGCCGCAATCGACCCGTTCGAACCGGGAACGGAGCCGGATGGGCAGGAAGCGCTGCACCGGATGCTGTCAGGCTCCACGATGTACAGCGACGCCAAACCGCTGCGGGGTGTCCCCTCGCTGGAGGATCGTCGGCGGCGGAAGGCCCGGATCGCGGGCGGCCTGCTCTTAGGGGCAGCGGCCGTGACGGCGGGCGTGCTGGTGGCTGCCAACTTCGGCCAGGTCAGTTCCACTCCTGCGCCGGCGGTCACTATGGAAACCAGCACGCCGTCACCCACGGTGTCGGTCACTGCCGCACCCACCCCCACGCCTTCCGCAACGCCTTCGGCAAGCACGACGCCGGAGCCCGCCCAGGTGCCGACGCCCACCGTGCCGGCAGTGGCCACCACACTTCCGGTAGTTCCCCCGGTCCAGGCGCCGGCGCTCAAGACATTCACCTTTCCGGACGGCCACTTGTCCTTCGCGTACCCGTCAGATTGGACGGTTAAGACCGGGCAGGGGGCCTACCTGACGGAGGAAACGAAGGCAGGTGCCGTGAACGCGACCATCATGGACAGTTCCGGTGCGGAGGTGGCCTTTGTAGCCAGCGGCTCCTACGGCGGAGGAACGGGCGGTTGGGTCAGAAGGACTGTCCTGGACAAGGCTGTGGTCCCTGGACTTACAGACAGCTCGGGACGGGCTACGGAGTTTGGATTCGCTTCGGACATCATCCTGCCCCACACCAGCCAAGGCCTGCCGACTCCTACAGAGTCCTGGTCGGAGAGCAGCGCCTACTATTTCATGGATGTTCGTATTGCAGGGGAGTTCAAAGACGGTGAGATGGGCTCGGGTCCACCGCTGGTCATGACGCCAAGCCTTTTCATGACTGCACGTGTGTTGTTCGATTACGAGAAGCAACCCACCTTCGCCACCCCCGCGGCAGCGAAGGCCTGGATGGGCACCGAACAGTATGCCCAACTCAAGGAGATGCTGATGAGCCTGAGTTACAAATAGCCCGGATCTCGTGGGCCCGCAGCCACTTTTCCGTTGTGCTGCGGGACCCGCCCTTACCATGCTGGTCAATTGCATACCACCGTGCAGAAACCTTGTGCAATTGCCTATAACAAACGCCTTGGGAGTTTCATAGGGTTGAGGAGATCTGCTTCACACCCGCAGAGCCAGAACTACCAAGGACGAGTTTCAACGATGAAGAGCATCGCCCTCCTGCGCGAACGAGCCACCCGCGTCATGCCCACTGGTTCCCACTGCCCGGCTTCGGGTGTATGGAGCCCGGACTCCGAACCGGACGCAGTCCAGGTGTTCCCCGAAGGCCACGTCCTTCCGGCCCACAATGGCGTACCGACGGTGTGGCGCCGCCGGGTCTCCGCCGACGTCACGGCATGACCCGGGCCACCCTGGGCAGGCCCGAGGACTACCAGCACGTCCCGGCATCGGAATGGACCAGCCTGAAAACGGGCGACCCCGTCTGGATCTACGACGTCGCCTGGGGTGCCGGGACCGGCCGGGTGGACGATGTCTCCCAGCACCAGGAACTCCTCTGGGTCATCCTCGAGCCCACCGGTCGCAAGCTCATCTGCGGCACCGACGACGTTGAGGTCTGGGCCGCCTGAAACACCACCGAGATGGCATTAGGTGCCAATGTTTGAGCGGAGCATTGGCACTTAATGCCATCTCGCCAGTTTTAATGGGCGGTCATGAGGAAGCTCGGTGAGCCGGTTTCCACCCTGCTGACGGGTCCGTCCGGAAGGCCGGTCTGCGGATCCAGCCTGTAGCTGACCACGTCATCGGACCCCTCGTGGGCTACCAAGAGCCACTCGCCGTGGACCAGATGGTGGCGCGGCCAGTCCCCGCCGCTGGGCACGTCCGCCAGCGGTTCCAGCGCGGTTCCGCCGTCAATCACTTTCAGGATGCAGATGCGGTTGGAGCCCCGCACGCCCACATAAGCGAACCGGCCGTCAGGTGAGAGGGCAATCTCGGCCGCAGCGTCGCCGTCGAACGCTTTGTTCACGCTGGCGGGGACGATCGCGGTGAGTTCGTAAACGCCCTGCGGCTCGGCGCGGATTGCGGCTACCTCAACGGAGTACTCGGTGTCGATGAACACCGTGCCGCTGGGATGCCGGACCATATGCCGGGGGCCTGAGCCCTTGGGCAGCACCACCTGGTGGTCAGGCACCAAACCCGTTCCCTGCTGGTAGCGCCACACCCGCACCAGGTCGTGGCCGAGGTCCGTGGTGAGTATCCGGCCATCCGGGAGCATGTGGCTCGAATGCGCCCTGCTGGGGCGCGGGTCATCGGTGGGGCCGGTCTGGTGAGGGTCGACGGCGGCTTCCGCGCTCGTGCGCGAGGTGATGGCGCCGTCGTCGTCAAGTTCGTAGAGGACCACCTGGCCATCACCCCAGCAGGTGGCAATGATGAAGCGCCCGTGGGGATCGGCGGCGACGTGGCACGTGGCCTCGCCCGAGTGCCAGGCCTTGCCCATGGGTTCCAGTTCAGCGGTCCGTGTCCGCCGGTAGGCCTGGACTACCTGGCCCTCTTCGGCGACCGCATAGATGACCGGCAGGGTGGGGTGCTTGGCCAGGAAGGACGGAGAATCGGCGGCTGCAGCGAGACCCAGCGATGTCAGTTTTCCATCCGAGTCCACGCTGATCGCGCCGATCCCTTTGCCGTTGGCGTTGCGGTCTGCAGTGTATGAGCCGGTCCAGATAAGCGTGTTCATGATCAGTGCCCCTGTACGTCCGAGTCCACGCCGGCGTCTGGCCCGGCGTCGAGGGTTTGCAGTCCGGTGAGATCCTCCTGGTCCAGCTGGAAGTCGAAGATGTCCAGGTTCTCTTCCATCCGCTGGGGATTGGAGGTCTTGGGAATGGCCACGAGTCCCTGCTGGATGTGCCAGCGCAGGACCACCTGGCCCGGCGTCTTCCCATGTTTGTGGCCGATTTCCGCCAGGGCGGGGGCGTTCAGGAGGTCGCTCCTGGCGCCCAGGGGACTGTAGGACTCGGTTACGATCCCGTGGTTGCCGTTGAAGGCGCGGGCGGCCGGACGGGGAATGGACGGGCTCACTTGGATCTGGTTGACCGCAGGCACCACCTCGGTTTCGCGGAACAGTCGGTCAAGATGGGTGGGCTTGAAGTTGGAGACGCCGATTGAACGGACCTTCCCCGAGGCCTGCAGTTCCTCAAAAGTCTTCCATGTTGAGATGTACTCGTCGCGGCGGGGCAGGGGCCAGTGGATCAGCAACAAGTCCACGTAATCCAGGCCGAGGCGCTTCAGGGAGCCGTCAAGGCCGGCGACGGCTTTGCCGGAGCCTTGGAACTCACCGTCGAGTTTGGTGGTGATGAACAGTTCCTCCCTGTCCACGCCGCTGTTCCGGATTCCATTGCCCACGCCGGTCTCATTGCCGTACTTCACGGCGGTGTCGATGTGGCGGTATCCGCGCGAGACGGCTTCAGCTACAGCCTGCGCAACCTCTGCGTCATCCAGGGGCCAGGTGCCCAGGCCCAGTTGCGGGATTTTGTGGCCGTCGTTGAGTTCCACGAGCGGGGCTTGGGCCATGGGCGCGATCTCCTTCTAGCTGGGTGAAGTGGCTGTGCGTATTAGCTGTGGCGAAAAAGAAAGGTTCCTTGCTTTTCTACGCTGGTGAAGCGGTACTTGGCAACAATTGACGCTGCGACCACTGGTAGAGGCGGTCGCTCAGCTCCATGTGGTCATCCTTCACCACCTGAAGTTCCGGGTGCTGGTCGTGCCATTCCACAATCTCCCGGGCGCCATCCGCAAACGGGATCGTGGCCCGGTAATCCGGTACCAAAGCCTTGATCTTGGAGTTGTCAAAGACCACGGAATGGGAACGGTCACCCAGCAGGTTGGGCCCAAGCTTCGGGGCGTGGGCCGCAATCGTCTCCGAGGAAACATGGAAGAGCTCGGGATCCGGAACACCAGCGGCGCGGGCAAACAAGCGGAACACCTGGTCCCACGGCAAATATTCGTCCGAAGTAATGGTGTAACTCTCGCCAATGGCCTGTGGCCGACCCAGCAAACCGACAAAGGCCTTGGCAAAGTCACGGCTGTGGGTCAATGTCCAAAGCGACGTGCCATCGCCGTGGACAAGGACAGGGAGTCCGGCCCGCATCCGGTGGATGTCCGTCCAGCCACCCAGCATGGCGATCTTGGTCCGGTCATAGGTATGGGATGGCCGGACCACGGTCACGGGAAAGTCCTGCTCGCGGTACGCCTCATAGAACAGCTCTTCACAGGCGATCTTGTCCCTGGAGTACTGCCAGAACGGGTTCTTGAGGGGCGTGGACTCCCGGATCGGCAGGGTGGTTGGCGGTTTCTGGTACGCCGAAGCGGAACTGATGAAGACATACTGCCCCGTCCGCCCGCGGAACAACTCCAAGGCCGTGCGAGCCTGCTCCGGAGTGTAGGAGATAAAGTCCGCAACGGCGTCGTACTCCTGTGCGCCAAGTACCCCACGTACCGCCGCGGCGTCGCGGATATCGGCGTGCAGGATCTCCACACCTTCGGGAACCGGTCTCCCGGTTGACCGCCCTCGGTTGAGGATGGTCAGCCGGTGGCCCAGTGCGACGGCGCGTTCAGCCGCCGCCGCACTGATGACGCCCGTCCCGCCGATGAACAGGATGTTGCTCACCAGGCGTAGTCTTCCGGAGCGGTGCGATGGCCCGGGAAAATGTCATCCAGCCGTTTGAGCGCATCTTCATTCAGCGTGACATCCAGGGCGCGGATGGCCGAGTCCAGCTGTTCCTGCGTGCGGGGACCGACGATCGGTGCCGTCACCGCCGGCTGGTGGAGCAGCCAGGCCAGTGCGACATCGCCGGGTGCGTGTCCCAGTTCGTCGGCAAAATCCTCGTACTGCCGGATCTGGTCCTCGTGCTTCTTCAGGGTCTCCAGGGCCCGGCCTTCCGTGCGGCGGACGCCCTGTTCCTCCTGCTTGAGGACACCACCCAGCAGGCCGCCCTGCAGCGGTGACCAGGGAATCAGTCCAAGACCGTAGTCCTGGGCTGCGGGGATGACCTCCAGCTCCAACTCCCGGCGGAAGAGGTTGTAGATGGACTGCTCGCTGACCAGTCCGGTGTAGTTGCGGCGGCGTGCCGCCTCCTGGGCCTGCGCAATGTGCCAACCGGCGAAGTTGCTGCTGCCCGAATACAGGATCTTTCCCTGTTGGACCGCGACCTCGATAGCCTGCCAGATCTCGTCCCACGGAGTATCGCGGTCGATGTGGTGGAACTGATAGATATCGATGTAGTCGGTCTGCAGGCGCTTCAGGCTTGCATCCAGCGCTCGCCGGATGTTCAGTGCAGACAACTTGGATTCATTGGGGCGGTCGGTCATGGTGCCGTAGAGCTTGGTGGCAATCACGGTCCGTTCGCGCCGCCCCTCGCCCTTGGCGAACCAGCGGCCGATGATCTCCTCGGTCCAGCCGCGGTGCTCGGTGCCGCCGTAAACATTGGCGGTGTCGAAGAAGTTGATGCCCGAATCCAGGGCGGAGTCCATGATCGAGTGCGAGGCCTCTTCTTCGGTCTTGGGGCCGAAGTTCATGGTGCCCAGGCAGAGGCGGGAGACTTTGAGGCCGGAGCGGCCGAGGTGCGTGTACTGCATGGTGGTGGGTCCTTCGCGTTGAGGGTCAGAGCTGGGTAAAGGCCGCGACGGCGGGATCGGAACCAATGCGGGCTCCCGCCTCCAGGGCGGTGATGGCGGCGAGCTCGGATTCCGTGAGGGTGAGGTCCGCCGCGCCGAAGTTCTCCCGCATGCGTGCCGAGTCTGCAGACTTGGGAATCACGATCGTTCCCTGGGCGAGGTGCCAGGCGAGGATCACCTGCGCCGGGGTGGTTTCATGGGCTGCTGCGACCAAGGCGACGGCCTCCGCGTTCAGGTCCTTGCCCTGTCCGAGGGGGCTGTATGCCTCCACGGCGATTGTCAGGTCGCGGCACTTGTTGGCAAGCTCAGCCTGCTGGAAGGTGGGGTGAAGCTCGATCTGGTTCACTGCCGGGACAACGTCGGCCTCGCGGAGCAAAGTGTCCACATGGTCGGGCAGGAAGTTGGAGATGCCGATCGCCCGGATCTGCTGGTCCTGGTAGAGCTTCTCCATTTCCTTCCAGGCCTGGGTGTAGAGGCCCTGCGATGGGACCGGCCAGTGGATCAGGTACAGGTCAACAACGTCCAGGCCCAGGGCGTCACGGCTGCGCTGGAAAGCGTCGTAAGCTTCGGCCTGCTCGCCGTTACGAAGCTTGGTGGTGACGAAGAGCTCCCCGCGGGGGATGCCGGAAGCCGCAATGGCAGCCCCCACGCCGGCTTCGTTGCGGTAGGCGGCAGCTGTGTCGATGTGCCTGTATCCGGCTTCGAGAGCGTCTTCCACCACCTTTTGCGTCTCTTCCGGAGGCACTTGGAAGACACCGAATCCGAGCTGGGGAATGGTGACGCCGTTGTTCAAGGTCAGCTCTGCCATGAGGGTCTCCTTAAGAGGTAGAAAGTGTGGTCCTTCCGAATCCACGGGGCAACCGGTGGGCGGTCTGTGTGAAAGCGTTTTCGGACGGCTCTTTCATGAGCCTATTCAGTTTTGTGCACGGAGTCAGCAGTTCTGCCTGATTCTGTTTTTCCTAGGTCTGCCAGTCCTACCCACTGGTGTGGTTTTGGCAGGCCAGGGGCGGCAAAATGGACGGATGGGTCAAAGCGCTGAGTTCGGCAAGTTCCTCAAAGCCATGCGGGCCAGGCTCTCTCCCGAGGACGCCGGGGCGACAGAGTCCGGCGGTTCCCGCCGCGTACCCGGGCTCCGCCGCGAAGAGGTGGCCAGGCTGTCCGGCGTGAGTACGGACTATTACACCCGCCTTGAGCAGGGCAGGAACATCCACCCTTCCAAAGCGGTGCTTGAGTCGGTCTCGCGTGCACTGCGGCTGGACACCGGTGAGCACGCGCACATGATGGACCTCCTGGAGCACTGTGCAAGTTCTGCCGCCAACCCCGGCCCCGCGCAAAAAGTGAGGCCTGCCCTGCGGCAGTTGCTGGACGCCGTCGGGGATGTACCTGCCATGGTGCTCGGAAGGCGGGCCGACGTCCTGGCCGCCAACCGCATGGCCAGCCTGCTGCTGACGGATTTCTCCTCCATGCCGGCAACCGAACGGAACCTCACCCGCTGGACGATCCTCGACGACGCCGCGCGGGACCTTTTCCGGGACTGGAAAACGGTGGCCGCGGAGGCAGTGGGGTCCTTGCGCATGGATGTCGGACGGCACCCCAACGATCCCCGGACCAACCAGCTGGTGGGCGAGCTTGCCGTGCACAGCGAGCATTTCCGCCAATGGTGGGCCGGGCACCGGGTCGCCACCCGCTCCGCCGGTATCATCCGGCTGCACCACCCGGTGGTGGGGGACCTGGAACTGAACTTCGAGACGCTCGGTCTCCCGGACGATCCCGACCAGCTGCTGAGGGTGTATTCCGCGAAGGCCGGCTCGCCGTCGTCGGACGCTTTGACGCTGCTCAGCAGCTTCGGCGGCGTGGCCACCCAGGCCGAGGTCCCCGAGCCCGCCCGCCGAGATGACAGTTGATGCCAATGTTTGCTGAAAACATTGGCATCAACTGTCAATTCGGCGAGGGGCGGGGCGGGTAGCTCAGCGTTCCAGTCTGAAGCCAAGCTTGATGGTGACCTGCCAGTCGGCAACCGCGCCGTCCTCAAGGTGGCCACGGATTTCCTTGACTTCAAACCAGTCCAGGTGCCGCAGCGTCTGCGAGGCGGTCGCGATGCCATTCCTGATGGCGTCATCCACACCCTCGGTGGAAGTTCCTACAATTTCGGAAACGCTATATGTGTGGCCAGCCATGGTGCTCCTCATCAACGTCTTACGAATCTTTGGAAAGGTAAATCAGACCCGCCAGGCAGGTCGTCCATGCAGACTAGCCCACGGATTACCGTGCGGCCAGAGGTTGGCAGGGCCTAGCTTTCCCGCCAGTCATTGCCCGTAATATGCGAGCCGGCCTGCGGCCCCATCTGGAGCATCCCGCCGTCCACGGGCCAGGAAGCGCCGGTGACGTAGCTGGACTGCGGGGATGCCAGGAAGGCGATGACGGCGGCGATTTCGCGGGCATCACCGGGGCGTCCCAGGGGCACGCCGGGGCGTTCCTTCTGCCGCGGATCCTCATCTTCCTGGCCCGTCATGGGCGTTGCGATTTCGCCAGGGGCCACGTTGTTGGCGGTAATCCCGTGCTCGGCAAGTTCCAGGGCCATGGTCTTGATCAGCCCGCCCAGTCCATGCTTGGAGGCGTCGTAGGCCGACGCCCCCACGCGCGGCTGGAATTCGTGCACGCTCGTGACGGCGATGATCCGGCCACCTCTGCCGGCCTGGACCATGCGCTTGGCCGCGGCCTGCATCGCCACGAAGGCCCCGTTGAGATTGGTGTCCAGGGTGGACATCCAGGTGGCGTAGTCCAGTTCCAGGAACTTGGTGCCGTCGCCTGTGCCCGAGTTGTTGACGAACACATCCACGCCGCCCAGTTCGTCGGCCAGCTGGTTCACGGCGGCCGCAGTCTCCGCCGCTTTGGTGGTGTCGAGTTGCTGTACAACTGCCTTGCGCCCCAGGCTGCGGACCTCTTCGGCGGTTTCCTCGGCGCCCTGCTGGTCCGAATGCCAGGTGATGCCCACGTCCAGGCCTGCCTTGGCCAGGGCAACGGCGGTTGCCCGGCCGATGCCTGAATCCGATCCTGTGACAATGGCGGTTTGCGGTGAAAACTCTGGGTCGCTCATGATCTTGCCTTCCGGTCAGTGATCGTTTTCGATGATTTACCCTTACCCGTATCGGCGCACCGTAAACACACTGACGGGAGGGATCCCTGGCGGGCGTGATGGCGTGTAAATTGCTGTGGAGCACCACCCATGAATCCATCAATGAGGAGAACTCATGCCAGAAGTAATCGTTGTCGGCGTTGACAACAGTGAAACAGCCAAGCGTGCGGCCGTGGCAGCAGCCAAGCTGGCTACTGCGCTCGGCGCCGAGTTGCACGTCATCAGCGGTTTCTCCGATGACCGCATCGAAGAATTCGGCAGTGGCAGCGACCGCATTACGGTTTCTTCGGCGGACTCCGCAGAGTACGTGGCGCGTAAGGTTTCCGAAGACCTGGACATCCCCGGCAACAGCGTTAAGTACTACGCCGCCCGGGGCACTCCGGCGAACGCCCTCATCAACTACGCGGAGACGCACAACGCCTCCTTGATCGTGGTGGGCAACAAGCGGATGAAGGGCCTGGGCCGCGTCCTGGGCAGCATCGCGAACAGCGTGGCCCACGGGGCGCCGTGCGATGTGTACATCGTGAACACGGAAGTGGACGCCTAAGCACCCAAGTAGGTCGCAGTTGAGCGCGTTTTGAGGGCTCATAACGCGCTTAACTGCGACCCAGTTGGGGAAGCCCGGGGCTTAGTGGCCCTGAAATGCCTCAGCCAGCCACCACGATCCGCCGTCGGAGGCGATCTTGGCGTCGATGACCAACGGCCTGTCCTGCGTTCCGGCAGCGTACGCCTCCAGCCACGGCTGGGCTGCGGCCAGATCGCCCACGGTCCTTACAGTGACACCCTCCGCCCCGAACCCCCGCGCGATTGCTGCGATGTCCGTGTCCGGGAACACGACACTGGACAGGTCCTGCTCGGGATGACCTGATGCGAAGTGGTGTACCTCTGCCCCGTACGCTGCGTCGTTGTACACGATGCAGACCAGCGGCAGCTTCATCCGGACAGCGGTTTCGAGTTCGCTGATGCCCATGAGGAAACCGCCGTCGCCGGCACCGAGCACCGGCAAGCGGCCCGGTTGCGCCACGGCGGCCCCGATCGCCGTGTACAGGCCCAACCCGATCGCTTGGAATGCTTGTGTGAAGCAGAACCCAAACTCATCCGGGACGGCGAGGTACTGGCTGGGATAGCCCATGAAGTTGCCTGAATCCACGGACACGATCCGCTCGATGGGCAGCATCGAATCCAGTTCCCGGGTCAGGACGCGTGGGTCGATCCGTGATTCGGTCGACACATCCTGGATGGCGACGTCGCGCCAGCGCGAGCGCTCCTTGATGGCCGTCGCATTGGCCTCCGTGCGGTACTTTTCCACCGGTTCTGCCTGCACGGAACGCAGCGCCGCCAAAGCATCCGTGGCGGTCAGGGCGGCATCCCCCAGCACGCCCAGCGAGATGGGACGATTGGCACCCAGCGAGGCATCCTCGACGTCGATCTGCACCACTTTGGTGCCCGGCGAAATCAGCCGCCCGTGCCGCATGGTCCACATATTCAGCGTGCAGCCCCATCCAACAATCAGGTCGGCTCCACTGATGAGCTCCGCGGTCACAGGCGAGGAGAAGCCCCCGGAAATTCCGAGGTTGTGCGGATCGCCGTTAAACAGGCCGCTCGCCACCGCGGAAGTAGCCACCAAGGCACCGGCATGCCGAGCCAGGGCCAGGATCTCCTCCCGGGCACCCCGTCCGCCACGCCCGGCCACGAACACCGGCCGGTCAGCCCCGGCGATCAACGCCACCAGCTGCTGAACCGCGGCAACGTCCGGCCGCACCTTCAAAGGGACAGGCACGACGGCGGCACCCACCTCGTCTGCGGCGGTTCCACTTTGGATGTCCAGCGGCAAGCTGAGGACCACGGTGCGCCGTTCGTTGACGGCCGTGCGGAATGCCCGGACCGTATCCGCGACGGCCGAGGCGGGCGAATGAATCCTTTCGGCCACCGCCCCGACACTGAGGGCCAAGGCATCCTGGTCGATCTTGAAATTGGACCTGGTGGCGGCTGCCTGGGTGTCTGCGGTCAGGACGATCATGGGGGTGCGACTCTTGGCAGCTTCTCCTACGCCCGTAATCGCGTTGGTGAGTCCACAGCCTTGGTGGGTGGTGACCACGCCCACCTTGCCGGACATCCGCCCGTAAGCGTCGGCCATGGTGGCGGCACCACCTTCGTGCCGTGCAGCCGTAAAGGGGATACCTTCGGCCATGAGCGTGCCGGTGACATCGAAGTTGCCGCTGCCCACCACCCCGAAGACATGCCCGACGCCGAGCTTGGCCAACGTTCGTCCGACCAGTGTGGAAACTCTGACCGATTCCAGTTCCGCGCTCATGCGTGCTCTACCAGCGCATACACGCGGCTGGGGCTTCCCGTGCCACCAACGATGGGCAGCGGGGCAACCACCAATGTGGCGCCCGTGACGGGGAGCCGGTCCACGTTCCGCAGGGACGTCACACCGTACTTGTCCGCGCCCAGCAGGAAGGAGTGGACCGGGAACATCGGATCCAAGGCATCGGCCTGCCCGGCGTCGATGCCCACGGTTTCCACGCCAAAACCGCTGATCGATGCGTTGCCCGCAAGCCACTTGGCACCCGCCGCGGAGACCCCGGGAGTGTGGGGACCGGCGTCGTCCGCGTTGACGAAAGCTGCAGCGTCCCCGCCACGGGCCGCCCATCCCGTGCGGAAGATGACCCAGCAGTTTTCCGGGAACAACCCGTGCTCGGACTGCCACTGCTCAAAGTGTTCCGGTTCCAGCAGGAAGTCAGGGTTGTCCGCCGCCTCGGCTGTCTTATCAATCACCACCAGCGGTCCCACCAGGCGATGGGGTTCGATCTTGTCCACTGACTTGCCGTCCTTGCCGGTGATCCAGTGGACCGGGGCGTCCAGGTGCGTCCCTGCGTGCTCACCTACGGTGACGTCGTTCCACGCCCAGGCCGGTCCGGCGTCGTCGAAATTGCTGACCGGTGAGACGGACAATCCAACCGTGTTCGCGAACGGCTGCGGAAGGTTCAGGATGGGTGTTTCGGAGCTGAGCGGGGTGGTGAGGTCGATAATCTCCACCGAGCCATTCGAAAGGGCTGCTGTGAGCCCGGCCAGAACAGACATTTGTTCTCCTATCGCGTGGTGTTCTTGGATCGTTTGGTTGTAAGGCGCTGCGCCGCAAGGTGGCCGGACCCGCCCGACAGGCCCGGTCCCGGGTGGGTCGACGCGCCGATGTGCCAGAGACCCTTGATATATGTTTGATGCCCAGCGGCCTGCGGGAACGGGCGCCACAAAAGGTTTTGGAAGAGCTCCGCAGAACCGCCGTAGGGATCGCCGTGGACTGCATTCGGATTGGCAGCCGCGAGGTCCGTGGGGGCGATGATGTCCGAAGCGAGTACGCTTGCCCGGGTTCCGGGGGCGAATTGTTCCAAGCGGTCAAGGACGCGTTCCAGGTACGCCTCCTTGAGCTCCGGAGTCCAGCCTGCGGCCACGGAGAGCCCGCCCGCCGCGTCCCCTACGGGCGAGAACGGTACCTCCTGGAGTTGCAGCCAAAGCGTGGCCTTGCCCTCGGGAGCCCGGGACGGGTCGAGCACGTACTGCTGGCCCACCACGATGGTGGGTTCGGCGGGCAACAGCCCCGCCTCCGCCTGGGCGCAGGCGACGCCCGTGCTGTCGGCTCCGTTGCTGATATGGATCAGGGGGACCGTGTTGAGCCGGGGGTCGAGCCACTCCACCGGCTTATCCAAGGCAAGGTGGATCTGCATGGCACCACGGCCGTTCCGGTACCTGCGGGCACCCGCGGCGAGCCCGGCCGGGGCGCCGGGCAGCAGCCGCGTGTAGAGGGCCTGCGGCGACACGTTGGCCAGCACAGTAGCCGCCGGAACAATCCCCCGGGACGTCCGCACGCCGGTCACCGAGCCGGAAACGGAAAGGATCTCCCGGGCCTCGGCGCCCAGCATGATCCGGACGCCATGATCACGCAGCAGCGACTCAAAGGCTTCTACGAACCGTGAGGCCCCGCCTTTCACCACGGGAAGGCCGAAGCCGTGCATGGTCATCGCCATGACGGGCAACATCACCCCGCCCGTTGCCTGGTCCGGACCAAGCCCGGCATGCAGGAGCCAAGGAGACCACAGCTGGTCCACTTCCCAGCCGTCAAAGCGGCTGCGGAGGTAGTTGCGGCCGCTCATCAGGGCATCCCGGATGAACAGCTCATTTGCCTTGACACCACCTGTGCGGAGGGCACCGAATCCCAGTTTCACGAGGTCCTTCAGGGAACGCAACTCCGCTCCGAAGGCCCCGAACACGGTTCCGGAATGATGCCCAAGGTCATCGAGCATCGCGAGGTAGGCTTTTTGGTCCCCTGGTTCCTTGAACGCCGCAGCAGTCACGGCCGGATCACGGTGTGCGATCACAACCCGGTGCCCGCCCGTTGGATCGGCGGCAACCGAGGCCGCCACCGCCGTGGAGGCGTTGCAGTACTCCAGACCCCGTGCGTGCAGTTCACTCCCCAAAGCGGTATAAGCTCCGCCGGATACGAAGAGCGGATGCCATGAAGAGAACGAGTCATGGATAAACCCGGGCAGCGTCCTTTCGCCGGAGTGGATGAAGCCACCCAGGCGGTCCGATTGCTCTATCAGGCAAACCTGCTGCCCGGCGATCGCCAGTTCCGCGGCGGCCACCAGCGAGTTGATACCGGAGCCTATGACGGCAACATCGTTCATGGATGGGTCCTCTCAGAAGTCCGGGTGGCTGGCCGTCGCGTGGTACTTACCGCTGTGGAAGACAAGGGGAGAACCGCCGTCGCTGGTGTATTCCTCCACTTCGCCAACGTAGATCACATGGTCGCCCGCGTCGTGGCGCGACACCGTGCGGCACTGGAATGTTGCAACCGCGCCGTCCAGCAAGGGCACCCCGGCGATGCCCTCGGTGGTCTCCGCGCCGTCGAACTTGTCCGGGGACGGGGTGGCGAACTGCCTGGACAGGACGTGCTGGTCGCTGGCCAGGATGTTGATGGCAAAGTGTGAGGCTTCTTCGAAGTCAGCGAGGCTGGGAGCGCGTTTGCTGGGGCACCACAGCACCAACGGCGGTTCCATGGAGACGGAGGTGAAGGAGTTCGCCGTCATGCCGACCTTGCGGCCATCCGGCGAGACTGTGGTGACCACCGTGACGCCGGTGGCAAACTGTCCCAGTGCATTGCGGAAATCGCGGACATCGAAAGCGGCGGAGTCCTCTTCCTTCCGTGCCTGCATGAAGTCAGCTGCCGCCGTTGGATCGAACCACCAGGGGTAGGACGTCCGCGGGTCGTCGAAGCCAGCAGCGATGCTTGCCGCCAAGGCCGGGTGCTCCGCGGCTTCCTTCAGCAAGGTGACCTGGTGGTCGCGTCGAGGCTTGAGCATGTCGTTGGTCCATGCAACCGACCACTGACCCCAGCCGCGCCAGAACTCGTCGAAAGTCCGCTCCATCCATTCCCGGTCGAAGGGTTGCCGGCCGCGCCGGACGATCGAGTCGAGGTAGTACTTTGCCGCCAACGTGGCATTGTTGGAGCCTTGCCCCGTCAGCGGATCGTTGAGGACCACGGCATCGCCCAGCCCGAAGACCAGCCTGCCGTTCCCCAGTTCAGCCACGGCGGAACGCACCGTGGGGGTGATGCGTCCCAGGAGCGTGGCGCCGTCGTCGGTCAGCTTTGCGTCCCGGAACGCGTCTGCCTCATGCGGGAAATGCTCCAGGAGAACCTCGAGCGACTTGGCCAGTTGCGCTTCAGGACTTACGACGCCGGTCCAGCAGTCCAGGGGGCCACCCACCACGCCTTCGAACACCATCATGCGGCAGGGGCCGGAGACTGTGAGGCCCGGGAAGGTAAAGAACTCGCCCACCCCGGGTGCCATCGACATCCGGACGGCGGCGGCAGCCCCGCCGTCGTCCTCTTCGCCGGGTGTCACGTAGTTCAGTGCCAGGACCCGCTGGGGACGGTCGAAAGGTGACTTTGCCTTGTCCCGGGGGAAGACCTGGCCGATCTCACCCTTGCCGGTACTGACGATGACGAGTTCGTAGCCGCGGGACAGTTCCTCGAGCATCCGGGGCGTGACTTTCTCGATCCGGAAGTCCCCGCCCGCGGCGATGAAGCGATCGATCCAATGCGCGCTCTTGATGCGCTGGTCGATCGACCTGGCCGGGCCGTCCAATGAAGCTTCCCATTCGATGGCCTCGCCTTCATGGGCCACGTGGACCCTGATGGACGTGATGGGAGGGGCCGCTCCGGTGACCTGCGGGGTTGTTCCCATTTGGGCCTCTGCGTCGAGGGCCGTGGAGAACATGCACTGGCTGGACATGACTTTTCCGGCGCGGATCTGGGCGGCGGAGCGGTCCGAGAACAGCGTCACGGCGTAGCCCTCCCGTTGGAGGCCCAGGGCCAATTGGGCGCCGGATTCGCCGGCTCCGCTGATTGCAATGCTGCGCATGGTGGATCCTTAGTAGCAGGGGTGTGCTATAAAACTTTGGCGGCCTCAAGGCTGGCCAGGTAGTCGGCAGCCCTGTCCGGGTACATGAACCATTCCTGGAACTCCGGCGGGTGGTTGAACCCGTTGGCGAAGCGGTGGGCGATCTCCGGGGCGGAGTTGGCTGCGCCCAGGAGTTCCAGGACGTGCGGCGGGGGAGGGGCCAGCAGCGCGTTGGTCCATTGGGCGACATGCTGTGCATAGTCCCAGTAGCGCTCGAAAGTGGCCTGCATGAAACCTGCGTCGAACGGTCCGCTGTGGCGGACGATGCTGTCCAGATAGGACGCCGCGCACTTGCTCGCGTTGTTGGAGCCCTGCCCGGTGATGGGATCGTTCAACACCACGACGTCGGCCAGGCCCAGTACCTGCCGGCCGCTGGGCAGCGTAGCGATCGGGTGGCGGACGGTGGGGGCGAAGCGGCCTTGGAGGATGCCGTTCGGGTCGGTCAGTTCCACGTCCTTGGCCCGCTCGGCTTCCCAAGGAAAGAAAGTCTTGAGGATGTTCTTGGACGTTTCCAGATGCTCCTCGGGAGTGAGGCCCTTCCAGACATCCATGGGGCCGCCGGGAACACCTTCGAACACCATGATCTCGCAGGGCCCTGTGGTGGTGAGTGCCGGAAAGACGAAGTATTCGCCCACGCCCGGGATGAGGTTGAAGGAGACCGCAGAGTAGTCCTCGCGGGGCGTGAGGCCCTTGACGTAGGTCAGCGCGAGGGCCCGCTGCGGGGTGTCATAGGTGCTGCGTTGGGCGTCGCGGGTGAACAGTTGGGCGATCTCGCCCTTGCCCGCTGCCACGATCACCAAATCCGAGTTCTGCGTGTACCGTTCCAGGTCCTCGACGCCGGCGTCCTCGAACACCAGCTCTCCGCCGCGCTGGGTGAATTCCTCCATGAACCGTGGGAACTTGACGCGCTGGTCGATGGATTTGGCGTGGTTATCCAGCCTGGAGGCCCAGCTGATGGCCTTTTCGCCGGGCAATTCCGGGTGGGGAATGGTGAAGGAAATGCCGTCCACCGTGGGTGCGTCGGGCCAGAAATCCAGCCCCAGGGCCCGCTCGTGTTCCAAGGCGTCATGGAAGATGCATTGGCTGGAAGCGACCTTGCCGTTGCGGATCTCCTCCGGCGTTCGGTTGGAGATGGTGGTGACCTGGAAGCCGGCATCCAACAGGCCGATGCCCAGTTGGAGGCCCGACTGGCCTGCACCGACGATCGTGATGTGGCGTTGCGTCATGGTGTTGGCTCTTTCTTCTCGTTTGAGTGGATCATTCTGCGGCGAGGAGCGGGATAGTTTCCTCGGCCCGCTCGGGACCCAAGGCGGAGTAGCCGCCGTCGACGGCCCAATCGGCGCCGGTGACGAAACTTGCCTGGTCGCCGGCGAGGAAGGCGACGACGTCACCCACCTCGTGCGGGCGGCCTGCCCGCTTGAGTGCGTGGAAAGGTGCAGCTACCGCGTCCGTTTTGTCCAGGTCCCCGTTGCTGAGCGTGTCCATGATGTTGCTCCACACCCAGCCGGGGCTGACCGAGTTGACCCGGATGCCATCCGGGGCAAAGTCCACGGCCATGCTGCGGGTGACCTGGACCAGTGCCGCTTTGCTGGCGGGGTAGAGCCAGCGGCCCGTCTGGGCGACGGAGCTGGAGATCGAGGTGAAGTTGATAATCACGCCGTGTCCCGACTTTGCCAGGTGTCGCCGGGCTGCGTTGCCCGCCATCACCGCGCTGATGAGGTTGACGTTGAGGGCTTCCAGCCAGTCCGCCCGGCCTGATGCGGCTCCTTCGTCCTTGTAGGTGCACGCCAGATTGACGAGGATGTCCAGGCTTCCGTGCCGTGCCACGGTTTCTTCGATGAGTTCTCCCAGGGCGGCATCGTCGGTGATGTCTGTGTGGGCGTAGTGAATTCCTTCTCCGAGGGCTTTGGTGAGGGTTCCGCCGTCGGGGTTTATATCGGCGACCACCACTGTTGCGCCGGCATCCCGCAGGGCGGTGACCACCCCTTGTCCTACCTTGGTGGCACCTCCGGTGACAATCGCAGTTCTGCCGTTCAGTTCCGGCATGGCAAGCCTTTCTTGGTCAATGGTCGTGTTACGTAAATATGACGTGCGTCATATTTACTCTGAAAGTGACTCTAGGCGCCGGACCATGCACGGAATATCCACTTGGCGCAGCGGCTATCCGATCTGCGCAGAGTCCTCGTCCTCCTGGTGCCACCCTTCCCACGGCGCTGAAGTAAGCGGGGTGTCCTTCCGCAGGAGTTCAGCCGCCCACAAGGCGAAGTGGCTCCTGTCCCACTCTTCGCGGCGATCGTGGACGAGCTTGATGTTCTTCACTGTTCCCACCTTCCTTTCAACGTTGTGATGGTGTTGTGAGCTGGGTCATACTTGTCCTGAAAGCGACTCTAGGCAGCGGCTGCAGCCGGGGATATCCGCTGGGCGAGGAGATCATCCGAAAAGCGAAAATCCCGTGAAATGACCTCGTAGGGCAGGTGTTGGATGGTGAAGATGCTTCCCCGCGACGTACTTCGCGGGCAGCCGACGACGGCTACCAACGACGTCGACGAGGCTCACGCCAGAATTGCCGCGCTGTTCTGCAGCCATGAGTTGGCACCGCGGACGAGGACGTCCGCCGTGGAGATGAAGCTGCGCTCGATGCACCGTGGGGATGTGGGCATCGAGTTCCTGGATTATGGGTCAGATGTTCGCATTGATCCGGAGGGGCTGCAGGATTTCCATCTGGTCCAGATCCCGTTGGCGGGCCATGCGTCGATGCAGGTAGGGGCGCAGACGGTTGACTCCACGCCGCGCATGGCCACGGTGCCACCGATCGACAGGCCGTTTTCGATGTCCTGGGACAGTGGAAGTCCGCACCTCATCGTCTACGTGCGCCGTACTGCGCTGGAGCGGGTAGCGCTGGAACTGTACGGCCGGGAAGTCGGCGGGCTGGGCTACGGCATGGACCTCACGAGTGGAAGCGGCCGCGCTTTCCTGAGGTCCGTCGTCGAACTTCACGACGACCTGATCAGCAGGCCGGCGGCTGCCGCGCCCGTCTTCGTGCAGGGGCTGTTGGCGGACAGCATGATGTCCCGGCTGCTCATGGCGATGGAACCACCGGCGCCGGAGGTGCGCGCTGGTGAATCAGAAAGCCGGATTGTCCGCCAGTGCCGGGAGTTGCTGGAACGGCACGCCTTCGAGGAATTGACGGTGCCGGACATCGCCGAGTGCCTGGGTGTTTCCGTCCGGACCCTGCAGACCGCGCTCCGGGCCGAAACGGGTGCAACGCCGTCGGAGTTGCTGCGTTCAATCCGGCTTGACCGCGCCCGCGAGATGCTCCTGGACGCGAACCCCCGCGAACAGTCCGTCACCGCTGTTGCCGAGTTGTGCGGCTTCACGCATCAGGGCCGCTTCTCGGCGCTCTATCTGCAGACTTTCGGGGAACTGCCGTCGGAGAGCCTCCGCCGCTGACCCAACTAGTACGAAAGTAGTGGTGGGTTAGGCTGCGGTGGCCGGGGTGATGGTGACGTTGTAGCCGAGGTTGTTGAGTTGTTTGATGGCGTTGTTCTTGGCTCTGGTTGGGTTGATC
>NZ_JBQLIS010000014.1:0-104351 GCF_052156435.1 Paenarthrobacter sp. NCHU4564
GTAGCTCCTGACTTGATGAATGCGTAGAGAACATCCATCACAGCAGGGCTACGAGCCCTTCAGCTCTCAAGACACGAGACCCGATTCACCATCTACCGTGAAGAGCCACCAACCACGCCACACCACGACGAAACACCGCAACCCCCACACACCGGTGACACCCAGAAAACACTCAGGAAACCAACTAAATGTCATAACCGACGGTTGAAGCAACAGTAGTGGCATCATGACGCATACTTTTCGGACGTGACGACGGCCTACAGGGAACATACCTGGAGGCTGAATATGATCCGATGACGTTGATAGTCCTCCAGCCCGATAACTGGGCGAAATGTCGTATCGCGCCGGACGAATCTTCGGCATGAAACACCCGCATTGAGTTATTCTTGAGCAAGCGCCGTTACTCTCCGAACGTCCTGTCTCGAGTAATTCCGGCGGATCATGGTAAGACTAAGCGGACAGCTTTCTGTTCTTCCCGATGAACCGAATGTTGGGGGTTGGGATGCTTCGTCGTGTTGTTTTCGGATTGCTGTCGATGATTCTAATGGCCGTGCGCATACTCGCCAACGCGCTTCGCCTAGGCCTCGGCAAACAAGGGGGGCAGCTCGGCACGGGTAGCAGAACGCAGGACGGCAAAGTGCTGCGTTCGGCAAAACGGACTACGCCGGTGTCCCAGCATGGTGAAGGTTGTCCCCGCGCCGAATGCGTTGAAGGCTGGCTGTGGGAAGAGATCGGCGAATTTCCCTCGCCCTGCCCCACGTGCCAGCCAGTACCCTGAGTTCTGAGGCATCGTTGCCGATAACGGAGCCGGCTCATCGCGGCCGGACTCATCGAAGCTCCGGCCGATGGCAAGGTCGACTTCCCCATTCCTGGTTTGCGTGAGTACCTCCGCAAGACAAGTGAAAATTAGCCTTTCATCGCATCCCAGAGTTAACTCGTCGCGGCGGCGGTTGTGCCGTCAGTCGGTCTGCCGCATTGCTGATGGTCATTAGCTGCGGCATAGGGTCAGGGACCCTGCGTCCTCGGTGAAGATGATGCTGTTTGATGCTTGAAGACGGAAGAGTACCTCGCGTGTTTGGACGCGGTCCCACCCCATAACTTCGCGGACTTCTGCCCACGTAGGTGGGCTGTTCGCTATTTCTGACCATGGCGTCGGCGATTTCTGGTAGCGGGATCCTGGCCGGTAGCGGTCGGTGTAGGCTGCGAGTTCTCTAATGCGTTCGTCGGTGATCTTCTCGGGCGGTACAAGGCGTTCCAGCCATTTGCGGGCGTCTTCCTGCCGGCGGGCGAAGCTCTTTCGCTTCGGCCTGGGCTTGCGATCGGTGTTTGATGCCTCGACTGGCCGTTTTTGCTTGTCTTGGTCGACCATGTTCCACCCTAACTTTGAGCTCGTTTTGGGTTCGGGATTTCGGCTACCGGCTGGGACCGTTCTTGCTTCGCTCAGCACCTGCTGCGACGCCGCGGCTGGTCTTGCGCGCTTTTGCTGCCTTTGCCGTAGTGACGGCGGTACTGGGGTGGGTTCCTTCGCTTCGGGCGGCAGCGAGCCTGCCGCGTATCTGCGTTTCGTTGGCCCCAGTCCCGGCCAGTGACTGGGCGAAGCTTGCCTGGTGTTCGGCTGATCCGTAGCCGACCTGCGCAGCATTTTCGGTCTTCAATCCTTGGTCTTTCAGTCGGATGCTCTCGCTGCCGGTGACGCGGGTCTCGATCTCGGGGCCGAAGCTCTCAATGCGGGCAAACAGTTCCTTCTCGGCGCGTTCATACCGCTGTTCCTGGGTTGACCATCTGTCACCCTTGAATCCACCTTCTGCCAAGAGTTTGGCTTCGTGCAGGTTTTTGGCGGCGGCTACGAAGGCGGCGTCTTTGAAGTGTTCTTCTCCGGCGCCGTTGACGTTCGCAGTGGTTTCTTTACGGAGCTGGTCAAGGTCGGGGCCGTTGATGCCGTCCTTGCCGATCAGGAACATGCGTTCCTTCACCGCGGCGTCCGCTACCTCCAACGCTTTGGGGGTTTTCGCGTTGTGTGCCTGCTGAAGGGCTTTGGTCAGTTCGGGGCTGGCCAGGTACTCCACTGGCACCTGGTGGCGCTCCAGTTCAGGGGCGAGTTTCGCAGCTTGGGCACGGAGTTCTTCGGCGCGGGCAGCCGCCAGAAGCTGCATTGCCTTTTCATGTTCAGCAGCCGCCTTGCGTGCCTCTTCCTGACTGAGGTCCAGCGCATTCTGACGCGCCTTCTCAGTGGCGACCGTTTGGATGCCTGACTCGAGGTACATGGTGTCCATGCCGACGTCGTGGGTGTCGATGCCGTAGCGTGTCAGGACTTCCTGCCGGATCCTCTCGGCGGCTGTAAGGGCTGTGGGATCGTGGTCCTTCCACGCCTCGGCGAAAGTGTGTGCGGTTGCGATGTCGGAGGCTTGGGCTTTGTCCCACCACTGGTCTTTCTCGACCGGGGCAAGGGCTGCGTGGGCGGCGCTGCGTTCAGCTGATAAGCGCGCGGCGGCTTCGTGCGTTGCTTGTGAATCTGCGTGTTCCTGTTGGCGCTGGGATTCCTGACGTTTTCGGGCCAAGGTTTCGGCGATGCGGGAGGCAATCATCAGTGACTGTCGCAGGCCGCCGTCGACGACATCGTCCATTCCGTCTGATTCACTCATGGTGTTCCCCTTGCACTAGTGGTGTGATTCTTATCGGTCGAGTACGGGCCCGGATTCGCGTCCAGTTCGCGTCGGTGTCTTGGCTGGTGTGGCTGTTCCTGGAACAACCGAACCAGGACGGATAGGTGCCATGCCGCGCAGTCCAAGCTCCACAGGGTTCCGGGCAGCTTCACGCTCTACCGGCTGCCCGGCCGCTCCGACACCAACGGGGCGGGGCATCGTTGCCGCGAACGGTTTGAGCTGGGTTGCAACGACAGTCCGGATCCTCTCCGCTTCCCGCGTCCGCCCGGACTGCAGATGCATGTCGTAAATCGCGGCTGCCATGTTGGCCAGCTGCACCATCAGCGCCGCTTGAGCCGCTGTCTTGTTCTTGGACGATGCCGCCAGGAACAACATCGCGGTGCCGGCAATGGACGGCAGGGCAACAGGTTTGCTGTGCGCTTGGGGTGCATGGAGTTGGGCGGTGCGGGACAGCTCAGCAGCCGTAGCTGCGAGCGGCCCGGGCGTGGCTTCGAGACGGTGTGACCATGCTGCAAAGGCTCCGGAAACGTCCCGTGCTGCCTTTGCCCAGGTGGCATGATCTTCAAGCGGGATGGAGCGTAGTTGTTCGGCAAGGGCTGTGGCGTTGCGGGTGTATTCGACCCATACCTGGGGCGATGGCGTCGCCTTCTCTGGTCCGGTCCTGGTGACGGTGTGCTTGTTGCGTGCAGCGGCGTTCCATTCAGCTGCGGCCTCGGTCGCGGCGTGGGGTGAGTCCATCCAGGCTTCACGCAGGGCACCGAGCTTCAAGTCCGAGGCGAGGGTGCCACCACCGAACCAGATGGGACGCTCCCCCGGCTTAGGCCGTTCAGCCACGGAGTACCCAACGATGACGTCGGTGGTGTTCTTCGCGTACCGGGGACGGAGCAGCATTCCGGTGTCACGGGCGCGACGTACGAACTCGCCTTCGGTTGCTGACGCGCTGGCGCTGGCACGTACCTTCCGAGCCAGGGACATACGGTGCATTTCCCGTTCGTCACGTACCGCAGTTGCCTTCTCTGCCCGGTCGTAACCACGGGTGGCGTACACGGTGGACAGCTGTTCCAGGCCGTACTTAACTTCCAGTTCGCGGCAGGTCTGCTGCGCCTTCTTGTAGTCCCCATGAGTGGATGCCTTCGTGCCATCTTCACGCACCAGGGACACCGCGATGTGGATGTGGTGGTTGCCGTTTTCGCTCGTGCCGTGGTTGATCGCTGCCCAGCGGCATTGGGCTTTTCCGCTGGCCGCGGTGAAGCCCATGGCATCAACAAAGTCGTTGGCGATATCGCCCCATTGCTGGTCCGTCAGCGCACCTTCCTCGGCGCGCAAACTCAGGGAGCAGTGCCAGACGCTGGCGTCCTTGTATCCGACGTGAACACGCTGCTTCTTGGCAGCGTCCCACTGGAAATCCTTGACCTGGACCGAGACCCCGAAGAGCTTCCGTGGCTGGTCAAGGTGCTTGGCAATAGCAAGAGCGTCATCGTGGTCAAGTACGCCGTCGTCGTACCAGCTCATGATCGCCGCGTCACCGGCCACTAGGTGCGGGTCGGTGTGCGCGTTCTTCGTCCTATCCGTATCCGTGGACGCCAGGTACACCATCAGGCCAGCCATGCGCGAACCGCGAGTGATGTTCGGAATCATCCCTTACATCAACCCCTCAATGGCACGGTCAATACGCATGGCCACTGAACGGAGATGCTTCAGCGCTTCGCGGGCCTCGACTGGAAACTCATTCGTGGCGTTGGCCTGACGTGCGAGCTGGTTGATGTTGTTCGACGAACGGGCCAACAAATTGTGCAGCTGCATCAGCTCAGCGCCGATGGCCCGGCGCTCGGTCGGCGAATCAGTCCGCTCGGCCAGGGCCGACGAGACCAGCAGGTTCGGGACGGTCACTTTCTCCCGTTCGGCCCGCGCAACCAGTGCGGCTTCCTCCTCGGCCGTGACCCACACCTCCCGACGCTTCTTCGACCCTGCGGGAGAGTTCGCACGCCGACGGCGCGACAGATTGGGACGGTGTGTGCTCTCCTCTTCCGACATTTCCAATCCCCTCCCTCAAAGGCCCAGCGCAGCGACCCCGAACCGGGGACCACACTGACCAGTGTGCCGTACTCGACCACCAGTGTCGAGGACAACAAGCCACTTACACCCGTGTAAGTGTATAGCTTGCTCCGGGTCGTTTGGTTTGGCGGCACGCCCACCGATATCCCGTGGCGGGGTGCTTTTGGTGGTTAGGGTTGGTTGGGTCTGAACCAGTCACAAGCCTTTGGGGGGACCATGCTGAACGAAGACACCAACGGCGCTCCGCGCCTGGCCGAAGCCCGATACCGGGAAGCGAACGAAAGCCATCCCGAACACGTCCACGTCAGATTCGATATCGAACGTGCACCCGGCATGCACCTGCTCGACAAAGCCACCCAACTGCTCCACAGCTCCGACTACCTCGTCGGCGGTGTCATCGACGGCCTCGCTACCGAACATCTCCGCAACGCCACCGGCGCCACGGCCAGCATCGGAGAAGATGGCTACGCCGTCTTCATCACCGCAACCATTCCCCCGGGCCCCGCGGCCACGGCCGCGCCGTCCGTGGACACCGCCGCCAGGACGGCCCCGGTGGCGCTGACACCGGAACAGGCCGCGGTCCAGCCGGCCATCGAAGAAGCCCTCACCCAGGCTCTTCCCGCCTCGCGTGTACAGCACGCCGGGGTGCTCGCCGAACAGGTCGCCAAAGAACTACCCACCCGCGACCAGGTCACCGCTGCCTACCACCAGCCCACCCTGGACGAAGTCATCGACAAATACGCAGAACAATACGACCCCGACGGGCGCTTCCTCATGCCCAAAAGCCTCAGAACCGTCGCCCTCTCCTACCCCCACAGCGCCACAGCAGCACCTGCTGCAGCGGCTCCCGCCGCCGCAGCAAGCGGCCCCGCACAGAGACCAGTGATCAGTGCCGGTTACGGACGCTGAACCAACCCATCCAAGGAAAGGCAAACGCAGCATGCCCATCGATATCGAACGCACCAAAGACCAGGCCCGCGCCCTCCTCAACTCACGCATCAAAACAGTCGAAGAACTCGTCAAAGCCCGACAGCGCGTCACCGACCTCAAAGAACAACTCGCCAACGCAGAACGCGACGACAAACGCGCCTACGTCAAGGCCACCCGCGACGGCTGGAGCCCGGAAGAACTCAAGAAACTCGGCCTCGAACCAGCCGCCGCCGGACGGCGCCGGAAAACGCAGACCAAATCCACCATCACCCCCGCCGCGGACACCGACCTGGCAGGTAGCGGAACCGCCCATCAGCTCTGAAGCCCCTCGCCCACCCGGGCACGGCAAAAGCTAAAAACCTCCGGGCTTTTCCCGCACCCAGGTGGACGACGGGACCCACCTGAGCGGCTGCACACAACCACCACCACGCCACCCCTTCAAGACAAACCCTTGAGGGAGCGGTGGCCGTGCACAGCCTCCGCCCGAAGGTGGTCACCAGAACGGCCAACTTACCCGGAGGTCAAGACCCCCGCTGCCGGCTCCTCCGGGCATCGTTGGCCGGGTTCTTTTCCGCCAGGACACTGACGGCAAGAGCGCAGTTGCAACGCCTTTGGACGGAGCCCGGCACGGAAGGACCGTGTCCCGAAACACCATGGGCTGACCAATGCGTGCATGGGGTTCGGGACCGGCACGGCCCATGGCAGAACAGCCCGTACCGGAATTCGTTGGCCGATGTTGTCGAAAAGGGATGTTTAGACTCTGCTCATGACGAAGATTGGAAGCGTTTTTCTCCCCGTCAGTGACACCCGGGCATCAGCGGAATGGTTCGCCGAAACCTTCGACATGCGCCCCATCAGTGTTGAAGAACATGCCGCAGTCCTCCAGACCGGGGCCTCGGGCCACCGGCTCTCACTGCTCGGGCCGGCCAGCAGGATCAGCTCACCACCCGGCCTGCCCTGGGCGCCGTTCAACCTCCTCGCAGAAGACCTGCACGCGACACACGACCGTTTGACCCGGAACGACGGCGAACCCAGCGACGTCACCGGTGACGACCAAACATGCTTCTGGTTCACCGCCACCGACCCGGACCAGAACACCCTGCTGATCGTCGACCGCTGAACACCCTCGACGCGGCAACAACCTAGCCGACCCAACAACCCACAAGAGCATCCAGCCCCTACCGGGAACCAATCCCAAAGGCTTCTCACAGCAAGAATGCTCCACCCCACTGGGTGGAGCCTTCTGACGTGTCGTCCTGCCAGATCCAGGTGCCGGATGCCTCAACTTCATCCCGGCCGCCCGACAGCCCGGGCAAGCGTCCGTGCACCGTGTGTACGGTTCCGGGTGCGTGGAGAGTGAAGGCAGAAAAAGGGCCGGCAACTGCCGGCCCTTTTTGTTCTTCGGTGAAGACAAAAATGCCATCTCACTGAAGGTGGCGATGCGTGGCTCACCTTCCGGTGCGTCACCGGGGTTTATGAGTGGTCTTCGTGGGCTGCTGTTTCGGCGCGTGTCCGTCGTCCTGGCCGGAGGCCGCCGGCCTTGATGCCCTCCCATTCCTTCCCGCCGTTGTACTTGCGCTGGATCCGCCGCAGCTCCCGTTTCACAGCGGCTTCGACGAAATCGTTCACCGAACCATAACCCTCCAGCACGCCCACGTTCTTCACGACGGCGCGGATCTGTTCCGCGTCATCCCGGGTGAACTTGGCAGTGATGGAGTTATCGTCGCGTTTAGCCCGCTGCACGGTCCTCCCGACGTCGTCGTTGTTGGTCACGCTCAACAACGACGCCCTGGAACTTCAAGGACACCGCCACGTCTTCCACGACCAATTCCTTCACTGTTTTGGGCTGCCCGTCTTTGCCTTGGAACGTGCGGGACTTGATTGTTCCGACGGCGATGACCCGGGAACCTTTCATCAGCGACGCTTGAGCGTGCCGGGCTGTTGCGTTCCAAGCACTCGCGCGCAGGAAGACCGTCTCCCCGTCCGCCCACTGCTTGGTGTCGTCGTTGTAGATCCGTGGTGTGGAAGCGATGGTGAAGTTCGCTACCACGGCACCGGTGCCCAGTTCCGTCAGCCGCGGGTCGGCGACGAGGTTGCCGATCACCGTGACCGATTCCCCCGCGGGTGCATCACCAGGGGTTGCCGGGGCTTCCGCGGGCTCCCCTGCCGGATCCGCTGCGCCTTCGGTTCCGCTCTCAGCAGGCCCGGCACCGACGGCGTCCGTGGAGGGGTGGTGCGTGGCGGTGGTGTCCGTGAAGGGATATCCGAAAGTGGTGTCCATGGGCCAGTCCGGAAGACCTGGCATCACCAAGGACCCACCCGCCGGCGCGACATCGTACTCCGTGTCGCTTGCGGTGTCGGTGTAGGGGTTGGTGACGGGGACGTTGATCCGTCCCGTGGGGTTCGCGGTGCGGCCGAACTCTTCGAGGTCGTCCTGCCGGCGGCCGCTGAGCCGGAACCGTTCGTTGGCCTTCCAGGCCTCAAGGGCGCTCATGCCACTTTACGGCGCAGCGCCGCCTGAGTCAGCTTGTCCATCCGGATCCCCGACCAATGATTTTCACCATCGGCACTAACTACGACCGGCGCCTCAGAGTAGCCAAGATCCTCGCAGATATACGTCAGCGCTTCAGGAACTTTGGTGATGTCGACGGCGCTGTAGGTGATGCCTTTGCGGTCGAAGTACTCCATCGTCTTGACGCAGTTCGGACAGCCGGGCTTGGTGTACACCGTGTAATCAGGGGTTGAAGAGGTCATCGTCAGTCCTACGTTTCGTATCAGTTCTGGTTTCGTTCGTCTGGTCGACTTGATACCTCAATTCTACCGTTATTCAGGTAGAAAACAATGCGTTTTAGCCCGTGTTTTAGAGGTTTTGATACCTGTAGATTTCCCGCAGACAGAACCGATGCTGGGTCCGGCCAGGGTGGACATATGTCATTTTCAGAAGCTGACGGCACAAAATGTCAGAAGTCCCCTTCAATAGGTCATTCTGTGGGTACTGCGAGCAGAGATTGGCGTTCTTTGCACAGGAGTAGAGAGCACCCAGAGGTCACAAGTCCTCTGCAGAACCGATCCTGGCGTATTCAGCCCTGCCGGGAAAATCTTTGGGTTTTGGCCCGTTTGAATAGCCTTGTCACGCCTCGGCGACCTTTCATTCACCCGTAACTAAGGGGTTTCCTGAGTCGTCCCGGCTGAGAAAACCGATGTCGCGCGGTTGGTTGGCCGGGCCAGTTAGCTTCGTCCCATGGGGAAGGGGCCCAAGCGGGGCTGCCGCTCTGAAGCGACGTTCCGCCCCAAAGTGTGGTCAGAAGGTCTTGCTGCTGGCATTACACCGAGCGGCGTGGACGGTAATGCCTACGCTGACACCCAAGCTCAGAAGCAGGGCCAGGAAACCGACACTGGCTGCCGCGAAGTAGCTCACTGGCATGGGCGCGGTATCGACTACCGGTTCCATGTACGCCCAGATAGTGGCACCAGCGGTAACTCCCAAAACGGCGATCAGGCCGGTTAACACCCACACGGCAATGGCCAGAATGATCATCTTCATAGCTCCCCCAAGCCGAGTACATTCCCCTGTTGTTGATAGATCCTAACCGTGGGTCATGGCAGGTAGCCGCCGATCATTTTCTTCGGCCGTGCCGCCGTAGGCGCGGCGGACGCTGGTATTGCAACGGTTGAATGATGATCGTTGCGTCATCGCGGAGGAACATTCCGGGTGGCCGATGCCCCGGCTGGACTCATCCGCCACTTACGAAACGGGGGAATTGTGAGTACATCAACTGCGAACGCATCACTGGGCATCCCCCAACCAACAAATTGGCCATCGCGGCAACAGCGTTGGCCGGGTTTGCCTTTGCCGGCATCTGGTTCTTCGGCTTCGGGGGTTCTTGCAACCTTCGCTGCGGGCGCCGGCCAAAGTGACACCACATCCGGACCCTGACCGTTTGACGGAATTGATCACTTTACCCGCTACTTATTCTAAATTCCGCAAAGGCAAGATCCATGGGTTGAGCGATTCCTGCGCCTCACGGCTCCCCGCCGTCTCGGGTCTGTAGCCCCCGAAAGAAGGCGGAGTCTGGGCCCCTGCCGCTGACGGTGTCGCTCTCAAGCAGTTGAATCGCCGTCGCCGTTGCCTCGAGTGTCCGGATCTGGCTGTCGATCGTGTACCCCTCGTGGGGTTGCCATTTCAAAGGTCCTACCCGCCCGCCATGGCCGGCCTGATCCCAGATCCCCATGATCATGCGATTTGCTGTCCGGCACTCGGTCAGGGGTGCATTGAGCTCGTCGATGATAGTGCGCATCAATCGGAACCAGGTCCCGGCCTTGACCTGCTGGCTGAGCAGCTGGACTCTGCCAGTCGCCATGGCCTGCCAGGTTCGTGTGTCCATCGCCAACACCGTGGCCGGGACAGGCCTCGGCGATGGCGTCCTGTATTCCCAGCCAGCGAAGTAGTTGGGCGACTTCGTCCGGGTTTCCAGAAGACATCCATGGGATGGGCAGCTAAGCGTCAGCGGCAACAGCCACAACAATTGGTAAGGGTAGGGCGGTGCCGTGGTCTCGATGCAGTGCGGGCATGCCCGCACTGCCGGGCGAGTCGGACACCATGGCATCCACGGGTAGATCTCTCGCGGCCACCGTATTTCCGCTGGCAGGAGCACGGCGAATTGTCGCGTGTACTTCGCGAACAGCCCGGGGTCTGGTTCAGTCTGGTCCAGGAGCCATGGTGACCAGCCGCTGAGGCTCATTCTCCGGATCCGGCGTGTATCAACGCCGGTTCTACTCGAGAGCTCCTGGGCGAAACGTCCGGGTGGGCAGGTGTCCAGGTCCGCGGCCCATCCGGGCCAAAAGCCCAGATCAGCGACGAGATCTTCGAGGTGGACGTCGTAGCGGTCGGCGATTCGTCGAAGCCAGGACGACAGCGCTTCGCCGGGGATCGGTGCCGGGTGAACGGGCCAGCGCCGCACCACGGTCACTGCAGTTGTTTTTCGAAAAGCCTGCGCCGCTCCGTTGGCCCGATGTAGTCCGCCAGGGTCAGGGTCCGGTGGTTGATCCGTTCCTCGCCTGTTTCCACGGCAGCGACCGCGGCCGCCGTGAGGAGGTGGGCGAGTTCACCGATGGTGCCTTCACTGCGGGCCAGCAGATACCTGGCCATGTCCTCGGTTTCGATGACCGACGGTAAGCGCAAGGGGAATGCCGGGGCGAAACTGGCCAACAGCGACCGGGCCTCCATCCCCACTTCCCAGAGCGGCAGAATGAACGGTTCGAACCTGTTCTCAAGCTGGTCATCGGACCGGACAGCCAGATAGGCCTCCCGGGTGCCGACGCCGACGAGCGGGATGCGCAGCTCGTTGCCCAGATACCGGAGCAGGTTCAGGAACTCGCGTTTCTCACCGCGGCCGGCCAGAACATTGTGGAACTCATCGATCACGAGCATCCGGGCGTCGACTTCGAGCAGGAGCGAAAGAGCCAGGCGTTCGGCTTCGGGAAGACGCAGGTTTGACCGGAAGGGCGCGCCCATCGCATTAAGAAGGGCGGTGTAGAACCGAAGCTCCGAGGGTTCGGAGGGCATTTGCATGCACACGATTGGGATGTTTTCGCCGTCCGTTCCCGTGACGGGCGGATGCAATCGATGGAATCGCTCAACGATCATGGTCTTGCCATTGTTCGTTGGCCCAACCAGCAGGAGGTTGGGCATCCGCTGCTTCTTCGGCCAGCTGAGCAGTACTTCCAAACGGGCAATCGCGTCCAAGGCCTTGGGATAGCCGATCCACCGATCCGCGCGGATGCGCCGCAGTCTCTCCTGGGAGGGCAACTTTGCCACCTCCCGCGCTACGGGATGCAGATGCAGTAAATCCCCGGTCCCGTTAATTTCCACGGTCACCACTCCTCGATCTGTTCGAAGGGTTGAACGGAAACCTCTTCCGGGTCGTTTCCTCTCGCGCTGTCCGGTGGCGGCGGCACTTTCGACGGGGTGGGGTCGTGTCGGCCCGGGTCCTTGGCGTGTCTACGCCGTTCGTTTTCCCTGCGGATACGCTTGGTCGTTTTCACAGCAGTCTCGGTGACCCGGCGCATTTGCTCGATCATGCGGAACAGTGCCGCCTCGTCCACTTGGGCGGCACCGAGATCGTGTAACCGGGCCAGGGCCTGCCGGTGCTCCCACATGCTGATGGGAGGATTGGCGATCGATCGGTACGGGACCTCGACGTAGTGGCGCCCGTCCGGTTCCAACACCCAGATCCGGCTGATATCGCGGGGATCGCGTCGAATGATGAACGGCTCCAGCTTGCCGCGGTGGCTGATCCACGGTTTCAAAGCGTTCGCGAAGTAGTGGACATGATCGACGACGAAACCCGTTCGGGTCAGCGTGCGGCGGATGACCGGGAGGAAGTCCACCAGGAACGACGTCTGGTTAGCGGCAACGGCTGGCACGCCGGTGGCCGCTACCCCGACGGCCCATTTGGCCGCCGGGGTTTGTCCCAAGGTGCTGTGCACGGTGCCGTGATAGCTGGCAACAGCCAGCACCAGCCACTTCTCAAGCTCCGGCAGCGTCAGGGCAGCCAGCCTCTCCGAGTCATACCGACCCCGCTCCCCGGGGTTGGAAAACGTCGTTCCTGGAAGCTCGTGGATCCTGCGCATGGCCGTGCCGATGACGCGTTCGACGATGCCGCCGTAGTGGGGTTGTCCAAGTGGACGGTAAGACAATCCAATGCCGTGCTGCTCGCAGCCACGACGCAACGCCTCGCTCTTGAACTCGGACGCGTTATCCAGAAACAACGATTTCGGTTTGCCGCTCATCGACCAATCCACCTCCAAGCCGAGCCGCTCAAGCCAAGGACGCTTGTCACCAACGGCGTGGGCCAGGCACAAACCCACAGACACGGCCGATGGAGGTTCCAGCGTCACTACCATGCCCACAAGAGCTCTGCTGAAAACGTCGATGGCCACAGTCAGATAGGGGCGGCCTATCGACTGGCGTTCCCTTTCGTCGACGATGACCACATCGATGATCGTGTGGTCGATCTGTACCTGATCCAGAACCGAAGGGATCAGCGGCACCTTACCGCCGGCGGCCTGCAGGGTCCTCACTGCATCCGGCCCTTCCCTGCGGCGTCCCACTTCAACCGGGTTGAGCATGGAAATACGCCGATCCACCGTGTTCCGTGTCGGGGGCTTCAGGCCTTTCTGCGTGCAAGCCTGGGCAATCTCCCGGTGGAGCGCGGCGACAGAGAGTTTTTGGCGCGTCATGAACCGCCGGCGGATCAGGTCGCGGGTGATTTGCTCGACGGGTTCGGGCAGCCGGTTTCGGCCTTTGCCTCCGGTGGAACGATGGACCGCCAGGTCAGTTACGAGACCCGCTCCTTGGCGGTACCGTGCAAGCAACACGTAGACCCTGCGTGGGGAGATACCAAGCTCCGCGGCCGCTTGGTCAACGGCAGCACCGCTGGGGCTCTGGCGCTGCGCCAACGCCCCGATCACTGCGGCACGAGTCTTGGCCTGTTCCCACGCGGCATCCGACATCGTCAGCTGCCCATCGGCAGCAACACGACGCGGATCTGCATCCATGCCTGCCTCCTCTTGGGGAACAGGAGTACCGAACAAAAGCACCATAATGCACGGGACTATCGCGCAACCAGTGTTCACAAGTGCTGTGCACAACTCCCGGAATCAGCGGGAACTTTGTGCCGTCAGCTTCTGAAAATGACAAGTAGTCCGGCGGTACTCCCCCGGCGTCTTGAGGAGCTGCCCTGGACGTGGGGTTCCGGTGCCCGCGTCAGGTGATCCTGGTTATCCCAAGGTGTCGTCCCGGCTGAAAGGAACCGTTCCACAGCCGGTGGCGGGCCGGGGTCGCCTCTCGTGTCCCAGGTGCCCGGTTTATGGGGATGATGCTTTAAGAGCGGATGGGCCGGCACTGTGTGCCGGCCCATCCGTGTTTTCCCTCTGCAAAAGGAAACCTGAGCTCCACCGTACAGGACGGATCGCTTGGCCTCGTCAGCGGGGATTCCTCTGCATGCATGTTGCGGGGCTCTTGTCCTCGGTTCGGTTTGAGACCAGTAGCGTCCTGGCAACAACAGGCCTCTGGTGATCTGCGAGGCAGGCGGCCACAAAGATAGCGCGGCACCTGGATGAGTACCTGCCTGGTGGCGTTGGGTGGCGGTCCGCCGCTGGTGACCGGCTGCCATGGTTCGCCCGGGGCGGCGGACCGCCCGGCGTACGGGAGGTTCGCGGCCCTGTTCGTGGCGGGGTTGCGGGGGTTTTGCCGGGCGGTGGGGGTTCCGCCCGGCAAAGGGATCTAGGCGGCTTCGGTTTCGTCCGCTCCTTCCGCGGTTTCCTCGGTTTCCGTGGTGGGGTTGGTGAGGATGATGGTTTCTACGTCGCTGGGTTCGTATCCCCAGGCGGTGAGCTGGGTGAGGTAGTAGCGGGTGTCGCTGTTACGGCTCCGCCAGCTCGTGCGGTCGATATTTGCTTCGTAGGCGGTGATCATCGTGGCGAGGGTGACGGTTTCGGGTTTGGTGGTGGGCTTGTCCACGTAGGCGGCGAACTCGCCGTACCCGGTTCCGGTGCCCAGCAACTCGGCCGTGATTTCGGTCTTGTTCAAGGCCTTGGTCAGGATGTAGCTCGAATGGGCGATCGTGTGGGCGATGAACTTCTGGGCGTTCTTTGGCAGGGCCTTGCGGGTCAGCAGGGTTTTGATGAACTCCCTCCGTACCACCTCGGCCGAGTCCATGGCTTTGTTGTTTTCAATGATTTCCCGTCGTGCGGCCTTTTCCTCCTCGGTCATCCCTCCTGCCGGGGCTTTGCCGTCTTTCCGCAGTCCACGGGCTTTCCAGTCTGCGACGGCGAACCGCGTCACCAAACCGCTGTATCCGATGCCGATGTAAACGGCGTCGGCGTCGGCCTCGCTGAGGCGTTCGCCCTTGACGGTGGTCAGGGCGGAGATCATGGCGGCGGGTCCCTTGTAGTCGTAGTAGCCGGGGTCTTCCTCGAGCACGGTCAGGCCTTTGCTGGCAGCTTCGGCGCAGGCTTCTGCGAGCAGAGCGTTGTTCTTGCGCTCGTCCCTGAGCCGCTGCGCCCGGTGGGCGAAGTTGCCGGGGTTCTCGATGGCGAGGCTTTCGAGTAGGGCCACGGCGTCGGCGTCGTCTGCGAATTCCTCGATCACGGCGGACTGTTCCAGCGTCAGGCCTTGGTCCAGTGCCTGGGCGGCGGTGGGGTTCGCTTTGACCTTCAGCGCGGTTTCCACCAGTGCTTTCTTGGCTCCCATCTTCCGGGCAATAACGCTGGCGCTCACTCCCAACAACGCCATTTGGTGGAAGGCTTCGGCCCGGTCGCCGTCTGTCAGTGCGCTGCGGTGGTCGTTCTCGACTACCTGCGTCGCGAGTCGTTCCGCTTCTTCGGGCGTGTCCCCGACGAGCACGGGAATGGTCGTGGCTCCTGCTTCGATGGCTCCAAGGGTGCGGCGCTGCCCCATCAGGACGTGCACGGTTCCGTCCTCGGTCCGGTGGGCGACAACGGGGACCAGCACACCGTGTTCTTTGATGCTGGCTACGAACTCCTTGGTGAGTCCGGCTTCCTTGCGGACGTTGACGTCCACGGTCAGGGCGTTGGGGTCAAGCATTTCGAGCGTGGGTGTTGCGTTCATGGTTGTGTGTCCTTTGCAGAGGAATGGGTGAGGGAGCGGTGTGACCTAAGCCAGCTACTTTCTTTCCTCCCCCGTTGTTTTTTGGCTGCTGGCGAAGCTTGCGGAGCTGTGGCCGACGGAGGCCTGTCTACCCTTGGGCAAGGTGTGGGAAATTCCCGGAGGAAATAAGCGACGCAGGAGCGCCGTAGGGACATTTCCTGCACCGCAGGCCCCGGAGCTTGCGGAGGGGCTAGACGGGGTGGAGCGGACACGTAGAATCCGAAGGACAGCAGCCAAAAAACGTCGTAGACAAACAGGTCCGGGCACGGCGGAGCTCTGCGAGGCCGGGACCGGGCCCAACAGCCGGCCACGGAGCGAAGCGGAGAGGACGCCCAAACGGGTGCGAGCCCTGGCGAGCATGCTTCTTGTCAGACTGGGTTGGTACGGTGGGTGGTGTCCCGCCTGGTTCCCCCAATCCCAGGCGGGACACTTTTTCAGAAGGAGAGGTCCGCAATGGGAATACGAAACTTCCTGAACAGGCGCACCCTGCCGGCTGAGGTCGCTCACCCAGCTGCGGTGGTGCCGGACCCATCCACAGGCCAGGAACCGGCGGCGGCCTTGGAGCTGGCCACGGAGCAGCTGGCAGACCTTGAGGCCGCGCGTGCCGAATTGCTGGACCTCGCCGCCGAGGTCGGCGTGAATAGCCTGACCTCGTGCCCGCGGGACGGGAGCCGTTGGCAGGATGATCCTGTGACCATCAGGAGGATCACCGCCGTCCTCAGGGACGTGCACCTGGAGGACCGTCAGGGCGGGCCTGCCGGTGTTGGCAGACCCACCCCTGATCCGGCCTAGCTGCGGTCTTCCTTGGAGACTTTCGAGTTGGCCCGGTACGCCATGATCGAGGCTCCCAGGGCTGCGAGTCATTTCCTGTTGCTGGTATAGAGGCGGAAATCGCGGAGCTTGTTGTTTGTCCGCGGCGCGGGGTTTGCGTCCCTTCGCGCCCGGTGACCTTGCTGCAGCTTGTTCCGGCTGCTTTGGGCGCTCCGCCCATATAGGACTGCGGTGAAAGATGTGGAATCGAGTCTGGATAACCGGCCAGGCTCAGCTATTGGAGAAAGCGAAAGACGGTCATGGTTTTGCGGAGAGGACAATTTCCTGTGTGCATTGCTCCGAATGATGCACTTCTCCTGGTAGTTGCTGCACGGAAGTAGGCGGGCGACGCACATCCAAGACAGGCCAGAGTTCCTAGCCGTAATTTCTGCCAATCACTGCCATGGGCGCTGAACATGTCAGCGTCGAGTTCCTGATCATCCAGACGACTGAGAACGCGCTTCACTGCGTTAGGGGTTCCTTTTTGAATGCTGGGTGGGTTTCGGATTCGCGCGGAGCACGCCAGGGCCGGAGCGGACCCAAATAAAAACCAGGGCCTCCTGTTGCGAGCATGGAGGCCCTGGTGGCTTCTATATGGTTTTCTGCTGCTGATCGTCGGGACCGCCCGTGCCTTGGTGTTGGCCTGCCATGTCGGTCCATTGCAGCCAGGACCATGGCTATGAGTCAGCCTTGTCCGGCTCTCTCAGGTTGGGAACTTCTCAAGTCTCAGTAACAGGGACCTGACGTATCTAAGCTGTGTAGACGACGAAGACCTTCCGAAGGCGCTCGTGAACGGTCCAGGTTCCGGTCCATCCGATCGGGAAGTATGCGGTGTCACCGGGAGTGAGGAGGACTTCTTCGCCACCGTCGCGCAGGACGGTCATTTTGCCGGAGAGTACGTGAATGATTTCTCCCTTGGAGAGGAATTCCCAGCGCGACTGGCCGGTTTCCGTTTCCCAGGTGCCGGAGGCGATTCTGCCGTCTTCGCTTTCGAACTCTCGGCGGCTTCGAACGGTGATGTCTCCGCTGAGCGGTGTTGCGCTCGGTGGGGCGAGCAGTGATTCTTCCAGTTCGCTGGCATCGAGGTCTGCTGCACGGTATGCGATCGTCACTTCGTTTGTTTCTCTTTCGTTGGGACGGGCCGAAGTCGGTCCGTCATTTTAATTGACCGGTAAAGGCGTGTGCAGTAGTTGGGCAATTGCCGCTCTACATGCTTTCCGGGGATCGGGGAATTGACCTTGGCTCAGTCGGTTTCAGGGCCGTGGCAGTATGGGCATTCTTCTTCGCAATCGGGTCCCATGGGTTGGGCACTGACAGCGAGCACGGAGTGGCTGTTGATCAGAGGTCGCACTCCCGTAAATGGTTTGCGTTCCAGCAAGGCTGTTCGAGATTTCATTGCTGCAGTTCCTTATTTGATCGAGCGCTGAAGCGGGACGTTTTGAGCGCGTTGAGGTAGGACTCCGCCATGTTAGATGTCATGGTGGTTTGAGTTTTTGGGGAGCTAAAATCGTGGACCGAATTTGCATCGTTCGGGATTTTTGCTCTTAAGAATTCTGTGTGACTGCCGTCACCGGCTGATGCAATCAATTTTACGGAGCATTCCGATCGAGGTGTAGGCTCACTTTCCGATCATTCCTCAAGGAAACTCCTATGCACGGTGCGAGCGTGAGGCCATACTGAAGCCGCGTCCAGCTGGAGTGCCGGACGCGGCCTTTTGGAAGCAAGGACGGTCAGTAGGCCTTGACGCGTTGTTCAACGATGAGGTGGATCAAGGCAAACACGTTGTCTTCAATGGCCTTGAGGGCAGCCTGGAGTGCTGCGGGGACGTCCTCGTCGTTCTCGACGCGGACTCCGAATCCTCCGAAGGCGCGTGCCATCAGGGCGAAGTCGGGGTTCTGCAGTTGCGTGCCCGATACGCGGCCGGGGTAGTGGCGTTCCTGGTGGGTACGGATGGTGCCGTACTCCTGGTTGTCCATCACGATGACCAGCGGCGTGGCCCCATATTGGGCGGCCGTGGCTAGTTCCTGGCCGTTCATGAGGAATTCTCCGTCACCGGCGATGGTGACGATTCTCCGACCAGGGTGGGCCAGTGACGCGGCGATCGCTGCGGGAATGGAGTAGCCCATGGAACCGTTCCGTGCACTGAGCATGGACGCATATCGCCGCGTTGGGAAGTAGCGGTGCGCCCAGTTGGTGTGTTCGCCCGCTCCGAAAGTAACCATGGCGTCGTTGGGCAGGCTTGGGACCAGGTTCGCCATGAGGGTGTCCATACGGGCGGGCCCTTGCGTTGGTGTTTCCGGCGGCAGGGACGCGAAGGCCACTTGTTCGCCACGCATCCTGTTCGTCCAGGCTTTCCAGTCTTCACGGAAGGGGAGCTCGATCTCGACAAGGTCCCGGACGAAGACGTCGGGCTTGGCGACGATCTGCCAGGACACGGGGCCCGAGCGGCCACGGAGGGATGGGTCAATGGTGACAAGGAAGTTTTTCTTGGTCCAATCCTGACGGCAAAGGAACCCGTCGGTGATGACGTCGCCGGGGACGGTGCCGACAAAGATCAGGAGGTCGGTTTCCTCAAGAAGGTCGTAGGTGGGGCGTGGGCGGCCGTAGCCGATTGGCCCGACATAGGAGGGGGAATCGAAGGAGACGGTTCCTTGGGTCCTCCACTCGGCGGCGGCAGGAATGTGGTGCTTTTCCAGCCATTGTGTGAGTTGAGTGGCTGCTGCTTGGGACCAGTCATTGCCGCCTGTGACGAACAGGGGCTTGGACGAGTTCATGAGTGCATCCGCCACCGCCCTGCTGTCGAAGGTAGTCATGCCTCCGGTTGCGACCGGGATGCTGGGGTGCAGGGCGGGTTCGATATGTTGTTGGATGATGTCTTCGGGAAGCCCGACGACGACAGGGCCGGGACGGCCGTTCATGGCTGCGAACATGGCTTCGGCGACGATTTCGGACGCCCGTTCGGGGTGGTCCAGGACCATGACGCGCTTGGCGCCGGTGTCGAACCAGGCCTTGATGTCGAATTCCTGGAAGGCTTCCCGGTCGCGGTGCCCGAAGGGTATGAGCCCGACGAACAAAACCATGGGGGTGGAATCCTGCCATGCTGTGTGGAGACCGACGTGCGCGTTGGCAGCTCCTGGTCCGCGCGTGACCATGGCGACGCCGGGGATCTGCTTCATCTTCCCGTCGGCCTCGGCCATGTAGGCGGCACCGCCCTCATGACGGCAAACGATGGTTTCGATGGGTGAGTTGTGCAGGCCGTCGAGCACGTCGAGGAAACTTTCCCCGGGCACCACGAACGTCCGTTCCACTCCGTGGGCCACGAGCGAGTCGACGATGACGTGACCGGCCGACTTTGTCGTGGGTGGGATCTGCTCAGGGAGTCGGGGCTGGAAGTCCGTCGACTGCGTTGTCATCGTTTTCTTGGTCTCTTCTGTGGGGTTTTGTGATGTAAATAGGGGACGGCCAGGGGCGGCGCCGTCGTTGCGGCGGCAACCCCTGACCGTCAAGGAGTCTAGGCAGACGCTGCTGCCACGGAGACGGCGTTGATGCCAGCCGATGCTACGGCGTGGTCGTCCTCCACGGTGCTGCCACTGACGCCAATGGCGCCCACTACTGCACCGTCGATGGTGATCGGGAGACCGCCGGGGAAGGTGATCAGGCCTCCGTTGGAGACCTCGATGTTGAACAGTGGGCCACCCGGCTGGGACAGGGAGCCGATGGTGCCCGTAGGCATGTCGAAATAGCGCGCGGTGCGGGCCTTTTTGATCGAGATGTCGATGCTGCCCAGCCATGCGCCGTCCTGTCGGCTGAAGGCTTTGAGGTTGCCGCCGGCGTCCACGACGGCCACGTTCATGGCCAGGTTCCGAGTGGTTGCGTCCGCCAGGGCCGCAGCCAGGACTCGTTCGGCTTGCTGGAGAGTGATGTCAGTCATTGTTTCCGGTGTTTCTTTCTTTGATGGTGGTGAAGGTCTGAACTTGGCCGCTTAGGCGTGGTGTGGCTGAGTTGCTGGCGATGTTTGTGCTGCTGCGAAGGCGGTCAACAGCCGCTCGGTGTCGGCCATTTGGTCTTCCCAGATGGCCCGGACGATGTCGATGCGGTCTTCAGATTCCTGCAGCCCGCCGAGATAAGCGCCGATGTTGGCACCGCCGTCGCCGGCATTCTCGTGCAGGGCGATCATCTTGACGACGAGTTTGGTTTGCATGCCGTAGACCGGGATCTGAGGTCCGCGGGGTGCGATCATGCCAACGTAGTAGAGCTTTTCGAGGCCCTCAGGGATGATGCCCGCACCGTAACGGATCGGGGCCCCCTTCCGGCGGGGGACGAGGTTGGTGTCCAGGAACGGGACGCTGGAGTGGAAGCCGGTGGCCCAGAGGATGGTGTCGTATTCCTTGGAGCTGCCGTCTGTGAAATGCACGGTCTTGCCCTCGAAGCGTTCGATGCCAGGAACAACCCCGACGCGGCCGTGCTGGATCCAGTACGGCAACAAAGTGTTCACCACAGTGCTGCCCTCGGCCAGGGTCCGGTGCTTTGGTTCAGGCATGCCCGGGTAGTCGCTCCACTCCCCAATGGACACCCGGGCCAGCAGGCGGCTGATCAGGTCCACCTCGTCAGGGGCGAACTGCTTGAGAAAGTCCAGTTCCTGGCGAGGCTTGCCGAAATAGGCCTTGGGCTGGAAGTAGGTGCCTTTACGGATGACGATGTCAGCCTCGAAACGGTGCTGGGCAACATCAACGGCCAAGTCACACCCGGAGTTACCGGCACCGACCACCAGCACGCGGGTCCCCTCGAGATCCTCGACGTTGTTGTATTCGCTGGAGTGCAGTTGCTTTCCGGTGTACTTACCGGGGAACTGGGGGGTTTTCTTGTCCCAGAGGTGGCCGTTGGCGATGATGACACCGTCATAGGTGTCCGAGCCCAGGGTCGTGGTGACGTTCCAGCCTTCGGATCCGATCGGCCCGTCGGTGTGTACCGGGGTTACGGAGAGGACTTCGGTGTTGAATTGGATGATGTCGTAGAGGCCGTGGTGGTGCGCGTAGGACTCGATGTAGTCCCGGACCTGGTCCCGCCGCGGGAAGTGCGGGTAATGCGCTGGCATCGGGAAGTCTTCGAAATGGGTCATGTCCCGGGCGGTGATCAGGTGCAGGGCTTCGTAGTCGGTGTGCCAGTGGCCGCCGACCCGGCCGCTCTTTTCGAAGCAGTCCACGTCGTGGCCGGCCTCGCGGAGTTGCTGGAGGGCTGAGAGGCCGGCGGCACCGGCGCCGATGACGCAATAGCGAGTCATGAGGTGTATCCGTTCAAGTAGTGGGGTGAGATTTGCGGGCGTCCGCTTAGCGGATGACGTCGCCGCCGGAGAGGGTGACCGTTTCGCCGGTCATGAAGCCTGCGTGTCCGCTGCCGGTCAGGAGCCATGCCCAGCGGGCGATTTCTTCGGGCTGGGCGACCCGCCCAAGCGGGATGGAGGCAGCTGCGGCATCCATGCGGCCGGTGGCGGCGTTTCCAGGGGTGTTGACCCAACCTGGGGCGATGGCGTTGACGCGGATTTTCTTGTCGGCCAGTTCCAGCGCGGTGGCTTTGGTGATCATGATGACGGCAGCTTTGGATGCGCCGTAAACGAGTTGGCCGGGCGAGACGTGGTAGCCATCTACTGAGGCGAAGTTCACGATTGCGGAACCTTCGGGCATGTTCCGCTTGGCCGCTGCCATGACGTTCAGGACGCCGAGGACGTTGACGTCGAACACGAGCCGGTAGAGCTCATCGGTGTAGCTGTCCAGGGTCGAGGGAGGGTAAACGCCGGCGATGTTGGCGACGGCGTGGATTTCGCCGCCGATCCCGGGCAGGATCTCATCTAGCTTCTTCTCGAGCGCGGCGCGGTCGCGTACGTCTGCGACCAGTGGAGTGACATGGGCGGAGTGGCCGTTGAATTCCGGGGCGGTGACGTCGACGGCGATGACGTGCCAGCCGTCGTTGAGGAAGACTTCGGCCGTGCTGTGGCCCATGCCGCTTCCGGCTCCGGTGATGAGGGCGACGCGTGGTGTCTTGGTGTTCATGGGGGTGTCCTTGGAGTCTTAGCCCTTGACCGTGGTCAGGATTTTGGTGGTCAGTGAAGTGAGGGACTTATTGCGGGTCTCTTCGGCCCAAGCGATGGTGATCAGCAGTCCGAGGATGGTCAGGCCAACGCCGATCATCATGGTCGGGCCGGTGCCGATGCCGCTCAGGGACAGGGGAACCATGTAGGTGCCGATGGCCGCGCCGATGCGACTGATGGCTGTGGCGAGTCCGACGGCTGAGGCACGGATGCTGGTGGGGAACAACTCGTTGGGGTAGATGAAGACGAGGATCGTTCCTGCACCGCTGGCCAGTGTGAACAGGAAGAAGAAGATCATCACGAACCAGTTCGGGCCTTGGGGCCAGAGGCCGAGGGGCAACAGGAACACAGCCGCGGCGACGAAGGTCCAGATCATGAGCGGGCGGCGGCCCAGCGTTTCAACCCAGCGCAGGGCCGGCAGTGTACCGATCAGGAAGCCGAGGTTGAGGACAATCTGGCCAAGAGTTTCCTCGGCACCGCCGTGGGCGAGGCCGAACTGGGAGAGGATGATCGGGCCGTAGGTGAACAGGGCGAACTGCGGGAGTGCGATGCACATCCAGGTGATGCCGCAGAACAGGGTGCGCTTGAGGAACGGTGCCTTCAGCAGGGAGCCAAAGGTGGACTTGGTTTCCTCTTCGTCAGTGCTGACCAGGGATTTGACGTCATCAATGGTGATTTCGCGTTCCAGAGCTTTGGACAGGGCACTACGGGCTTCCTCGAACCGGCCCTTGGCTACAAGCCAGCGGGGTGATTCGTGGGCGCCGAAGCGCAGCATCATGACGATGAGGCCGAACACGGCTCCACTGGCCAGCATCCAACGCCAGGATTCGGGCCCGAAGGCAGTGGAGAGGGCGAAACCGACCAAGTAGGCGACGATGGCGCCGACGAGCCAGATCGTGGAGAGCCAGCCGATGATGGCACCACGGCGTTTCTTGGGCATCCATTCGGTCAGGAGTGCCGTGGCAATCGGGTAATCAGCTCCGACGGCAAGTCCGACCACCAGGCGCAGGAGGATCAGCTGGAAGCCGTCGCTGATGAACAGACAGGCTGCTGAAGCGATGACCATGGCCAGCAGGTCCACGGTGTACATCATCTTCCGGCCGATACGGTCCGTGATGGGCCCGAGTACGAGGCTGCCGAGGAACAGGCCCACAAGCGACGCGGCGCCGGCGAGGCCAAGCTCTACTGAGTCAAGACCCAATTCCGCGCTAGCACCGGTCAATGCGACACCCACAATGCTGAGCAGGTAGCCGTCCAGGAACGGGCCTCCCGAGCATGCGGCGATCAGCCGCCGATGGTATCTCGTCAGTGGTCCGTCGTCGATGAGATGCTTGCCTGGAGCAGCAGAGATCGCAGTCATGGCGTAGTCCTAATCAGTGAAGAAAATGTGCCGGATTCGGCTGTTTGTGATTGCCGTCACCGGCGTGGAAATAACATTACGGAAGATTAGGCTCGAGGTGTAGACTCAATTCCCGACCCTTCCTCAAGGAAACGCCTATGTCTAATTTGACGCTTCAGCAGCTCCGATATTTCCTCTCCGCGGCTAAGCACAAGACGCTGTCGGCAGCCGCCGAGGCCGAGCACATTGCCCAACCCAGCCTGTCGGAACAGATCCGCCGGTTGGAGAGCAGCTTGGGCGTGAAGTTGTTTACGCGCACCAACCGTGAGCTTCAGCTCACAGAGGCGGCGCGGCTGCTTTTGCCCAGCGCCCAGCGAGCGTTGAACGAGGTTGAGGGCCTGGCGGACCTCGTCCGCGAAGTCCGCACGCTTCAAGGCGGAACCGTTTCGTTCGGGACGTTCAACAGTGCCCACCTTTACCTGCTGACCGGCCTCATTCGTGATTTCCATGAGCAGTATCCGCTGGTAAAAATCCGTGTGGTTGGGCTGAATTCCTCGGAGGTGGCCGACGCCGTACGGGCCGGTGAGCTGGAGGCCGGGCTCGTGCAGCTTCCTGTCGATGACCGCGGACTGTCAGTGAGCCCGCCAGTGCTCAGTGATGAGGTTGTCTACGTCAGCGCGAACCCCGAACGACTGGGCGGACCCGTCTCGGTTGAGGACATGGCGGCCGCGCCGTTGATTCTCTCGGAGGCACGCTGGTCCAATTCGGATCCCCTGCGTCTATCGATGACCGAACGCGCCCAACACGCAGGAGTCACCCTGAATCCGATCGCGGAGGTCGAGTTCCAAACCCATGCCGTTGAACTGGCCGCCCAAGGCGTCGGTGACTCATTGGTTTCCTACCACGTTGCCAAATCCATGATTGAGCAGCAGGGGCTGGGCTATGTTTCGCTGGACCCGGCCTTCCATGAACACTTCGCGTTCATTACCCGCGTCAACGGGTCCCTGTCACCGGCCACCCGCGAGTTCATTAAGTACGCTCACCGACACATCGCCTTGCTGCAGGACATCAAGCCCGGATAGCCGGTTTGCACCGGGGCGTCCTGTGAGGGGAACGCCAATGCACCGGCGGTCCCCGTGAACAGGGACCGCCGGTGCATTGGCTGGGGCTAAGCGGCGGTGATCCTCTCCTGGTGTCTCCTGGCTTCAGGGTAGGCGTCCAGGAGGCGGTGGGTGTCGGCAATTTGGTCTTCCCAGATGGCACGGACGATGTCGATCCGGTCATCCGCCTGCTGCAGAGCCGAAAGGTAGGCCTCGATCCCTGCACCGCCCGGGCCGGATGCTTCGTGAAGTGCGATCATTTTCAGCGCGACCTTCGTTTGGACCCCGTATACAGGGATCTGGGGTCCGCGGGGCGCGCTCATACCTATGAGATAGAGCTTCTCAAGACCGGCCGGGACGATTCCTCCCGCGTAACGCAGTGGAATCCCCTGGCGTCGCTGAATCAGAGACTCCTCGATGAAGGGAAGGCTCGCGTGGAAGCCGGTGGCCCAGAGGATGGTGTCGTATTCTTTGGCTGTGCCGTTGGTGAAGTGAACGGTGTTGCCTTCGAAGCGTTCAATGCCAGGGACAACTCTGACGCGGCCGTGCTGGATCCAGTACGGCAGGAGCGTGTTCACCACGGTGCTGCCCTCGGCCAGGGTGCGGTGCTTGGGTTCGGGCATGCCGGGGTAGTCGCTCCATTCACCAATGGACACGCGGGCCAGGAGGCGGCTGATGAGGTCCACCTCGTCGGGGGCGAACTGCTTCAGGAAGTCCAGCTCTTGCCGGGGCTTGCCGAAGTACGCCTTGGGCTGGAAGTAGGTGCCCTCACGGATCACGATGTCGGCTTCAAGCCGGTGCTGGGCCACGTCCACAGCCAGATCACACCCGGAATTACCGGCACCCACCACCAGAACACGGGTCCCCTCAATGTCCTTGACGTTGGTGTAGGAACCTGAATGGATCTGCTTTCCAGTGAACTCTCCCGGAAAGCCAGGGATCTTTTGGTCCCACAGATGCCCGTTGGCAACCAGCACGCCGTCGTAGTCGATCCGTTCGCCGGTATCGAGTGTGACGGTCCATCCCGCCGTGCCCACGGCATCGTTCGTTGGGACGGGGACGACAGATTCGACGGCGGTGTTGAACCGGATGATCCCGTAGTGTCCATTGGCCTGGGCGTACGACTCCAGGTAGGCGCGGACCTGGTCCCGGCGGGGAAAGTGTGGGTACTCTTTGGGCATCGGGAAGTCTTCGAAGTGGGTCATATCCCGGGCGGTGATCAGGTGCAAGGCTTCGTAGTCGGTGTGCCAGTGCCCACCCACCCGGCCGGTCTTTTCAAAGCAGTCCACCTCATGGCCTGCCCGGCGCAGCTGCTCGAGGGCTGAGATGCCGGCCGCTCCGGCCCCGATGACGCAGTATCGGCTCATCGCACGGTCACTCCCCCGTCGATGAGGAAGTCCGCTCCGGTGGCATAGGAGGAGGCGTCGGAGGCCAGGTACACCACCAAGGGTGATATTTCGTTGGGGCGAGCGCGGCGGCCCAACGGTGCGCTGGAGGACGTGCCGCCCTGGGGTTCGTCGTTGTTCATGGGTGTTTCGACGCCTCCGGGACTGATGGAGTTGACCCGGATGTTGTGGGGGGCATATTCGAGCGCAGCTGCACGTGTGAGTGCGAGCACTGCGGCCTTCGAAGCGGAGTAGGCGCCGTAGGCTTCCGCACCGCGGTGTGCTGCGGTGGACGCCACGTTCACGATGGTCCCGCCTCCGCGTCGGGAAAGTGCCGGAAAAGCGGCTTTCATGCCCAAAAGCACAGAAGTGGTGTTGACCTTGAGGATCAGGTCCCACTCGCGCAGTTCGAGCTCATTCAGCGGCGTGACGCGGATGATGCCGGCGTTGTTGACCAAGGAGTCCAGTCCGCCCTCGTGCCGTTCAATGTCTGCGATTGCCTTGGCCCAGGCAGTCTCATTGGTGACGTCCAGGTTGAGATAGCGGACACTGAGTCCCTTTTCGGCCAGGGCCGCGGCGGTTTTTTCTCCTTCTTTGTCGAGGACGTCGGCGATGATGACGCGCCATCCTACCGCGGCGAGAGCTTCGGCGTGGGACGCGCCTTGACCGCGGGAACCTCCGGTAATGAGGGCGACTTTCTGCTGTTGCTCGGTCATGTCAGTTTCCTTCAAATGTTGTGTGGGTGGAAGTCGGGCCGCCGCCCCGGTTACATGATGCGCCCGGGGCGGCGGGGAAGCGACTAAAGCATGTCTGGTTCGCCGACTTCAGCAGCGCTGGAATCCATGCCGTACTTCTTCAACAGTTCGGCGATGATGCCCTCTTTGCGGAGGTCTTCAATGTTTTCGTTCAGAGCCTTCGTCAGTTCGGTGTTATCCAGCTTGGTCGGCCAGTTGAGCTGACCGGGGTGTGCTGTCACCGGGATGCGCGAATCGGGCTGCAGGGGCAAAACTTTGGCACCTTCGATGGGCTTGGACTCGAACCGTGCCGTGGTGGCACCGACACTGTCGATGATGGCATCGATACGGCCTGCGGCCAGATCGTTGAACACGGCTTCGGGGTCCTGGTAGACGGAGAACTTGTCCCCGAAGACCTGGGTGAATTCGTCGTTCCATAGGTTCCCTGCGACAGAACCGATCTTCTTGCCGTCCAATTCGGCCACGGTCTTGTATCCGGCCGTTGAGACCAAGGCGCCCTGGTCCAGGTAGACCGGGTTGCTCAGGGCCACCAGCTTCGACCGTGCCTTGGTCCGCCACCAGTCGCCTGCGGCGAGGTCGGACCTTCCGGCTTGGACGGCGGGAATGGCTGCTCCTGCACCGCCGGAGGCTTCCACTGTCACGCTCAGGCATTCACGTTTGGCGATCTCGTTCAGCAGGTCTCCTTCGACTCCGGAGAGCTTGGTTCCGTCGAGCTTCATGTGGGGTGCGAAGTCATAGGTGGAGACGGTAAGTGTCCCTTGGGTGATGGTCCTGAAGGAGTGCTTCGGGGTGCAGGAAGGGTCGACCGAGGCGTCCGCGGAGGTGCTGCAGCCTGTGAGTGCCAGGGCAGCTGCTCCAATAACGGCAGTCATGGCGGCGGAGCGGATCCAGAATTTCTCGAGCTTCATGGTGGGTCCTTTGGTGTTGGGGAGGGTTTGATGCGATTAGAGGTATCGGTTCAGTCGGCGTTCACCGAGCCGCACGAAGGCCAGCGCAATCAGGGTGATCGACCCGTAGAGCACGGATGTGAGCAGGAAAACGCTGAGGTATTCGAAGGTGATGGAACCCAAGGCGTATGCCTTGGACATCAGTTCCGGAACTGCAATGACGAAAGCCAGTGAACTGGTTTGGAAGATCGTGACCGCGAGGCTTGCCAGGGGCGGGGTGGAGATCCGGATGGCCTGAGGCAGGACGATGTACCGGAATCCATTCCACCCCTGCAGGCCGGCCGTCGCAGCTGCTTCACGCTGACCACGCGGCACGGAGGCAAGACCCGAGCGGAACAATTCGCTGGAGTAGGCCCCGGTGGTCCAAGACAAGGAGATGACTGCGGTGGTGAAAGCCGGCAGTGTGATGCCTCCTTCGGGCAGGCCAAAGTAGAGCAAGTACAGCAACACCAGAGCCGGAGCCCCTCGGCCGACTTCCACCACGACCAGTGCCAGGATCCGCAGAGGAACGAGCCGGCTTTCGATGGCGACGGCCAGCAGCAGCCCCAGTGGCATTCCAAACAGCAGGCACAGTCCCGTCAGGCCGAGGCTGACGCTGAGTCCTGGTGACAGTGCCGGTAGCCAAGAAATCCATTGATCGATGAGAGTCATCACGCCACCTCGAGTTTCTGGCGGAGGGTGCTGTCAACGCGTCGTGCGGCCAAGGCAAGCGGCAAACTGATAGCAATGTAGAGCAGACCTGCGATCGTGAATGACAACAAGCCTTGATGGGAGGCTTTGGAAGCCAAGCCTGCCTGGTAGGTGATCTCGTGGACACCGATGGTTGAAGCAAGTGCGGAGTCCTTGATAAGGGCTATGGCATAGGCGGCTACGGCCGGGAGGGTGACTTTGAAGGCTTGGGGGGTAATGATGTGCCGGGTGATCGGCATGAAACGCATGCCCAGAGCCGTCGAGGCCTCCCACTGGCCTTTGGGGATGCTAAGCAGGCCGGCGCGGTATGTTTCGGCCATGTAGGCCGAGGCGATGACGGAGAACCCGAGTATCGACGCTGACACTGAGTCCAGGCGAAGGGCGTACTGCGGCAGGCCGAAGTAGATCAGGAACAGCCACGTAATGGGAGGGATGGCCCGGACTACGTCGATGTAGGCCGTGGCAACGACCCGCAGAGGAGTCCACGGCGAACGCCGGGCGGCGACCAAAGGCAGCGCCAGGATTGCTCCGATGGCCAGTGAGGCACCTGTGATGAGCAGGGTCATTCCGATGCCGGAAGCGATTTGCGCGAGCATGACCGTCACCGGTCCAGTACTGCGCGGAGGAACTTCTTGGTCCGCTCGTGGGTGGGGTTGGTCATGACTTCCTGGCTGGGTCCCAGCTCGAGTACGCGGCCACCCGCCATGACCATGACCCGGTCGGAGACATCCCGGGCGAACTGCATTTCGTGGGTCACTACAAGCATCGTCATGCCTTCATCGGCCAGGTCTCGCATGACCGAGAGCACTTCCAGGCCGAGTTCAGGGTCCAGTGCAGAGGTTGGTTCGTCGAAGAGCATGACCTTCGGTGAAAGTGCCAGGGCGCGGGCGATGGCAATGCGCTGCTGTTGTCCGCCGGAGAGGCGGGAAGGGTGCTGATCGCTCTTCTCGACCAAGCCGACCCGGGCCAGCAGAGATTCAGCTACTGAGTGGGCCTCATCGCGGCTGCGGCCCAGCACCTTCTGCTGTGGCAGGCTGATGTTTTCCATCACCGTCAGGTGTGGGAAAAGGTTGAAGCTCTGGAACACCATCCCGGTCACGCGGCGGAGCCGTTGCAAGCTGGCCCTGTCCGGACGCTTCGCGCTGGCGTCGACGGTTGTGCCGCCAATGGTGATGGTGCCCGCCGTGGGGACTTCCAGATAGTTCAGGCACCGGAGGAACGTGCTCTTGCCCGCTCCCGAAGGGCCGATGATTGAAACTACTTCACCCTCAGCCATCTGCAGGCTGACGTCATGCAGGACTTCAATTACGCCGTAGTTCTTATGCAGGCCCTGAACGTTAACCGCGCCCAACATGGGCGGGGACTCGGCGGGGACTATCGCTGTTTCCATGAGGATTGCCTTCTTCGGAGATTGATCCATAGGTATTGACTAGGGATAAGGAAATGTAATCTGAATCACCTTTGGTTTACAAGAGTTCCGCAGCAAAAATCACCTATCTTTCCCCAATGCGCGGTCTTTTTACGGTCTCACATAGGACTTCGCTATACATGCTCAAGCAAGTACCTATAAGCTGCGGAGCACCACGACTCAAAGAAGGAGAAAGGAGAAACGGTGACGATTCTTCAGGTGAACTACTTCTTGGCCGCGTCAAGGGCAGGTTCCTTGACGCAGGCGGCCGAGGACCTGGGCGTGTCCCAGCCGACCCTCTCCGAGCAGATCCGCAAGCTCGAACAGAGCGTAGGTGTTGCGCTTTTTACCCGTGCAAAGCAAGGCCTTACCCTCACCGAGGCAGGCCACAAGTTCCTACCTCATGCCAAGAAAGTGGCTCGCGATTATCAGGCCGCCCTAGACTCTGTCACCGGCATCAGGGACCGGCAAGAGGGCACGGTCACCTTCGGCATGTTCAACAGTGGCCAGTACGTGCTCTCCGGGCTGATACCGGCATTCCGGGCGATGTATCCCAACATCAACATCCGAGTCATCGGTTCGAATTCAGCCCAGGTTGTAGAGCTGGTCCGCTCTGGTCGGTTGGAAGCCGGGGTTGTGGCCCTGCCCATTGACGCCCGGGGACTGACCATCAGCGACGTACTTTGGTCCTGCGAAGCCGCCTACTTCCATACCAAACCAGCATTGGAGGGGCCCGTGACGATCGACGGGCTGCTGCAGCGCCCACTCGTCCTTCCCGACTCAGGGTGGGCCGAAAACGACCCCACACGTCGTCAGTTGAGCGAACGTGCCCAGACACTGGGAATAGCCTTCAATCCCGACATCGAAGTCGAAACCGGCTCAGCTGCCCTGGCCGTCGCCGCCGCCGGAACGGCAGCAGCTGTCGCCTCAGTGCCGGTGGCACAAGCTCTCGGATACACGGAGAAGCTGAACTGGGTAAGCCTCGAACCACCGCTGATCGAAACTTTCGCCATCATCACCCGGGACCCGACAAGCCTCTCCCCCGGAACCCAAGCACTCATCAAGCTCACAGAAGAACACATGCGCATGTTGCATAAGGAGTACCTTCCGGCATAGTCGGAGCCTGCGCCCACCTGCACTGAACTTGGAGACGTGGCTCAGGAATCGCATTGCGGGTCACCCACCAAAGCGAACGGATAGGCGCTATACAGCTCGGCGACTGCTTCGCACCGAGAAATGACGCGCCCCTACGAGCTTTACAGGCCGGACCACAGCCAAGGTCCCTTGTGATCTTGGTCCTTTAGGCTTGGGCGTATGGGCGAGTCCATTCCGCGGGCACTGCAACCTCCGGTTGCTGTTGCCTTGGCCAAACTCATCAAGAGTTTCCCTGGCCCCGGGGCGTTGCCGGGCGGGCTGTGGGCCGAGCCCAAGTGGGACGGGTACAGGACAGTTGCCTTGGTGCAGGCGGACGGGGTGACGCTGTGGTCACGGCAGGGCAAGGAACTGACGAAGGTCCTGCCGGATCTGGCCTCAGCCCTCCAGGAGCAAGTGCCGCCCGGTGTTGTGCTCGATGGTGAGGCGGTTATCTGGAATGGGGACCGGCTGGATTTTGAGGCGTTGCAGCGCCGCATGGTCACCTCCCGGGCGGTGCTGCCGGGCCTGGTCCGTGAGCTGCCGGCCGCGTATGCGGCCTTCGACTTGCTGGCCGTTGCCGGGCAGGACATCCGGTCGGTGCCGTTCACGGGGCGGCGGCGGCTGCTCGAGGAACTGGGCCGGGAATGGACCGCGCCGTTGAACCTCTCCCCCGCCACCACCGACATGGAGCTGGCGAAGACCTGGTTGAAGGATCTGCCCGCAACAGGGGTTGAAGGGCTGGTATTCAAGGGCGGTTCCCAACCATACGACGGCTCGCGGTCTTGGTTGAAGTTGAAGACCAAAAGCACTTTTGATGCGGTCTGCGCAGCCGTCATCGGCCCGGTGACGCAGCCGCAGGCGATCATCGCCGGCTTGCCGGTCGATGGGACACTGCGGATCGTGGGCCGGTCCACGGTTCTTTCCACCCGGGCAGGGCGTGAGCTGGGCCGGCATCTGCGCCCGGGACAGCCAGGTCACCCGTGGCCGGAAGAAACCAGCGAGTCCTCGCTGAACAGATTCAGTAAAGACAAGGGCCCGGTCCACCTGACCCTGGTGGAACCGATCGTGGTCGAGGTCGCCGCCGACGTCGCATGGTCCGGGAAGTCTTTCCGCCACCCGCTTTCCCTGCTCCGGCTTCGTCCGGAACTGGACCCGGCCGACGTCGAACTTCCGCCGCATCTCCACAACCGCTAACGCCTCATTCTCGCGGTGGACGGGTTGTGCCCACTGGGGTCAGGTGGAGCCCTCCGCACAGCTCAAAGCTGTCCCCATTGGTGTGCAACCCGTCTACGCCGCCCCTGGTGCGGCTTATCTTGTCGGCCCTGTGGAGTACAGTTATTTTTCGAACAAAGTTTCGAATAAAGGTGTGTTGTGGGCGTGATAGTTGGCCCCCGTGTGATAAATGCGGGACTCTCTGCGGTGACGGTGCTGGTGGCACCGATAGCGGTGGCCGCCGGCTATCCCTCGCCCGCGCAGGACTACTTCGACGGCCGGATCGACCTCAACGCCCACCTGGTCAAGGACGTGACCAGCACGTTCATCGTCCGGGTGACCGGCCAATCCATGGAGCAGGCCGGGATCAGCGACGGCGACGAGCTCGTGGTGAACCGGGCCCTGGAACCGAAGGACGGGTCGGTCGTCGTTGCCGTCCTGGACGGGGAACTGACGATCAAACGGCTGAGGATCACAGCCACAGGGGTGGTCCTGCAGGCCGACAACCCGCGTTTCCCGGATATTAGGGTTCCGGCCTTGTCGGATCTGACGATCTGGGGCGTGGCCACGAGGTGCCTGCATCATGTCTAAGCCCGCGGTGATGCGCCGGATGCAGGAGATCGCGCACGTGGACGTGAACTGCTTCTACGCCTCGGCCGAACGCGCCTTCAACCCGGCCCTGGAGGGAAAGCCGCTCATTGTGCTCTCCAACAATGACGGCTGCGCGGTCACCCGGTCTCCGGAAGCCAAACGCCTGGGCATTGCCATGGGCGAGCCATGGTTCAAGCTCCGGCCCCGGGCGAAGGAATGGGGTCTGGTGGCCCTCTCAAGCAACTACGAACTCTACGGCGACATCAGCGCCCGGGTGATGGAGCTGCTGGGCCGCTACTCGGCCTGGTTGGAGGTCTACTCCATCGACGAGGCCTTCCTCGGGGTCAAGGGCGAACCGGACGAGCTGCTGGCGCTGGGCAGGGAAATAAGGGCCGCGTGCCGGCGGAACGTCGGCGTGCCGGTCTGCGTCGGTATCGCACCGACGAAGACGCTGGCGAAGCTGTGCAACAAGTGGGCGAAGAACAACCCCGCCTTCGGCGGGGTGTGCCGGTGGGAATCAGTCCCGGCAGCCCAGCGCGAAGCGCTGCTGTCCCGGCTGTCGGTGATTGAAATCTGGGGTGTGGCCACAAGGTTGACCACGCGGCTGAACGCGATGGGAATCTTCACCATCGCCGACCTTACCCGGGCCAACCCGGTCGCGATCCGGGACAAGTTCTCCATCGTCACGATGCGCACCGTCCTGGAACTCCAAGGCACCCCTTGCATCCCGATGGAAGAGGAACGAATAGGCCGGGACCAGCTGATCTTCTCCCGCTCGTTCTCGACACCGATCACGACGACGGCGGGGTTGCGGCAGGTCATGAGCGTATACGCGCAAATGGCCAGTGCCCGCCTGGCCAAACACGACCTCCAAGCGAAGGTGTTGACCGCGTTCGCGGCGACCTCGCACTTCAACCCGAACGAAAAATCCTTCCCCTCGGTCTGCCTGGCGCTGCCGATGCCCACAGCGGACCCGGTGATCCTGACCAAAGCCGCCCACGCCCTGCTCCCCCAAGTGTTCGAGGGCGTGAAGTACGTCCGGGCCGGGATCATGGTCACCGACCTGCGCCCGTCCGGAAACCAGAAACCCTTGGAGCTGTTCGAGAACCCGCACGAAGAACGCGGCATCGGGATCCTGCTCGAAGACGTAACCAAACGGTACGGCCGCGGATCCATCGGCCTGGGCCATGCCGGGATCAAAGGCGGCCCGGACTGGACCATGAAACGCGACATGCTCTCCCCCAGGTACACCACCCACTGGGACGAACTCCCCCTCGTCAAAGCCGCCTGACCGGCGCCAAAGCAAGAAAGGAGAGTCCACCCATGACTCTTGCCCCCGAAAAACCACAAACCCGCCAGAACGTCGCAGTCCGGTTCAGCCCCAACGGGACACCCTTGGCGATCCGGCACGACGGCCGGATCTGGATGGTCGACCCCGACGTACACACCGCGCACTGGTACACCCGGGACGCATGGTGGGAAACCCGCAACCGCGCCGCCGTCGGAACAGGCGATCTCGTCAGTGTCGAACACTGGCAGGTCCAGGCCGCGCTCCCGTCCGCCGGTGCGGAGCTGCGCACGTTCACGCTGCGGCGGGAACCCATGGCCACTCAGTGGCAGATCGAATCCATCAGCTAGTGGCAGCCAAGCTGTACCGCTCCCCCATCCCGGACCAGCTCTGGGACCGGACCCGTGACGAATTCGGCCTGCCCGGCCTGGAACAGGTCCGGGAACGCCTCTCGGCCGTTCACGAGAACCCAGAACCTGCCATGCGGCAGCTGGTCCGTGTCTTCATCGACGACGAAGGGACCTTCTGTCCTGGGTATCAGTTCCGGGCCGACCTGTCCCTGAACCCTGTCGTGACGGGCCTGTTCGAACGGGCGTTGGAGTTGCGGATCCCCCACAACTACTTCGCGCTGTGGATGATGGTCCCCTCCCCCACCCTGGGCGGGCGCCGCCCGGTGGACCTGCGGAACATCTCGGACCCTGCCCCGCTGCGGGCGGCGTTGGGCCGGGTCCGCGCGGACCTGGCGGCCTAGGCTATGGGTGTGAAAGTGACCCTGACCGTAGAAGCCGGCAACGGCGAACTGAGCCAAGTCGAAGCCGAAGGACCGACGTACGAGGAAGCCAAAGCAGCAGCCGAAGCACTGATCCCGGAAGGCTCCAAGGCCATCGCCATCCGCACGAGCTAGCAGCCGTGCGGCGCCTGGCCGTGGCTAGTGTTTGGTGTCCTTGGCGGGTGACTCGTTCTTGGATCCCGAGTCGCTGTCGATGAATGTTCCATTTTTGTTCTGGATGCGGACTTCGCCGTGCCCGCGCCCCGTGTTTTCAACGATTTCTTTGGCCCGCTTCTCAGCGGCCTTTTTCGTGGGTTCGTGAGCAGAGACCCGTTTGGCGTCTTCTTTCTTGACGTCCCAACCACCGCGGTCGTTGTTGGGAACTACGTACCGGTCGTTGTCATTGCCTTTGGTCATTTCGATCCTCTCCTACGGTACGAACTGATTTGCGTCAGCCTAACGGCCAATGGACGCACTGCCCCTTGGTACGTGCCCGTTTGTTGGCAATCGTGACGGGAAAAGTGAAAGTTTTTTGGAGGCGGCGCCATCACACACCATTTCCAGGCTTGAGGCCGTCGTTGCGTGCACGGTGGAGGGCTGCGGAGCTAGTACCCGCTGCCACTGCCGCCGTCGCTGGGCGATGCATTACGGTATGTGCCGTTCTTCCTGTAGACCCTGCCCCGCTGGGACTGGAAACTTCCCCTGTGCGCAGGCAATCTTTCCTTCCTCACAGGACGGAAGATCCTCCAGACCACGAGAATGCTCACTGCTGCCGGCACTGCCAGGACGGCACCCACGACAATAAGAGTCTCCATCAGCGAACGATCTTCCCAATCGGACGGTCCTGCTCCAAGCCGTGTCCGCGGGCGGGATGATTCACTCGGCCGGCTCGATCAGTTCGGGGCCGTTGTTGCGGACACTGTTGACGCGGGTGCTGACAATCCGGGGCGTGAGTGTTGGTTCGGGCAGCGAGTCCAGCAGGTGTTGGACGTCGGCTTTGTCGGTCAGGTCCGGGTCGAGCCATTCGGCGAACCGGTCTTTCGGGATGATGACCGGGGACCGGTCATGGACATGCCCCAAGGCGTCCTGCGTAGTAGTCGTGAGTACGGTGCAGGACAGGAGCCACCGTTCGGGGTCGTCCTCTGGCAGGTCGGGGTCGGGCCAGAATTCGTAGAGGCCGGCGAACCCCAGCAGCGACTCATTTGGAGAGTAGAGGTAGTTCGGGATCTTCTTCCCGTCCTCGGTTTTCTGCCATTCGTAGTATCCCTCGGCCGGGACGATGGCCCTGCGCTTGACCGCAGCGGACCGGAACGACGGTTTTTCCAGGATTGATTCGCTCCGGGCGTTGATGAGCTTCGAGCCGATCTTGGCATCCCTTGCCCAGGACGGGATCAGTCCCCACCGGGCGATGAGCAGGCGCCGGTCAATGGTGCCTTCGTCCAGGCGTTCGGCCACGATCGGGACGTTCTGTGTCGGGGCGACGTTCCAGCTGGGCCCCGGCGGGCTGCCTTCGACTTCCTTTGCGTCGAAGTGGCTCAGGAGATCACTCGTTGCTTTGGACATCACGTATCTGCCGCACATGTGCCTATTCTTCCCACAAAACCACCGCCCGAAACCACCGTTCAGTCCAGGGCGTCCGCTATTTATCGGCCCAGCGTTCGTGTGCGGATTGGCGGCTGATCCCTGCGGCACGGCCAATGTCTGCCCAGGAAGCCCCGGCAGCTTTGGCGGCCGCGACGGTTTTATCCAGGCGGTGCAATGCCTGCCGGTGTTCTCTGGCGGCCGCTTCAACACCCAGGAGCGCTTCGGACGGTGCGATGTGGATCATCCATTCGTCCTGAACGGCATCCTCCACAGGTCCGGAAACATAAGCTGCGTCTCCTAAAGGGCAATACTCTTTGCGGGAGCTGACGTCGGCCTCTGCGGGAGTGAGCACTCTCTGCCACAGCTCTCCCTGCCACCCGCAGGTGCAGGCACCGCGCCAACTCATGATCAGGTCGTCCGGAACAATTTCCTGATCCGGAGCAACAAAATCTCCCGCTACCTTGTACCGTCCGGTGATCCCGTGGACAAGCATCCCGTCCGCGGTTGAACCTGAAGCGAGGCGGCCATCGGGTGCGACCGCGGCGACCCAGCCCTCGTGTTGGTAGTCGTTGGAGGTCCAGCCCATAGCCTTGCGCCTTCCTGTCAGGGTTCCCTGACACACAGTCTGCATGGGAGCAGTGACATGTACCAGAAGACTTGGTGCAGTCTGGGATTCCTGGCGGAGCAGGGATTGTGGGCGTCACGTGCTTGGTGTCCATTCCGGGGATTCGCTCCATCCCGGGACTTTGGTATCGAGTTCCTGGATCCGGTCGGGGTGCCGTCCGTGCCGGGCGTGCTTTCGGTAGGCAGAGATCCACGCCGCCAGGGCACGTTCGGTCTCGTCCCCGGAGGCGTAATGCGGCGGGCGTTTGGCCTTCGTCATCCAGCGAATGAGTTCGTCCCGGCGTTGCCGCCACAAGCGTTCGCTGTTGTAGGCGTGGCCGTCCGCCCAGCCTGGAATCTTCTTCTCGAGGATCTCTGCTGCTTTGGGTTCGAGTCTTCCCTGGCGGTGAAGGAGGCGGATCCTTGCCAGGGCACGGTACAGCTCGGCCTCTTCACTGCCGGGGACTCCTGCGACTGTAGGAAGAACACCGTGGGCGCGGTCGTAGGCCACGATCAGCTTGGCTGCTGCGACTGGCCCGGAGGGTAGTGGGTTGGATCCTGCTGGCACACACCGACGATACAGCTACGCCGCAACGATCTGAGGTCGCGTCCGGTAAGGAGCGCATCCAAAATTATGCGCAGCAAGAGGAAATTAACCTCTCCCTCGCCCAATCATGCAATTCAGCTCTGCCAGGACCTTGGCTTCGCTTCCGGTGTTTCGAAGCAAAATCTGGAATTGATGGAATCTTGATCCTTTCAAGTGACTAAATCTGAGCAAAGAGCTAAATCATGGGCCCACGCGGGCGTCGTTACTCGAGCGGCCCGGTCCGTCTAGATCCTTGGAGGTAATCATGGCCTCAATCCGCTCACGTCGGCTTGGCCGTATCCAGCCAATCCACCGCCGAGGGGATAGGAGCCTTTCGACATGGGGCTGGACTGTGCCGCTCCCCTTATTAGTGCTGGCAGTGGCTGGCTGCAGCGGTGCGTCCGGCGCATCGGCGATCCAGACGTCGGCTGTAACATCCAGCGCTTCTGGTGAGCCCAGAATCCAACAGGCATACCACTCGTGTCAGCTGGACCGCAGTACCTACAGTGCCTTTGCCATCCTCGGCGATGATGGTCACACGATAACGTTGAAGGGCGAGCCAGAGGATCCCAACTGGGTAAATATCACCAAAGTAACCGGCCTTTCCGCTAAGCAAATGGCGTGCGTTCTCACCGCCGTGTCGGTGCCGGACAGCGTGTTGAGCGAGATTGATGCGACGCGCGCTTTGGACGGTATGCAAAGATCAACCTGGAACAAGATCTCTGCATCGTGGACATATCACCCGGACCACGGGCTGCGCTTGGTTCTAAACGAGGCGAAGTAAGCCCTCGCTGCCCTATACGTCAGGGCCGATTTCCACCCAGGAATTCAGCGGCCGCTCTTAGGGATATGGGGCAGCCTTCCTCGACCCTCCCAAGTTCAGGTTTCGTTGGCATTGCCCCGTCCAGCCATACATAGAGAGAAATATGTTGACGCAGTCCTATCCGGGCCATTGACGTGGCTTACGATGCCGATTGGGGGACAGAAACCAGCACAGGCTACGGTCTGGGCCCTCGAGTCAAACCAAGTGGAAACGCCCATTCGCTGACCGGGGGACTAGTGGGAATCTGGCCTTCAGCAGCATCACAGAACGGAACTTTATGCCGAAGAGCATCTTCCGCTCCTCTTCAGCCGCGCTGGCAATCGTGGCAATGGCCGCGTTGACGGCCGGATGCGGACAATCACCAGATTCGTCTTCAGCCACACCGGCGGCAGTCTCGTCACCTTCCGCGACACCGACAGTGCTTCCGGTCCCTGATGGCTGCCCACCAGAAAAGGAGCTGGGCCAGGCATGGGTGGACGACCCGAATTGGTTCACGGCCAGCATCGATGCAAAACTCCTCGACTCTGAGCTGAAGACTCCTCTGCCTGCGGGCGGCTGCGCGTATCTGTATAGCCCGCCAGGAACTTCAAATAATTCCAGCGAGAAGTACCAGCGCGTCATGGTGTGGTACTTCAACGTCAACCGCCAGGGCAAGTTAACTACCGCAGACATCACCAACTGGGCGAAGTCGGCAGGAGGAACACCCCTGAAGGGGACCGATCCCATAAACAATCAAACGACCACCGACACGACGGGTAACAACTTCGACCTTCCAGACACGTTCAGTGGCTGGACGAAGAGCACCGTGGCGCAGGTAAGCGGAGATAACGACCATTTCGGGTGGGAACAGACCGTCCTTCCCGCGTACACGCAAGGTGCTCAGGCGAAGATCGATTTTGCCCTGAAGGCTGACAAGGCCCAGGCCATGGCTCGCGCATCCGTTCCTGGTTCCACCACGAGCGCCGGCAGCGACCCGACGAAGACACTTACACTGGGGCTTGCCGCTGCATTCTCGACAACCGCCGTCGTGACCAACGACGACGGATACACCGCGCAGTTGAAGGTGCAGGGAAAGCTTGAACCGTTCACCAAGGACGTCAAAGATGCACCCCCAGGTAAGCTTCACGGAATCTCCAGCTCCACCGTCTCGGGATCAGTCACCAACACCACAACCGGGCGCCAGACCAAAACGCCCGGGGCCGGCGTCATGGCCGTCTACCCGCTGGAATCCGCCGCTTGCGATGGCTATAACGGCATCTCAGTTACAGGCGCCGACTGGCAAAAGCCGTCATATTGCGCCGTCGAACTTGGTTCGGTCGAAGGCACAACCCTTGCGCCGGATGCTTCCCAATCACTGAAGGGCACCACCCTCCCGCAGAAGCTCGGGACGTTCCCCGAGTCAGGGAATGCAATCGCCGAACTCAACGCCCCGGTCTCGTTGTACATGAAATTCGGAAATATGGGAATGGCTTCCGCCGGAACCAGCTGGAAGAGCGACAAAGGGTGCCTATCCTCCCGGCTCTACGGGGGCGCCACTTGGAACGTCGTCATGGACGGCTGGCCCGACGTACTCTGCAAATAGACGAATGGAGATGGGAAGGGGCCACCTAGGGGTGGCCTCTCCTATATCGGCGGCAGCAGGGCACGCGACGTTAGATACGAAGCAACCAGGAATGTTCCGCCCCCACTCCCCTTCCCCCTTTCTTAGCAAGGAGACGGCCGAGATTGGGATATTGCCCGGGGCGGAGACCGGGCAATATCGCAGATCTCCCTAAATGTCTGCCCGGCCTGATGGACTTGGCCTGGGTGAGCCTCGCAACTTACGCAGCCGCATAGCCCGGTATTCCCGGCGGGACATCGACGCCGCGTAGAAAGTAACGCCACCTCCCAGGGCAGTCAAGACCAGCGCGGCCCACATCGGACCATGGCCCTGCGCCAGCGGAGCGAGCAGCAGCACTATCGAAAATATGCACAGTAGTGCAGCACCGGCCGCGACGATCGCCATCCCCCACCACGTACTGACCTGGGCTTGCCCTGCGCCTGGCGTAAAGCCGATTTCATCTGCCCGGTAACTGTGCAATTCTCCGGTGCTGGTGTTGCGCAGTACGCGCTTTTCCCCGGCTGCCACTGCCGCCTGATGCGCTGCAACGACGGCTTCATTGTGCCGCCTGCGATCGGAAATCAAGATCCGTTTTCCTCCCCTGTCGGTCTGGTCAATGGCATCACAACATGCTGGGGTCAGCGGTAATCAGCGCTACCAAGGCCACTGCAGATAAGGCAACAACAACCGGACCCGCTACCAAGATCCAACTGGTGGCCGTGTACCGACGATAGCCCCCGCCGCGCAGCTTGGTTGCCCACAGGGCACCGTAGACGATGCTGGCAATGTGAAGCTCCAAAGTCAGATACTTGCTCGCCATAACCGCCTGAGCCAAGTCCTGTGTAGTACCGGTGAAGTTTTCCAAGGGAACATTCGGGGGCTTCTGAAACATGACCCATTCTTACCATCCGGATAAGACACCAACGCCCAGGGACAGAATGGGTGACTATGTCCGTCCTGGTGGTCCCCAATCAAGTTGACACAAACAGGCCGCTCTCTGGAACAATGCGAAACGCTTGACGGCGCTGGTATATGACGGGCTCTACAATCTTCAGATCGCTAAGCCGGTCCAAAGCCAAACCCGCCGCGTCATCAACCGCTGCCTCTAGGTCTACCGTGGACAAAACACGTAACAGGATCGAACTTCCACCATGAGCCGTGTCCTGTAGAGCGTCCCGGTACATGGGCCGATTGATGATTACACCATGCCCGTCATCCACAGCCCGCGGTGATCTTCCATGACGGTTTTCGGAAGAAAATTCCCTCTCCGAGTGGCTGCCGAAGAAGTCATACGATTCTTCACTCAGTCGGTTTAGCGCCTCCTCCTGAACGTCGGGATCGTAGAGCCTGCGAAGGAGGAGGGTGGCTTGCCGCTGGGCCACTGTGGACAAACCAAAGCCAATAACGATAGCCAACGTGGCGGCGATCAAGAACGGATAGAAAAATTCTGAGGGGAGCTGCAGATCGCCGACGTTGAAGTACGTCCTTAGACCATAGGCGGAGAGTATTAGCGCACCTGCTCCCGCGAACGGCCACGAACGAGCCTTGGTGAAATCAGCCGATGCCTGTGTTGCTGCGGCTTTGACATTCGTTCTCATGGTGAGGGTTGGATCCTGCCGTGATTCCGTTGCCCTGGGCTCCTTTGCCGCGCTTGTTTGAATGGCCTCCACCAGCTGGCTGACAAGCGATAGGGGAACCAGATCCGTAGACGGATAGGCCTGGGCGCTGGCCGACTCTTTAAGCTCAGCACGTGCCTTCATGAGTGCAACTTGGCGTTCGTGTTGCGCTGTGGTGGGCTGGGGCACTTGCAGGTCTTTGAGTTCGCTATCGATTGCCGACAGGAGTCGATCCTTCGTCTGTTCAGTCCCAAGGTCGATTCCCAGACGCGCAGCAGTTTCGGATAATTCGGTAGGCATCTCCAAAACTTACCGGGCATCACCGGGATTGGACCAACACGCTAAGGTGTCCCGTTTCCTTGGAAGTGGAACAGCCAGGGGTGAGACGATCCGGAGCAGTTTGACGAAATGAGTTGGTTAAGAGAAAGCTTAGGAGCCGTTGGCGTCCTTTGCCCCGGGCAGGATTAGGCGCTCCGGGCGATGAGGGGACGCCAGTTCCTGGTGTCTTCAAAACGTGCCGCGGAATCCCTGAGCGTTTCCACGCGGTGCTCTCTCAGCATTGCTGTTCAGGCAGCGGGAGTCTCCAGAAGCCAGTGCATCGCTTCGTCACGGGATGCGAAGAAGCGGGTGGGGCAAGGAAGCACACGGCGTGACATGGCAAAGTTCGCGATGACGCGATTGACCGGGTTTGAACCAAGCAGAGCAATGCGCGAAGCAGCACACCGGGTGCTGAAAACGGACTTGGCTTCCCGACTGACCGACCGGGTATGGGTGATGTCAACCAACATCGGGTATTCGGCGCCTTCGGCAAGCCCATCGATACTTGTTATTGCCGCGTGGACATCATCAGCGTTCAACTCAGTCCCCGGTTTCCACACCAGATGGTAGAAGCCCATGGCATCGAGCTCAACCGTTCCCTTGCCGCCGTCAACAGTGATCGGTTCCATTCAGGTCCCCTAGCTCGAGTGAAGCAAGCCTAGCCGCAAGACAGCGATTGCGAAGGAGCCTCAGCGGTGCGGCGTCCGGCAGGTTCCTCAGGTTCCGCTCGATGCGGAGCTGTTTGCTGCTGTCGCAACGTTGCGACAGCAGCACGCGCGTAAAAGAGATGGCTGAGTTCACGGCGAACCATGTAGGTGCTGGTGCCGGGTCCGGGCAAAAGATGAGTACCGGCTACTCGTGCGTTTGATCCCACTCAGGGTTTAAATTAATTCAGCGGGTTCATGGCAGACGGCAATACCCCCCAAATTGCCGGTGTTTGCATCGACCTGCCGGCAAGGCCGGATAGCGGTAACCAGAAGCCTGTCCGGCCTTTCGCCTGCCTGAAATTCAGCGGTCCTGCCCGCGGGCGGCTGCACTGCCGGCTGCCAGGCAAACCAAGGCAAACCCTGCCGCGACGTGAGCAGACGACTCGAAATCCCCCTTACTGACGGTGGCTCAGTTGCGCTATGTTATTTCAACCTGCGCACGGCTGGCTGGGGAGCTCGCGCCATGTCTAACTAAGCGAGGTAAAACAAATGCGAATCAGAATCCTCTCCGCGGCACTTTGTGTAGGTGCTCTGACGGCGTTGTCAGCAACACCAGCTTTCGCTGCGGGACAAATCGAGAGAGGCCCCGACAATGCCAACTCGATCTGCTCATACTCCGGGCAGAATGACACACCTGACGCAGCCCCACCTGAAGGAGGCCGTGTCCAGTCTTATGGCCAGCTCGTGCGGCAAGGGCTGAAAGCCGATCTTGCGGCTGCGGGCGAAACTCCGAGCCAACTCTGCAATGGACATAAGCTTCCATGGCAGGACGTTACGGGTAGCCACTAAGAGCCGAACGCGACAGCGCAGCCCTTGCTTCACCGCGGGGCCGCGCTGCCCGTTGGTCCACGCGTTCCTTACGAACCACGCCGTCTCTAAAACCCGCCCGTCCGGAGCAGCATTCATGTCCTCTACTCAAAGCCGCCCTCCACGGTAGCTTCCGACACCACGACCATCCCACAACCTTAAAAGGGGGACGACTCCCTAAATGTCTGCGCGGCCTGATGGACTTGGCTTGGGTGAGCCTCGCAACTTACGCAGCCGCATAGCCCGGTATTCCTGGCGGGACATCGACGCCGCGTAGAAAGTGATGCCACCTCCCAGGGCAGTCAAGACCAGCGCGGCCCACATCGGACCTTGGCCCTGCGTTAGCGGAGCGAGCAGCAGCACTATCGAAAATATGCACAGTAGTGAGGCACCGGCCGCGACGATCGCCATCCCCACCACGTACTGACCTGGGCTTGCCCTGCGCCTGGCGTAAAGCCGATTTCGTCTGCCGGGTAGCTGTGCAATTCTCCGGTGCTGGTGTTGCGCAGTACGCGCTTTTCTCCGGCTGCTACTGCCGCTTGATGCTCTGCGTAGACGGCTTCATTGTGCCGCTTGCGGTCGGAAATCATGATCCGTTTCCTTCCCTGTCGGTCTGGTCAATGGCATCACAACATGCTGGGTCAGCGGTAATCAGCGCTACCAAAGCCACTACGAAGGAGATCGTCGACCGTTCTCCAGGTCCCGCCGATACATACAGCTTCGCTTGCGCTTAAGGATTGCGCCCTCAACCGCTCAGCCCCTGCTTGATTCGACCGCAATGATCATCTCCCTATAAGTGCAAAGTCCCGCACCTCTACACAGAGGTCATGGACACCACCCTTTTGAACAACTTCATTCACTGGATCCAAACCCCGCTCGGCGCCAACATTGTCGGCCCTCTGGTCGTAGCAGGCGTTATCGAGCTTTTCCTCGCGTTCCGTCGCTGGCTCCGATCGATCCCCGGACGCCTGTTTCGATGGCTGGAGTATCAAGCCCGGCACTCCGACACCGCCCGCCCTCACAGCAAGCAATAGCCACCCGTGTCCCACTTCCTTAGAAGTGGAACACGACAAAGCTGGGACACACTCCCCTAGGTAGGATCCGTTCAACGCACGGAAATCTTTGCGTATCGGATGTTATGCCAAAACACACGACGTGAGCGAGCGTCACGGGAGCAACTTTCGGTACGGTGCACGCATGGATATCGGATACGCGCGCGTCTCAACCGCCAAACAGGATCTGAGCCGGCAGCTCGATGCCCTGGCAGCCGCCGGCATCACCAAGGTCTTTGCCGATAAAAGGTCAGGAGCCACCAGGGACAGACCAGGCCTCCACGCGGCATTCGACCACGCCAGGGCGGGAGATGTAATCGTGGTCCATACATTGGACCGTCTGGGCCGCACTGTCAGAGACACCCTGAACCTGATGCACGAGCTAAAAGAGCGCGGCGTAGGTGTCCGGACGCTGGCCGATCCGCTGCGAATCGATACCTCAGACTCGGAGAGCCCCATGGCGCAGCTGGCCGTCGTCATGCTGGCGCTCTTCGCGGAGATGGAACGCACCTACGCAGCTGAACGGGCTGCCCACGCCCGCGCCGTGGCGACCGCTAACGGCCGTCGCACGGGACGGCCCTCCGTGGTTGACGCCCCAAACTTGAGCACGCACTCATGCTTCGTGATAAAGGCGCGCCCATGCGCGAAATAGTCACCAAGACCGGCTTGGCGCGAACCACCCTGTATCGGCACCTGCCGCCTCGCTCCCCCGGCAACACGGGCGGGTGAACCAGCCCGCAAAGACCTGGTTCATCATGCCGGGCAGAGGCCGAGGACCGATAGGCTTGAGCCATCAGGCAACAGCCTGCTGTGCCGTTAACGAACTGAAGACCCGACTTAGGCCTCGGGTCTTCGTTCTGAGCGGTGCGCTCATTGGTGCGGTAAGAGGGCCATAGAACCTCGAACGCCACACTTTGAGTCTATGGCCCCGCGCACGTTAGGCGCAACGCTGTTGTGGCCTACAAACACGTGCGCGCCGTGCCCTGTTCCTCCGGGAGGAGGTGCCGGCATGGAATGCAAGCGGAAACGTGAAGAACCATGGGGCGCCTGGAACCTGGTGGTCAACATCATCCGACTAGTCGTTGATGTCGCCCGCCTGTTCTGGCACAACATCCCGTAAACGGGAGCGGAGGCCGCCAGACTATCTGGCGGCCTCCGTCACAAAGTAGTGCCGCTGCATGGTCTGCCCGCGAAGCGTGCCGATGTCACTTTCCGACTTAGAGCGTGGCGTCACCCTAACGTTTCCGGGGCACGTATAGAAAACCGTTCGGGGATCACTCAACTTGGGGCGGTTCGCTGACCTTTCACCGTCTTGGGTGAGGCAGGACGGCTGCCGGCTGTTTGAGGCAGCAGCGCTCGGCTGGAATGTAGAACGGGCATCGGACGAGGTCAGGATAACCTGACAGCTGGGGCAGTAGGCAGGAGTGCATGTGCAGTGGAATATTGGGAGCGAAAGCCATGTCGGACGCGTCTGCAGCGTCGTCCCGGATGGCCGACTGTCCTATGACATAGGTGGACTGGGCGTCCTAGTTCAAGGAGTCAGCGGGATGTATCCACGAGATACGGTTCGGCGTGATCACGAGGTCGTAAGTGACGACGATGTTATTGGCTGGCGCAGTGTTTGCTTATGCGGATGGGAAGGGTCCCACTGGTCCAGGGTTAAGGCACGTTCTGAAGCGCGACTGAGTGGCAGAACAGCATTTGTGCCTTTTCTCGGGTTCGCCACTCCCCCTGTCTCAGCTGAAGCGGAGATGCACGAAGAGTGGCTGTTGCATGCCCGTCAAGCCATAGCGATCAATGACCTTCAAAGCGCACGACGTAGGCTTGCTGCCGCGGAGGCGAGTCTTTCGAACGCCGTAGCCCGGGGACGATCCGTGGGACTGTCGTGGACGTCTGTGGCCTCAGCCTTAGGCATCACCCGCCAGTCGGCGCATGCCCGATGGCGGGCACAGGAGTAGCGTTTGACCTGATACGTGTGGGTGGCATTCACCTCTATGGTTCACAAGGCTAGAGACATCGCCCGAACTCATGCCATAAGACACGCCATAAGACATATTGGACGCCATACACGCACAGCAACATGAATCCCAACTGGAGACCTAGCTTCTTGCCCAACTACCCATAGAGCAATAGAGCCCGTAAGCAGACAGGCTTTCCATCCCATTTGCCTCTTACTTGATTGCACAACATGATTGTCAACGTCGATACGAGCCATAGGCATCGTTGCACAACATGCAATATGCCATGGCTGAGACCGAGCCAGAATTAGGGCTAAGAGTTCAATTGCGCTAGTAATCCACTGACTAGCAAGCATCACCGTATGCCGTGTAACCACAGGACACATAGGGACAACTACTTTGGATCAAACTTGAAGAACAACCCGTGTCGTAATGGCATCTCTTGCGAGGGACCCCATAAGCTGAACAACTGAAAGCAAAACCAGTAGGGGAGTCAGAACCAATGGCACGGACGTCGCTGCAAACCACCGGTAGCCCGCAGGTGAACCAGGCACGAGCAATAGATCGTGTGATCTCGTTCGCCAACGGCAAGGGGGGAGTGGGTAAGACCACCACAGCTGCCAACGTCGGTGGCTATGTCGCACTCGCTGGCTCGCGTGTCCTTTTGGTTGATCTTGATCCCCAGGGAGACCTTGCGAGGGACCTAGGTTTCGAACGCCAGACAGGACGTGAACTGTTCCAAGCACTAATTGCTGGCACGACTCCTCTGGTTCTCCGTAACGTCAGAGAGAACCTCGACGTTATCCCGGGCGGGCAGGACTTGGAGGACATACAAGGCCTCATGGTGTCCAGGTCCAGTCGTTCAGACGCTGCCGACTTCGGCGACATGCTGTACTCCGTGCTCGCGCCTCTTGCAGATGACTACGACCTGATTCTTATCGACACTCCGCCGGGGGAGAGGACACTTGTCGAAGGAGCCTTTGCCATCTCAAGCGCGGTGGTGATACCTACAAAATCTGATGACGCCAGCATTGACGGTGTCGAACGTATTGCACGAAGGTTTATGGCAGTCCGGGATCGCAACCCCTCCCTGCAGCTGGCTGGAGTCGTACTCTTCGGTGTGGGCCCAAGGTCCATGCGTCTCGAACGCAGTGTCCGTGAAACATTGTCGGAGATGCTGGGGGAGGTTGCACCGGTCTTCGAGACACGGATTCGAAACCTCGAAAGCGCAAGTGCGGATGCACGCCGCAAAGGCTTACTCTTCCACGAACTGGAAGGGGCAGTGACCGACGCACAAAAGAAGCGACTGAAGGCACTTCGTGCCGGCGAGAAGCCAGCCGACGGCTTCTTCTCCCGCAATGCCGGCGGGCTAGCCGAAGAGTTTGAGCAACTGACAGGGGAAATTCTCGCTCGACTCAACTCCATCGAAAGCGAACAAATCTGATGAGCAACGACCGTCCGAATCTTTCAGAGGCATTTGCCCCCGTCTCTCCCCGTGGCGCGAAGTTGGAAGGGCTTTTGGCCCCTAAGCGCAGGAGAGCTGAAAACGTCGAGCAGGTCGAGTCCGAGACGCAGGGGCGACCGCCTATGTCTGTTGTCCGGGATCGGGCCGAGGAGACAACGACTTCTGCTGTCGCCCCTGACGAAACCCCTATCGCTGTCATGGACAGCACCAAGCGAGCCAAGTCTCCAGCTGAACCACGGCCAATCGACGCCCAGCAACGACAGAAACAGGTCAAGGGCCCGAAGGCCAAAGCCTCCGATTCCGTTCCTGGTGCCCTTCGCAACGTGGGGGTGTATTTGGCACCAGATCTGCTACTCACGGTCAAAGAAAGAATCCACGTCGAGCGAACAACATACGCAGACCTGCTCCTGGATGCCTTTGACGCGCTACCTGCCGAAACTCTCGCTCAAGAATTTATGGCCGAGAGTGTCCCTTCTGCTTCTGGGATGCCACGCCGAACCCCTCGTCGAAGGGGAGAAGCGGGCATCCAAATTCAAGTCCGCCTAGACGGCCACCAAGTTTCTTGGCTTGATGACAAGGTCATTGAGTTTAACGCGCCATCACGCAGTGCTCTGGTATCAGCTGCCTACAGGCTGTATCTCGCGGAATAGCCTTTGCACCTCGGCTGGGAGTAGATGCCACACCGTCATGACGAGCCGACATCTACTCCCACCAATCATGGCGTAGCTACCAACAGTACTTATGGCATGCCTTATGGCACTACATATGGTAGATACGAAACCTAGGACCAGTGGTCTGCTATGAATTGGTACCCCATCGCCCACTCAGGACGCAGGTGAGAAGGCCATATTTACGAGGGACCATTCGTCTGGTGGTCCCTCGTACTCTTCCCACGGGTAGTCGTCGGTAGGGGAGAGTAGTTCAGCGAGCGTATTGACGTTTTTCGAGAGCCATTCTCGCCAAATCGTTCGTTCTATTTGGTATCGGTGAAGCTGAGCAGCCACAGCCTCCAGGACCCCGAAAGACTCCGCAAGCTCTCTCAAGGATGTCGTGGACACTACTGACCATGAACGTCCGGAATCACGAGACACCATGTTCCACGCAGCCATGAGGTCCAAGGCCTCACTCACTGCCGTTCGCGACAACCTGGTCAAAGTTACGATTTCCGCCGTGGTGAGACCTCCAGCGATACGTTCTAGAGCTTCATAAATAAAGGCGGCAGGTAGGCCTAATTCCCTGAAAACGGGCCGCAAAGCGTGAAGCTTCCCTTTCCGCCATGACAAATCTTCAGCGGCCGCTTGCAGGTCTTGGGGGATCGACAACATATACAGATCGCCCTTTGTCCCTCTGCCACGTTCTACCAACGTAACTAGGGGGTCCGCCTCAGCGCGCAACGCCCTCAGGTGAGAACCGACAGTTGTGTGATCGAGTCCCGTTGCAACTGCGAGGGAACGATCTCCAAACTCAATGAAGCGAGATGCCGTCATATGAGCAGCTTCCCCTAGTGCACGCAAGACCATCCTTCTGGCCAAGCCATTTCGGGAAGCTGTATAGCTGTGCTCCCTAAGTGCAAGTGCACTTCTCCAAGTCCGGATGTAGCGATGTTCTGAGCTGGGATCAGAGGCTAGAGCATTAGGTAGCAGGGGCTGTGTATTTGGCTGGCTTGTGGGGGATTTATGGGCATTGTCATTCGCTGTTTTGGAGGCCTGCTTTTTTTGGATGTAGCCGACGGCGTTGGTCCAGTCGCGTTTTAGCGCCGGCAGTCGGTGGCGTGCGGAGTAGCGTGCGTAGAACGATGCGAGCCCTGGCCAAGCGCCTTGGAGAATCCTCCGTTCCACATCTACGAGTTTCAAGCCGGCAGCTGCGGCTGCTGTCAGGATTGCCTGACGTGCTTCGGAGTCCGAGGAGTAACGGTTCGCATCGTAGAGGCCGGACTGCGCCATCTGCTGCATGAGACGAGACATCCGGGTGGTCGGTATGGAGTCCTCAACCCCTTGGTCTGAAGACGGAAGCGATTGAGTCAGCCTCAGGGCCCGGATTCCGGTGATCTCGTGCTCTAGCTCCGAGCGCATGGTCTCCCAAACACTCTGGCTGTTCGGGCGGCGTGCAACGTCGTAAGCCATACTCAAACTCATGGCCAATTCCTGGTAACCGCCGCGTTTGTGGGGTGACCCCGGCGTCCTCATGCAACCGTGCATCAGGTTCTGGTGCGGAGTCTTGTCCAAAGTCCGATAGCGGGTACCGAGGGCCTCAACGAAATCTCTTGCTTCAGAAAAGGGAACACGCTTACTAAGCGGAACATAGATGTGACGGCCGCCATTCGGGGATCGATCTTCGATCCAGCGAGCACCACAGTTGTGTAGCCAGGTCTGAAGTGCGCGCACGTCGACGTCGACCGAATCAATGCCAGCGACTGAGGAGTCAAAGTCTAAGAAGATTGCCGCACAAGTGCCGTCCTTGCCGAAGATTTTCACGGCGGCTGGAAATGTGGGGAGCGTCTCAGTCAGGCTGCGTTCGTGCTTTTGAGGATACGTTTTTCCGCCGTCACGTGACAGTCTGACGCGGGGTTGACCTGCGAGAAGAGGCGCAAGTGCCGCCCACGCCTGAGCGGCGTCCGAGCCGGGGGAGGAGTCGCGAGACACGCCAGCGGGTATGAGTGCTGGCAGCACGCGAGCGTGCTGATGTACGATGATTTTGTTCCTGCCAGGGAATACGTAGGGACCGATCCTGCAAGATCGGTTGTTACAACAAAAAGGGAGACCTGTCCAAGGTCTTTATATTTCGATTTACGATCTGTTCGCCGGCAAGCTTTCCGGATCGTGAATCTACAGCTTTGAAGGCCCGCTTCGTGCGGGCCTTCCTTGTTTTACGAGGCCATACGAATCGGCAACTCCTCCTGCTGGTTGAACTGATCCAGCAGTGCCAGGTCTTCGCGCAGAGATCGGTCGACTGCAGAAGCAACATAGTCGGTGACAGTCATGCCTTTTGCGGCAGCGATCTTGTGAACGTCCTCCGCAGTCTTGGCCGGGGTGCGGAAGCCAATGTATTTGCGGAGCCCTTTACTGGGTCTACCGCCTCCACGATTGATTACTGCGCTCATTGTCAGGTCCTTTGAATCTCGCACAACCATGGGTTGTAACTGGTTCATCGTTGGTGCCACATGCAGCCGACAGATGCGGAGTTTCTGTTTACAGCTATCGACTGACTTGAACCTAGCACCGCCCGGGCCGTGATCGGCGGATTTGTTTACAGAAAACAGATGCGCGTGTCGCGCACCGTCCCCTCGCGTCCAAAGGAGGCAATTCCTGCTACGCGTCGACTGCAGGCGAGACGCGCGGCGCACGCCCCCGGCTAGCAAGGGAGCCGGCGATACCGTCGCCGTCTGCCAGCGAGCACAGGTTCCCGAAGTGGATCCCGGCGGGGTAAGGCTCCTCGCCTCGATGGAGTCGAACACTTCCACGGTACGCCCCCCCTTTCATGCTGTGACAAGCGCTTGCCGACGCTCCTTGATATGGTTGGCCCGCTTTCTCCCGGCTAGCATAGGGAAAGTCGGGATGAGCGCAACATGTTTGAAACATGTTTCAGCTTGGTCTAGCTGAACTCAAGTTAGTAGAGGAGTCACCCTTGGCGCATGTGATGCCCGTTCTGTCGGTCAGTTCATCTAAAAGGGCGTTCCGGGATGCATCACGTGCTTTTACCAGCTTGCATCTGCCTTCCAGACTCAGTCTTGATGCTCTCATTAGTTCTGTCGAGGCAATGCGCGGCCGACAGATTCGTGTCCGGGCTACAGAGCAACTTGTGGGAACTTCCATATGTGGGCTCTGGTTGCCGGGCAGGCATTTCGAATGGGTCTTCTACCCTCCTACACCATGGGAACTGCAACGGCGACAGTTCGTTCTCCACGAGCTTGCGCACATGATTTTGGGGCATGACGCCCATCCTGGGGCTGGAGTTCTCCTCGACAAGGGGCTGCAAAGCCTGTCTCCCGAACTTGTACAGAGAGCGCTTATGCGGACCGAGTTCGGAACTGTTGAGGAAGCAACCGCCGAATACCTGGCGGACCTTATGGCTGAAGCGTTGCGAGAAGCCCCGGGCGAGCCTGGAGCCTTTGAAGAGGTCTTCGGCTGATGGAACTACTTACAGCGTGCCTGATGGTGACCTTGACCCTAATTGTGATGGCGACTCGGCGGCCAGGGAAGGACACGAGTATGCTCTGGGCGTCTGGGCTCATCTCCATCTCACTTGTCCTGAACATCAACTCCGCCTATGTCTTCACAGACCATTTTTTGGGACAACGAAACTACACCGATTTAGGCGCCAATCTCCTGCTCCTGGTTGGCGTCTACTTCTTGGCTCGCGCGATCCATAGGGCCGCGAGCCCGCTTACGGCAGACCGTTCTTCGCCGCGGGTTCTTGGGAAGTCGGGGGTCGTGGTGGCTACCACTCTGACGTTCTTCTTCTTCATCTGCATTGAGGCGCCGGTCACCTCAACCAGCTTTATGCGGGACTTTGGGTCTCAACCTGCTGCGGCGCTGTATTCAGCTATCCAATACGCGTACATCGGTTCGGTAATGGCCACGGCAGGCTGGACCTGCCTGAGATTTCGCAAGTCTTGGAGCACAGGTGTCTATGCCATTGCGTTCGCGCTCGTAGGGCTGGGGTGTACGTCCGCCGTTCTCCTCGTACTTCAGGTCCTAGTATTAGACGCCTTGCACGTTATGGGTCAGTTGGAAGTCATGAGTCAGCTGGGTGGTGTATACGCAATGCTGAACTTTACGACGTTCGCGTTGCTCTGTATGGGTTTGGCGATCCCTCCGGTAGGTCGGAGAGTTTTGTCGATTTTGGTTAGTGCCCGAACAAGCAAGGTGCTCAAAGACTTGCGGCCTGTCTGGGCCAAAGCTGTGGTAGGCAACTCGCAAGTCACCTTGGACCTTCACGTTGTGCCCAAGCAGGACCTAAGGCAAGGACGTGAGCTGCATCGTATGGTGGTGGAGATCCAAGACTCCTTGGTCAGAGACCCAGACGCTAAAAAACGGATTGGCACTCAGGGGATGACTAGCTTGTCAGAAGCCACAGAATTTCTAGAGGGCTTGGCTTGGCGTCAAAACTGACCACAACCTTCGTGCTGTTTACAACTGCGTGCATCACATCCGCGATTGGGACGTGGCTCATGCGGTGGGCGTCGAGGCGGGCATTCGCGCCAACGTTCAGCCGAAAATACGACATTGTTCCACTCATGGTCACAGAGGATAGAGTCGTACTGCGTTCAAGTCGTCGAACAACGGCACCCGGAACGTTTGGACTTCACATTCTTGGCGGGGAAGAGCCGGCCGTTGTCGGCGAAATCTTGTACGAGACGAAGCGTGAAGTAAGCCGGCGACTCATTCACCGGCCCACAGCTTTATCTTCAGAGTCACGATGCCTGTGGAGCGGTATCACCACTTCGTCTCCCGAGCATCCTTATATTGATGATGTGGTCACCACCTCCTTGGGCCCGGCCCCAGCGTGGATAGTAAATCCCGGCAATGCACGCTGGGCAATCCACGTTCACGGTCACGGCAGTGACCGTCGGCAGACTCTTCGCGGTGTGGCGACTGCGACCGCTCTTGGCATGACATCCCTCGTCATGTCATTCCGCAACGATGGTGAGGGGCCTGCTTCGCCTGATTCCCGTTCGCACCTTGGCGAGTCAGAATGGATGGACCTAGAAGACGCCCTGGATTTCGCCGCCTCCCGTGGAGCAACCCAGTGCATTGTTTTCGGATGGTCTCTTGGCGCCACCATGGCCGTTAATACCCTTCACCGTTCGCGTCTTGCACACATGATCAAAGGCCTCGTCCTGGTTTCGCCTGTACTTTCTTGGCTTGACGTCTTGCGGGCCAACGCTCGGCATCAAAGGTTGCCAGGGTTCATGGGGGCAATGGTCGCGCATGTCGCGGCTATAAGAGGACTGAACTGGCTGGCAGGACTCGACGAACCCCTAAGGATAAGCGCATCCGACAACGCACGTTTCACCAATCCAATTGAGGTGCCAGCCCTGATCCTTCACAGCAGAAACGATTGGTCGGTTCCTATCCAGAGCTCAAGACATTTTGCCGAGTCTCATGGGCACCTCGTCGAACTCATAGAGTTCAACTGCTCTGGCCACACACAGGAGTGGAATTCTGAACCGGTAATGTGGGATTTGGCAGTTCGCCGGTGGTATGGAAAATTGGTCCAGCCGAATACGGCCAGAGAAGAGGCGGCACGAACGGCCACCGTAACGTTGGATGGGGTTGAGTGATGGCAGGCGGTGAGCTTGCACGAGATCGGCTTGCGCGAGCAGAGACTCTTGCGCGCAAGGTGAACTTGTTGCTGGACGTCGTTGTTGCGGAGGGTGGACAACCCTACGAATTCGCTGATATCCAGGCCGGTGTTCGTGAGCATGGATATGAGCTATCTAGAACCCGGTGGTGGCGCATCAGGTCAGGAGAGTCACCGGAGGTCGTGCCAGCCGAAGCGTTGGTCGCCCTGGCCAAGTTCTTTGATATCAATCCTGCTTACCTCACGGAGGATGCCGGCGATCTTCCTGAACGTATCGAGCGGGAACTTCAGCTCCTTAAGAAAATGCGGCGTAATAGGCTCAAGAACATCGCAGCCCGCACTTTGGGTGACATTGATGTGAAGACCCTTGAAGCTATAAACGCGCTCCTGGACGAAGTGGACGAGTTGGAGAAAGACGGTCCCAACTCACCGTGAATCATGTTCGAAACATGTTTCAAACGTGTTAGTGTAGCTGCATGCTCGACGTGCAGAACACCTGGCGACGGCTCGCTCCTAAAGCGACTGCCTTAGCGACCCTCGATATATTCAAGGTAAGCCAGCGCCAGGTCACGGATGCGGCGCGTCCGCACGGCATAAGTAACGTCCTTTCCGTGGCGCAGCCCCTCAGGCGGATCCGTTTCCACCAGCCCCGCGCTAGCCAGCCCATCAAGGTGTCGATTCAAGCTCGATCGCCCTATTTGAACTACTTCTTGCAGTTGGCTGATCGTAGACGGACCGAGAACTGCCAGCTGCCGCAGGATGTCGACCTGAGCACGGCCCCCCATGTAAGTGATGGCCAACTCAACGTCGGCAGGCAGTGTCGGTCTAATCAGGCGCGGCATAAGTTCATCTTGCCTGATCTCAGCACGGGTACTACTCGTTCCATTTGCCCCACTCTTTCATTAAATAGAAGAGTAGGGACTGTTTTGACGGCTGCCAGTCCCTGGGAGCCTGCGATTCCAGCATGCCCAACACAGCTCAATGTCCCGCCCTCTGCTGGGATTCGCTTAGAGTCCGCGGGGCAACTTTCTGCAACTGGGTCTAACCCTGCATGTTCGGCTCGCCGGTCGGTTGCATTTGACGAGGGTGCCTAATGGACCAGCGTAAGTCTCTAACTGTCGTGGCGCTGACGGCTACTTTTAGCCTTTTCATTGGGCTTGTCTTCACGTTGATGCTGATTCTGACTCCGGCGAAGCCAGCGACTACAGATTGTGGTCCTGTATCAGTTGTCCTGGGCGGCACCGCAAAAGTTGCTGGGTTCTCGACGGAGCAGTTGAAGAACGCGGCCAGTGTCTTGGGAGCCGGTAAGGCTCTGAATCTCTCCGTGAAGGGTCAGACCATCAGCATCATGGTGGCCCTTGGGGAGTCGGGGCTGCGTGTTCTGGACTACGGCGACGGTCCCGGGCCGGACTCCCGTGGATTGTTCCAACAGCGCGACAACGGCGCGTGGGGCTCCTACACGGACCGGATGGACCCGACCATCAGTGCGACGAACTTCATCAAGGCGCTGCAGGGCGTGCCGGGTTGGGAGCTGTTGGAGCCGACCCTCGCCGGGAACAAGGTCCAGCGCAACGCGGACCCTTACCACTACCAGAAGTACTGGCCCGAGGCGGTCAAGATCGTCCAAGCCCTCTCCGACGGGAAGTTCTCCGTTGAGGGCGGTGAGTGCGGTATCCCGGGGAAGTCCGGCGCCGGGGATGACTACCCGTGGAAGGACTCACCGACCTGGATGCAGGCCGGAGCAGGCTCAGCTGCGGCTTCACCGTTGGGCATGTTCCACCGCGAATGCGTGGACTTCGCCCTGTGGAGGGTGAACCAGCAGATGGGTTCCTCCAGCGCACCGTTTAGGTTCCTCAACGGTAACTTCCGTCCGGACGGGCCGGCCCTCGGGTCTGCTGTGACGTGGAAGGCCGGCTGGGACGCCAAAGGCTGGCCTACCGGCAAGACACCGCGGGTCGGTGCAGTGGTCTGGTACGCACCAGGCGTCGGGGGATCGGACCCGGTTTTCGGTCACGTGGCCGTCGTCAAGGAGGTCAAGGGTGACGGCACGCTCGTCGAAGAGGGCTACAACGGCAACCCGCCACCGGATGACCACAGCTACTACACCCGGACCGTCAGCAGCAGTGCCCCTTCGGCGTTCCTGTACCTGCCCAGCCATGAGGAGAAGAAGTGAAAAGGTCCTTGGTTCTCGCCGCCGTGGCCCTCGTGTGCGCCGGGTGCGCACCGGCAGCGAACACCGCACCGGCCCCCACACAGAGATCGGCCACACCGTCTGCCCCGGTCTCCCTGGGCGCCACCAGCGGCCCGCAGGCACCGGGAGGAACCGTCCCGCCCACCGTGGGCATTCCCTGGGATCAGGACAGCAAGGACCGGGCCGTGGACGTCGCGCAGAAGGCCATGGCCGACTTCGCCCGCCCGTCCGTGGAGGAGGAGCAGTGGGCGAATGATCTTGCCCGGTGGCTCACCCCGCAGGCCACCGCCGATTACTCAGCCGTGGACCCGGCCAACATCCCGGCCAGCCGGGTGACCGGACCGGTCGCCCTGAACGTCGATGAGGCCAACGGCTACGGCGTCACAGCAGCTGTGCCCACCAACGCCGGGACCTACACGCTGCAGCTGCTCCGTACGGGCAAGGACGCTCACTGGAAGGTCAACCGGCTCGCACCACCAACGCCCTAAGCGCCGCACCTGTCCATCTCACACACGTAAAGGAAGAACGTTCATGGGTACGACACCAACCGAGGTCCTGGCCTTCCCAAGCATCAGGGCCATTGTCCGCGACAACGGAACTGCCGAGGTCGTCGTCGCGGGCAACTCCCGCGTTGTCCCCGACGGGGACACCCTGCAGGACCTTCGCAACAACGCCCTGGCTCTCGTGGTCGGAGAAGCACAAACACTCCAGCGCCCTGTCCGGGTCCAGATCGAGGACCCCGAAGGGCACGGCGAACTGGTCGTCCACCCGGACAACAAGATCGAATCCGTCGTCTACGAAGCCCGCCCGACCCGCCGCCGGGCACAAGCTCCGGAAACAACACCCGAGACCGTAGCCTCGGCCAGCAACGGGACAGTCCCCGTGGTGGCCCCGGACCCAATCCTTGCCCCCTCAGTGCCGGCAGCACGCGAAGAGGGGACGCCCCCGGTGGAGAACCAGGCCTGGGTTCCGGCCCCCAAGGAGCCCGATACGTCAGCAGTAGATGGTGCTGCTGCCCATGAGCCTGCCAGCTCGAACCGACCGACGGTCTCTGATGCCGTGGCTCCGGAGGAACCTCTGACCCGGCGCAGTTTGAAAGAAACCTCGTTTCTGGTCAGCGCTCCGGTGCTGGAACCGGCCACACAGGGCTGGCGTGGGGCATTCACCCGCCTGGGGTTCCGGATGGCCCCTTCGCCTGAGGAAGTGGCTGAGCGGGAGGATATCCGCACGGTTAGCCAGCACTGGCCAGGACCGAGGACCATTGCTGTGGTCAACCGCAAGGGCGGGGCCAACAAGACCCCTACGGTGGTGATGCTCTCGGCCATCCTTGCCCGCTACAGCGGCGCGGCAACGGTCGCCTGGGACAACAACGAATCCCAAGGCACCCTGGGATGGCGCACGGAAAAAGGCGCGCACAACCGCAGCGTCCTGGACCTCATCGATTCCTCCACGGAACTGCTGTCGCCGTCGACGAACGCGGCCGAGATCGCCAAGTTCGTCCACCACCAGACGGCCGACAAGTTCGACGTGCTGCGCTCTGATGAGAACGAAGAAGGCGACCACGAAGTCACCGCCGAGGAAGTGGACATCGCCCACCAGGTACTCACCCGCTACTACCGCCTGGTGGTCATGGACTCCGGCAACACCGCACGTGCAGCGAACTGGCGCCGGATGATCGATCACACCAACCAGCTCGTCGTCCCGGTCACCGCTATCGAAGACCGCGCAGAAGCCGCCCGGCTGACGCTGCAGACCCTCGAATCCCGCGGTGGCCACGACGCCGAACTGGCACGCAACGCCGTCGTGATCGTCTCCGAATCCACCGACGCCAAACGCAGCATGACCGGCGAAGCCCTGAAACGGGCGAAAGCGGAGGCACAGCGGATCGCCGACGGCTTCGAGCCGTTCGTCCGAGCCGTTGTCCGGATCCCCTACGACCCGGCACTGGTCAACGGCCCCATCCGCTACGAAGCCCTCCAACCCGCCACCCAGCGGGCCTGGCTGGTCGCTGCAGCCGCCGTCGCCAAGGGCTTCTAACCACCCCATCCAAACAGACCGACGAAAGGAGGAACCATGCAACTCTCTCTGAACCCCTGGATCACCAGCCCTGCCGCCGACGTCGAAGAGGACACACCCAGCGTGCACGTCCCACCAGCTGCGGCGATCAGCACCCCGCTGCGGGGCATGGTCGCCCCTGACACCGCCGACCGTCTGTCCAGCCGTGAAATGTCAGGTGCCGCGGCGCTGTGGATTATCGGTAGCCATGGAGGAGCGGGCGAGAGCCGGATCGCAGACCTGCTCCACGGGGCACGCCCGACGGGCCACGCCTGGCCCGTCCTGCAGGACGGCAGCAAGCCCCGGGTGCTGCTTGTCTGCCGCGCCGACATGCGCGGGCTCACCAGCGCTCAAAGCGCCCTGACCCAATGGGCCTCAGGAGCAGCACCCGAGGTTGAACTGATCGGACTGGCCGTCCTGGCGGACGCCCCCGGAAAGACCCCCAAGGCGCTACGGGACTTCGCAGCGATAGCCGGCGGGGGAGCACCCCGCCTCTGGATCCTTCCCTGGGTCGAGGCATGGCGGCACGGCAACCCCACGACTCCACCACCGGCAAGTCAATACCAGCGCTTCCTCACCGACATAGCTGCCCTGGCCACAGAAACCACCCCAAAGCACTAACCACTGAAAGGTCCCACCATGAACGCTCTCACCGCCATCGCCACCAGTGTCATTCCCGACCCCAAACCGGAAGTCCCCAAGGAAGCCGGCGGCCTGCTCACCGTCCTGAACTGGGCCTCCGGTATCGGCCTCGTCCTCGGCGTCCTCGGCATCATCATCGTCGGCATCACCATGGTCATCAAACTCCGTCGCGGCGAAGGCGCCGAATCCCTGGAAAAGCTCGGCTGGGTCGTACTGGGCTGCATCATCATCACCGGCGCCGCCGGAATCGTCCGAGCCTTCGTCTAAACCAGCACCAACAACGGGAGGTTCACCCTTGAGCCAGTCAACAGAGAGCACCACCGAGGCCAATCCGTTCACCAAACCCGGTTTCATCATTGCCGCCGCCCTGGTGGTCGCCCTGATCGCAGCAGCCATCGTCATCTTCCTGATCCCCAAAGGACAGGAAAACGCACAACCCGCACCCGAAGAGTCGACCAGTTGGGCCGCTGCTAGCCCCAGCAAGTCCGCCGCGGCAGACGCCAGCATCTGCGGGCTTCCCGCCTCGACGGAGAAGGCACTGGGTAAGGCTCCGGCAACGAAGTGGGAACTGGTTGGCACGATGGCGGCCCCAGCGGATCCCAAAATCGGTCCGGGCAAGACTGATGATCAAGGCATAAGGTCGTGCTTTGCCCACTCGCCACAAGGGGCCCTGTACGCAGCAGTCAACCTCTGGGCCCTGGGCAGTGATCCTTCCAAGGAACGCGCGATTGCTGACCAGCTTGCCGCTGAAGGCCCAGGCCGCGATGCCGGCATGAGAGCCCCGCAATCATCTGCACCGTCGAGTACTGTCAAAGTCCAAGTTGCGGGATTCAACGTTTCGTACACGGCGAATCAGTCGGTCGTGGATCTGGCCTTCAAAGCAGACACCGGCGCCCTCGCGTCCGTCCGCACCACCCTTCTCTGGCAAAACGGTGACTGGAAAGGTGTCGTGGCCGATACCGGTGCACCACTGGAGGAACCGAGCCAAATCCGTGACCTCTCAGGCTTCATCCCCTGGAGCGGCGCATGAGGTCAGTGTGGAACCCGGTTGGCGACTGGATCTCCGGCCTGACAGATGACGCCATGGGCAACCTGGCCAAAGCCATCCTTGAGGGCATGAGCCAGATGGTGACAACTCTGTCTACCTTCTGGGTTTCGACTCCAACGGTGAACCTGACCAGCCAGGACGGGGAGGCTCCCAGCCCGGTTGTCTCCATCGTCAACAACGAACTAACGCCATGGACCTTGGCGTTGGCAGTTCTGACCGTCATCGTGGGCGGGATCCGGCTGATCTGGGAACAGCGAGGGGCACCCCTCAAAGATCTGCTGCGTTCTCTGATGACCCTGACCTTGGTCTCGGGTCTCGGCTTGGCAGTCATCGCCATTCTGGTGACCGCGGCCGATGCTTTGGCAGCCGAGGTTATCGACCGTTCAACCGACGGCAAGGGTTTCGCTGAATCGATGCAGCTATTGATCATGACGAACCAAACCGGTGTCGGAGTGTTCATTCTCATCGTTCTAGGGCTTGTCGGCCTGCTGGCCTCTCTTATTCAGATTGTCCTGATGGTGGTTCGCAGCGGCATGCTCGTGATCCTCGCCGGGATCCTGCCCACCACTGCCTCGTTCACCAACACGGAGATGGGGAGGCAGTGGTTCCAGAAGGCCGTCGGCTGGACCATCGCTTTCATCCTCTACAAACCAGCCGCGGCGATCGTCTACTCGGTCGCGTTCCTGCTCATGGACGGCAAAGGCCAGGGTGCCTTGGTCGGTTCCATTACGGGATTCACGTTGATGGTCGTGGCCTTGTTTGCTCTGCCGGCCCTGATGCGGTTTGTGACGCCGATGGTTGGTGCCGTGGCCTCGGGCGGCGGTGCCGGGGCGGGAGCAGCGGTCGGGGCGATCGCAACCGGTGCCGTGTCCCTCGGCCGTGGCGGCAACGGCAGGGGCAACGCGTCGCCGACTCCCGCATCCTCAACGAACACCCAAACTACCCAGAGCACGCACACTGGCAGTTCGCCCAAGGGCAGCGAGGGAACATCCGCCCCCCGTGGCGGTGGAGGGCAACCCACTCCGGGCTCAACAGGTCCAGGCGGGGCCGCCGGCGCCGCTGAAACGTCCAAGGCAGGGCCCGCTGGAACCGCAGGAGCCGCAACCGGTGCCAATGGAGGTGCGGCGGCGGCCGGAGCCAGCGGGGGCGCAGCGGCAGCTGGCCCGGCCGGTGTGGCTGTCGCTGCAGGGGCACAGCTGGCGTCCAGGACGTCGCAAGCCATCGAAAAGACCGCGCAGGATTCAGCAGGGGAGGGACCCAGTGGCAGCAATTAACACCGAGTACAAAGAACCGTCCTACGGTAACTGGCGTGTACCGCGCTCGGCCGGGCTGGCCAACCTCGGCACGGTCACTACAGTCATTTTCTTTGGTGGACTCCTTATGGGCATTGTGAGCTTCGCCCTGTGGGGCCTGCTTGTTGGCCTGGGCGTTCTTGCCTTTGCCGGTGTCAGCGTGCTGCTGATGACAGTCACGGACAAGCACGGCCAGTCCATCATTGAACGCTTCGGCACGCGGATGGCCTTCAAGATCTCCAGGTCCTCCGGGACGAACATCTACCGGTCCGGCCCGCTCGGTGTCACCGGGTGGGGAATGTACCAGCTCCCCGGATTGGCGGCGAAGTCGACTCTGTACGAATTCGCTGACTCCTACAAGCGGCCCTTCGCTGTGCTGCACGTACCCACGACAAGTCACTTCACCGTGATCTTCTCCACCGAACCCGACGGGGCCTCCCTGGTTGACCCCGAGCAGGTCGATGCGTGGGTCGCGAACTGGGGCGGCTGGCTCGCGTCCTTGGCCGATGAAGCAGGACTGGACGGAGCGGCCGTGACCGTGGAAACCGCCCCCGATTCGGGGTACCGGCTGCGCAATGAAGTGCTGGCCAACATCGACCCGGCCGCACCGGCGTTTGCCCGGGACATGCTGCACGAGGTTGTGGACACCTACCCGGAAGGATCAGCCACGGTCCGGGCCTGGGTGTCGTTGACGTTCAACGCCGCCATCCGGGCCGGGGCCAAGAAACGGACCCCGGAAGATGTTGCCCGCGACTTGGCCTCGCGGATCCCGGGCCTCTCGGCACGCTTGCAGTCCACTGGTGCCGGGATTGCCCGGCCCATGTCGGCCCAGGAACTCTGCGAGGTCGTCCGGATCGCCTACGACCCGCCGTCGGCACTGATCATCGATGAAGCCCACGCGGCAGGTTCCCCCGTATCGCTGACGTGGGGTGAGGTCGGCCCCACCGCGACACAGGCCAGCTGGGAGGACTACCGGCACGATTCCGCGTTTTCGGTCTCCTGGACGATGACCGGTGCCCCGCGCGGGTCGGTGAACTCCTCGGTCCTGTCCCGGTTGCTGGCCCCGCACGGGGACATTGACCGCAAACGCGTGTCGTTGCTGTACCGTCCGATGGACTCGGCCTGCGCCGCGGCCGTGGTCGAGCGGGACCAGAACAACGCCAACGTCCGCATCACCTCCGGAACCCGCCCCTCCGCCCGTGCCCTGGTGGACGCCCGGTCAGCGGCGCAGACCGCGCAGGAAGAAGCCCAAGGAGCCGGGTTGGTGAACTTCGGCATGGTCGTCACCGCCACCGTGACCGACGCCGAGCGCCTCGCAGACGCCGTCGCGGCCGTCGAGCAGACCTCCGGCACCGCCCGGGTGTTGCTCCGCCGCGCCCACGGATCCCAGGACACCGCGTTCGCCGCGTCCCTGCCCCTGGGTCTGGTGCTGCCCCAGCACAGCATGGTCCCGTCCGAGATTAAGGACGCCCTCTGATGGCCCCGATGAAGTTCTTCACTCGTTCCTCGAAGCACAGCACTGCTCCTGCGAAGACCGCGGCGACGACGGCCGGGAAACAGCCGCGCGAGGCCGGGCCGGGCGCCCGTGGCTGGCCCGGCCGCGGTGGAGGCCTGGCCCAACTCGTCCCCTCCGTGAGGGAGTACAGGGGAACGACCGTGCAGGTCTGCGGCCTGTGGCCGTTCTCCTCCGGAGCGTCCTCGCCCATGATCGGTGTCCCGCTGGGACGGCACGAGGAAACCCAGGCCACGGTCTGCTGCGACCCGATCAGTTGGTTCCAGCGCGCCCGGCTGATCTCCAACCCCTCAGCGTTCATCCTCGGCAAACCAGGGCTGGGCAAATCCACCGTGGTGCGGCGCATGTTCATCGGGCTCTCCGCCCAAGGGGTGCACCCCTTGATCCTGGGTGACCTTAAAGGAGAGCACGTCAAAGCTGTCAAAGCCCTGGGCGGGCAGGTCATCCGGCTTGGCCGCGGAGTCGGGTACCTGAACATCCTGGACCCCGGCCAGGCTGTCGAAGCCGCCCAGCTCCTGGAAGAGAACGGCCACCCAGAGGACGCAGCCAGGGTCCGTGCCGACGCTCACGGTCGCCGCCTGACCATGGTAGTCTCGCTGATCACGATCAGCCGGAACAACCCGCCCACCGACCAGGAACAAACCATCCTGGACCGCGCCCTGCGGGTCCTCGATGACCGCTTCGACGGCATCCCGGTCCTAAAAGACCTGCTGGATGTGATCGTCTCCGCCCCCGACGAGCTACGGCAAGTCGCACTGGACCGCGGCGATATGACCATTTACCAGCGCGAGACCCGGGCGTTGGAGGCTACCCTTCTGGGGCTCACCGGTGGCGGGAAGCTGGGAGAGATCTTCTCCCGGCAAACCTCCGAGCCGATGGTCCGCGACCGTGCCGTCGTCTTCGATGTCTCCAGCATTGATGAGACCGAAACTGACCTGCAGGCCGCCATTCTGCTCGCGTGCTGGTCCTATGGTTTCGGCACGGTCAACGTCGCCAACGCCCTCGCCGACGCCGGCCTGGAACCGCGCCGGAACTACTTCGTCGTCCTGGACGAGCTGTGGCGGGCGCTCCGGGCCGGGAAAGGAATGGTGGACCGTGTGGACGCACTGACCCGGTTGAACCGTTCCGTCGGTGTCGGTCAGATCATGATCTCCCACACCATGTCCGATTTGCTGGCCCTACCGGCCGAGGAAGACCGGATGAAGGCCCGCGGCTTCGTCGAACGCTCCGGCATGGTCATCTGCGGCGGACTGCCCGCCTCGGAGATGCCCCAGCTGACCTCCGCTATTCCGCTGTCCCGGCAAGAGCAGCACAAACTCATTAGCTGGCAGGACCCGCCCGCGTGGGACTCCCGCGGTGTCGATGTCGAACCCCCGGGCAGGGGGAAGTTCCTCATCAAGGTCGGCGGCCGTCCCGGGATCCCCGTCCAGGTTGGGCTCACGTCCTTGGAGAAAGGCCCCGAAGGCATCAACGACACAAATGCCAAGTGGAGCACCACATCGAAGACCCTGCTTGAACCGGCAGCCCCGGTTCCGCCCAGTGAAGGAGGCACCCAGTGAGCGCACCAAACCGCAAAGGAATCGGGGTTGGTGACGCCCTGCTGGTCTGGCTCGCCATCGGTTTCATCGTCGTCGGCGGCGGCAGCAGCTACGCGGCACTGCACCTGGGTTCGGCGATGGCAGGCCTTCAGGCACCACCGGCGCACCCTGTTGATCTGATCGCCGGCCTGATCAAGGGCCGGGTGCCGTGGCCGACCGGGGCCACGGTCGTTGTCTGCCTGATGGCCGGTGTGGTGCTGGCCTTGGGCACTGTCGTGCTTGTTGCCTGGCGGAGTGGTGCGTCCAAGCGCGCCCGTGTCGATAAGGCAGCCCGGTACCTTGGCCGCGGGAAAGCACTGCACGCGTTCTCGGAGAAGGGAGCCAAGGCCACGGCCGAGCGCCTGGGCGTCACGGACACTCCGGGCATCGTGGTCGGCAAAGTCGTCTCAACGGGGCAGAAGTTCATCCAGTCCTGGGAGGACCTGTCCCTGGACATCTGGGGGCCGCGGACCGGTAAATCAACCTCCCGGGTCATACCGGCCATCTTGGACGCACCCGGTGCGGTGGTGTCGACCTCGAACAAGCGCGACGTCGTGGACGGCACCCGTGGCGTACGGGAGCTGGTCGCCCCGGTGTGGGTGTTCGATCCGCAGAAGATCGCCCAGGAAGAACCCACTTGGTGGTGGAACCCGCTCTCCTACGTCACCGACGAGGAGAAAGCGTACAAACTCACCCAGCACTTCTCAGCCGGGTCCCGTGTGCCCGGGTCCAAGCCCGATGCCTACTTTGATCCCAAAGCTGAGGACGTCCTCTCCTCGTACTTCCTCGCGGCCGCGCTCGGGGAACTGCCCATCACACAGGTGTATCTGTGGGTGACCGAGCAGGTGAACCGGGAACCCATCAACATCCTCAAAGAGCACGACTACGAGTTGCAGTACAAGGGCTTGGAATCCACGCTTGAACTGGCTGACAAGCAGCGCGATGGGATCTTCGGCACGGCAGAGAAGATGATCCAATGCCTCAAGAGCCGCAACACGCTCCGGTGGGTCGCCCCGACAGGGGGAGCGACAGTGGACACCGACACCCGCCGCCAGTTCAACCCCCACGCCTTCGCCACGTCGCAGGAAACGATCTACATCCTCTCCAAGGAAGGCGCCGGCTCCGCCGCGCCGCTCACCACAGCCCTGACCGTGGCGATCGCTGAGGCCATGGAAGAACGAGCCGAACGCTCCGGCGGCCGGCTTCCCCAACCTGGTCTGTTCGCGCTCGATGAGCTGGCCAACGTCGTCCGGTGGGCCGGGTTGCCGGACCAGTTCAGCCACTACGGCTCCAAAGGCCTGATCGTCATGGGCGTCCTGCAGTCTTGGTCCCAAGGTGTCGAGTTGTGGGGCGAGGCGAACATGCGGAAAATCTGGTCAGCTGCGAACGTCAAGGTCTACGGCGGCGGCGTCGCCGAAGAAGGATTCCTTCGCGCGCTCTCGGACCTGATCGGGGACTACAGCTACATCAACGTCTCCACGTCCTCCGGCAAATCCGGGTCCAGCCGCTCCCGTCAAGAAGGCAAAGAGCGCATCTTCGACGTCTCCAACCTCGCCGAGCTCGACCGCGGCCGCGCCGTCGTTCTCGCCTCCGGTGCACCGGCCACCCTGGTGCGGACCATGCCCTGGTACACAGGACCCCACAAGGACGCCGTGGAGTCCTCCATCACGAAATACAGCCCGCGCCCCGAAGAACCTGCCGCCTCCGTGCCCGCCGAACCGGCGGCTAATCCCTGGGTCACAAAGTAGGAAGGACAAGGTCCCAATGGCGAATGACTTCGACCTGTACGACACGGACACGCCGCTGCCGACTGTGAACGGCCGGGATGAAGAGAAAGCGCCGGAACTCGTCTACGGATCCGCCGAAGAATTCCTCCATGAACAGCTGCTGCCCACCTATGTTCGCAACGTCACGGGAAAGTCGGCCAAGTGGTGCACCGAATGGTACTTCCACCCCGAAGCCGTCTCCCGGGTCGCAGCACTCTGGCGGGCCTGGGAGCACCTTCGCCTTGACCCGGCAACCGGCATGAGCGTCTGGTGGCGGGACCACGCAGACCACCACATGCGCGTCCTCCTGGACCCTCAAGGGCCGTTCTACAACTGCGACATGAAAGAACACCGCGAACCCGAACTCCTCGAACCCAGGAAAGCACCCGACGGCTGGTTTCCAGACGCCAGAACCATCCAGCCCTGACCTGTACGAAAACGCCCCGTCGGGCCGTGTCCCCACAGAACAAAGCCGATAACGGTAAGAGCGTCCCATAGCGCAGCAGAGTGTTCTCGGCACCGGTTTCGTCCAAAACCTTCGGATGGTACGCCCTGGATGTGCACACGTGGTCCAGCACATGAGCCTTGACGGATGGGCGGCAAGTTAGTTGGTTGAGGCTTACCCGGGGGCGCCGCGATGCTCGGTCGTATTGCCGAAGTCGAGCATTTCCAGCAAGTCACGGAGGGATTCCAGTAGGTCCCAGTAGTGGGCTGCGTAGAAGAGTTCATTCATTTCCGCAGGGCGGGCTGAATCCAGCTCCTCAAGTATCCGGGCGGCAGCTCTTATTTTGATGAGGTCTTCGTCGGAGAGGATGAAGTGGTTCTCAGGCCTGGTCATGGCGCGCTCCGTAGCTTCGTTATCGGTCGCTTGTCTTGCGGAGGTACTCCCGCAGGCCCGGGATGGTGAAGTCGACTTTGCCGTAGGCGGGGGCTTCGATGAGTCCTGCAGCGATGAGCCGGTTCCGGTAATTGGCGACGACGTTGGACTTGGCGCCCAGCCGCTTTCCGATGTCACCGGCGGCGACAGGGCCGTCGTCTACGGCCATGGCACGCAAGAAATCCTTGTCCTTATCCGATGCCGTGGAGAGTGCGGCCTCTATCACCGTGGTCTCGTGACGGCGGATGGCGGCGTCAATGGCCTGGTGGACGTTCTTTTCTTCGAGTGCCATGTTGTTGATTTCGGCTTGTCGCCAGAGCTGGTAGCCGATGAGTTGGATCAGGAACGGGTACCCTCCGGTGGCCTTCGCCGCGTGCTGGACCAGGTCATCGCTGATGCTGATGCCGGTATCGCGGAAGGTCCTGGCGTAGGAGCGCTCGACCGCCGTGATGGTCGCGGCGTGCAGGTCAATGCGGTCTGCACGGCGCAGGAACGTTGCCACTCCCTCGTTGAGCAGGTCCGAGACTGCTGCCGGCAGTCCGGCGAAGATTAGCCCGATCGGGAGTCCCTCGCGGACGAAGTGCTGGACGTCGGCGGCGAGCTGGGACAGTTCCGTCCGGTCTGCCGAGTGGATTTCGTCAACGGTGAAAAGCAGGCCGGTCTTTTGCTCCGCGAGAACTTTCAGCAGCTGATTTCCCAGCCGCCGCCAGTCAACCTGGCGCTCCGGCGGCAACTGCGTGGTCACGGTGAAACCAGCCACCCCCAACGCTGTGACCCTCCGCCCTGCCGGGCCGGAGCCGAGCTCCTCCAAATGGACACGCATGGTCTCACCCATCCGCCCCAGGAACCCGGGCGTGGCGGTCTCCGGTATGACCACCCATCCTTGCTGGGCGGCCTTGTCCTGGGCTTCACTGAGCAGGGCAGTCTTGCCGATGCCGCGGGCGCCGGTAATGATGGTTAACAGCCCGGGCGCCCCGGAACCAAGCTGCAAGCCATACTCAAATTCATCAAGAGTCCCCTCGCGGCCGATGAGCTCAGGAGGAGTGGCGCCGGCCGTTGGCCGGAAGGGGTTCATCATCGCAGATCCTGTGAGTCCTTGTGAGTCTTGTGAGTCCCTGTGAGTCTAGACCCTCCCGGGGCACACATCGAAGAAGGGGCCCTTTCTGTCCCCCGGTGATCCGCGACCTTTCATCAGGTCGAAAGCGTGGTCCATCCCACTTCTTGATGGCATCTTGAGATGCAGCTGGCCTGGTTGATGAGTCTCGCGAAGGCACAGGGCGGGGCTGGATGGCCCGTTCTGCAGTGTGCGGGCCCTCCACGTTCCCGAGCTTCGCTTTTGTGTGGGAGGCCCAGCGGGCCTCAGTTGTCGAAGTGGGTCGTTGGCGACACGTGCACCGTTTCGTTTGCCGATGATGTCCGCGGCGACGTCATGCAGTTTCTGGTTGCGGGTTCTGCGATGCCTGATCCAGGAATTCGAAGGCCTGTTCCCGGGTACAGCGGTTTTCAGCCATGATGATTCCGGTCGACAGATCAATCACCGTCCGGCGTTACATGGCCGCTTTCAGGTCCGCAGCGAGCAGATCGGCTTACGGCAACAGCAAACGTATGGATAGCCCACGTAGCTTGCCGTGTTTCGGATTCGCGAAACCGGGTGCTGCGCAGTTGGGCGTTAGGGAGTCACTAGAGACCCCCCATCTCCACCGGGCGGGAATTAGGACCGCTCTGGCCCCGGACACTGTGCATCTCGCGGCCCCGCAAGTGGTTCTCGTAGTCTTGGCTGGCCGTAATCGCCCCGGTTGTCATGCCGGGGCTGGATCAGGGGAGTGGACCGGGCCCGGGGCCCTGTACAGCTGGCAGAGCGAGTTGCCGGCATGCCTTTTCGCGGCTTGGTGTCAGGGTCCTCTCAGTCGGGTTCGTAGCGGTCAAGGATTGCCTGCATTTGGTTGATTTCCTCTTGTTGGGACTTCACGATCGAGTTGCAGAGCTCCTTGATTTCAGGATCGGTGATGTCTGATTCCTGGCAGACCAGCAGCGCCCGGGAGTGGTGGGGAATCATCGATTTAAGAAATTGTTCGTTGCCGACGAACGTCTCGGTGCGTCCGAGGGCGAAGACGGCACCGAACAGGACGGCGAACCCGGCCAGCATGGCGATGTTGGCTTTCCGGTTCTTGAACATGGACCACATGCCGAGGGTCATGATGATGCCCATGGCTGCGACCATGAGCAGGGCCATCCAGAAGTTGCTCAGGTTGAAGTAGAAGTGGTCGATGGAGCGCACCATGGACATGGACAGCACCCACATGGTGCCGAGGCTGACCAGCATGATGATGGCGAATTTGATGTACATCCTTGAATGGTGTTCGCCGTTCCGCTGCGGGGCGGTAGTGTTGCCGTCCTTCTTGCCCGGGAGCTGGCCGTGGGCGCTGGGAGTGTCAGGGTGGTTGTCAGCTGGACTCATTGGGGTCTCCTTTGCCGGGCCGGCACCGTTCCGCCGCTACCGGGGCGGCGGAACGGCTGGCCGGTGTTGGCGGCTTATCCGAGTGCGGATAGCAGGTCTTGGCAGGCCTGTTCGCAGCGGCGGCAGGCGTCTGCACAGACCCGGCAGTGTTCGTGCATTTCTGCGTGCTGGGCGCATTCATCCCCGCAGGCCTTACACGCGGTGCGGCAGGCTTCCAAGAGGGTGCGGGTGACGTTGGCGTCATAGGCGGTGAGCCGGGACAGGACCCGCCCGGTGGTGTTGCAGATGTCAGCGCAGTCCATGTTGGTACGGATGCATGTGGTCAGCTCGGCGACCATGTCCTCGCTCAGGCAGGCGTCGGCGCAGGCCGTGCAGGTTTGGGCGCACTCAAAGCAGGCCTCGATGCATGCTGCCAGCTTTTCCTTGTCCACCCCGCCCAGGTCCTTCGGGTAGGTGTCGAGCATGGACGAAACGTGGTGTGTCATGGTGATTCTCTCCTTCTCCTTGCCGGCCAAGGACCGTAGGCCACGGCCGGAATCCACAGGGTTCGACTGAAATGGGGTGGCAGTCATGGAACAGCCCCCGGGTACTGCGGCGCCAACCAGCCCGGCCCTCTAATTGCTGGTTGGGGGAGGCAAGGGCCGGTTTACGTGCGGCTGATCGAGAGGACGAACAACGACGGCGTCAGATGGTCCCGTCTTTCCAAGACAGGATCGAAAGCACCGAGGGGTACCTGACCCGCCTTCCCGGCGGCAGTGGTCTCTACCTGGATCACAGTCGCCTGGTTGTCCGGCAGCAGCCGCTGCGTCGGAAGGACGGCAAGGAGCTGGCGCCCGTCCGCTACGCAACAGGAATCATGGGCCGGACTGCCTGAAGGCCGGGACGCTGGAACCGGCATGTCAGCCTTACTGGCCGGCTGTATGGCGTGGACTGCAGTGGTGCCGTGCGCCGCCGGGTGTTGCATCCGGGCACACAGCGCGGCGGAGCAAACGCTCACTGCGGTGACCAGCACGATCAGGCACAGTCCAATGCATGCCACCGCCCATGAGGTGGCCGGAGTCCGTGCGGACGCAGGTGCCAAAGCGGGTCAGCCCTCCGTTGTGCTGTCAGTGTCTTTTTCCTACCTTAGTAAAAGATCAGCATACTTACTAGATTGGTCGCAGCTCTTGCCGGGCTTCTGTCCTAATTTGGTGTCTCGTCAAAGCAAAATCCGCAGAAGCATCGATACGTGACCACCCTCTGGCCGGATGACGGTGTCGGCCCGGATGGATCCTGGGTGTTGGGCAGGTGGACGGGTTCCATTTTTTCGCCGCAGTGGATGTGGGTGGCCAGCATCCGACGCAGTTGCGGGTCGGCAGGGACTGTGGCGGGTGCTGTGGTTTTGTGCTGTGCCATGGTGGTGGTCCGTTTTCGCTTGGGTCAAGTATGAATGGTTTCTTCGCGCTGGCCTGGGGCCTGATTATGTTCGGGGTCCTTGGACGCAGCGCTTCCGGCGCAGGGGTTGCGGGAGGTTATCCGGCATGAAGGTGCCGGAGGTACCGGCGAGTGGAGAACGAGGGTGCTTTTACGTACGACTGACCGATAGCGTGATGAGCTTGGACGTCCGGAGCTCGGGCCCGGGTAGGGCAGGGGCGTGGGCACCCGTTTGCGTGGCGCGAGGGGGAAGATCGGGCGGATTGACAGCCCAGGCCAGCAGCGGTGCCGGTTCGCTGCGAGGGGCCGGCCGTCGTTCGCAGCAGCGTTTTTCTCCGGTATTTTGATCCGGCAGGTGCCCGGCTTGGGCGAGTGCGGTCCGGGCCTCGGGATGGGCGGGGGCCGCTTCAGAGTGTGTTTCGGTGACTCCGATGGGCTGGGCAGGGGCGGAAATTGGGGTGTCGTGTCCGGTCAGGGCGTAGCGGCTTCCGTGGGAGTAGGAGGCTGCTCCCGCTGCGAGCAGGGTCAACAGCAGGCTTATGAACGCGATCTGCAGCGGGCCGGGGCGTCCGGACGCGGCCGGTGGCCTGTGGGAAGCAGTGGCTGTGGGCCACTTCGTTGTGGACACTTCTTTAGCCTAGCTTCGCGTCAAGTGGTGCAGGTCACGTTGTTGTCACGTTTCCGCGTCGGCGACAACTGCGGCGCAGGTGTCAATGTCGTCCAGCAGCTCCTTGCGCTCCCGTTCGAGGTGCGACGAAGCGGTGATGGCATCGCGCAGGCGGTCCAAGTGTTCCAGGATCACCATCCGGAGCGATCGTTTCCTGTCGCAGAAGGCCAGCTCGTGCAAGAGCTGGAGGAGTCGGCGGGCCACTTCCGGATCTGTTGCTCCGTAGTGCCGGATTTGGGTCATGGCCAGGCCCAGGAGTTCGGGCAGGGACGGAAGGGGAAGCACCACGCGGACCCGCCCCTCGTCGTCGGTGAGCTGCTCAGGGCCGCCCTCGCGTTCGGCGAGGCGGCATAGGAGGGCAGAGAGGTGGCCGATGATGTGGACAGCGGTGGTCGGGTCGTTGATGCCCGGGGAGAGGGCGCGGACGGCGACGTCAACGAGTTGCCTGAATCCGAACCCAAGGTCTTGGACGCTGGTGCGTTCGAAGCCCGTCGCGACGGCGGCGTTGACTGCGCTGCTGAATGCGGCTCGATCCTTGGCCGTGATGGGTGTTCCCGGCTTCAGCGGCCATGCGGTAGCGAACGGAAAACCTTGTATCAGTGAGCTGCCCGGTTCCCTGTCCAGCCGCAGCACGGCGCCGTAATTGTTGGCCGCTTCCAAGAGGGCGGCTTCGTCCCAGGAAGTGAGGAAACCTGAGGATTCTGCCTGGATGCGGAAGCTTTCGGCCAAGGGCCTGGGCGCCGGGCCTTGCGCGGGCCGGTCCGCTGGAAAGATCCGGTCCATAGTGTCCTGGGTTTCTTTGTTGACGGTGCGCATCATCGTCTCCACCCGGATCTCCCGTGTCAGATGGGCGAGGAAGAGCACAAGCCCGATCACGCTGGCAATGGCCAGTACGAACGCGACCGTGACAGATATTTCCGGGACGAACGGCGCATGCCCGCTGCCCTCTCCCCGGACGCTGCGAAGCACGGTCAGGGCGAATGCGAATGCGGCCAGGAAAAGTGCCAGCGTCCCGTGCACAAACCGGTCAGCGGAGAAAGTCCGCAGCAGCCGCGGGGAGAACTGACTGCTGGCCAATTGCAGCGTGACAACCGTTAGGGAAAACGTCAATGACGTGACAGTGATCAACGAACCGGCGATCGCCTGCAATACGGCCCGCGCAGCTTCCGGGCCACCACTGAACAGGAGCACGCTCACGCTCCCGGGCAGCTGCCCATCAACTGTTGCATCCAGTGCCGGAAGGGCAGTCCCCAATGCTACGGCGAGGGCAACAGCCAGCGTCGGGACAGGCCAGAGCCGGGTCCGGATCGCGTCCGCCCAGCGGTCAGTCTTCCTGTTCACTGGTTTGCCTCCCGCCTTGATAGCCGAATTGAAGATCTCACAGCCTGACTTCGGTACCGTGACCGGCGCCGTGGCATTGACCCCGCGATGGGTACTAAGACTACTGTCCGTCCTTGCAGGGGAACATCTTTTTCTCCACCCGTTGTGTCGAAGGAGTTTGTTGTTATGTGGTTTGATTCCTGGGCGGAGATCCTCCGCGTCGTTGTTGTCGGTTCCGCTTCCTACGCCTCGGTGGTGATCCTGCTGCGGTTCTCGGGCAAGAGAACCCTGGGACAGTTGAACGCCTTTGATTTCCTGGTCACCGTTGCGTTCGGTTCAACCCTTGCGACCATTTTGCTGAGCCAGGACGTCGCCTTCTTCGAAGGGCTGACCGCCCTGGTGGTGCTGGCCGCCCTCCAGTTCGCTGTCGCCTGGGCCTCTGCGCATGTCCCCGCCACGCGTACCGTCGTGGCGTCCAAGCCCGCAGCTTTGGTTGTATCCGGGGAAATCCAGCACTCCCAGTTGCGGAAGAACCGGCTCAGCGAATCAGAAATCCTGCAAGCCATCCGCGCAACCGGGGCAGGAGATGTGGCAGACGTTGCCGCCGTGGTGCTGGAAACAAACGGAACACTCAGCGTCATCCCCAAGAGCAAGCTCGGCAACGCCTCAGCGCTGCACGGAGTCACCGGGATGTCCGGGTCCTGACAGGCTGCCCGGCCAGCGGCACCGACCAGTGCCAGGGCCCACCCCGATAAACCCCTCAGCACCCAAACAGCACTATTGTCGCTTGCATACAAGATCAGCCAGGCAAGCACCGCTTTCGTTGCAAACCTGCAACTGCAAAGCCTCCTCGAGCACTTCCTGACGAGGCGTAGGCTGACAACAGATGGTCCACGGAGGACCCGGGAAGTAACGACGGTGACGCGACATGGCGCAGCAACCCTTACCAGTAGGACGGCACGAACCGGCCGATGCGCGCCGACGGCTGAACGTGATACCACCACGCCCCAAACGCAACCCCGCCCGAGCAAGCAGACCCGCAGAGCACACCAGGGAACCGGGGACAGTAACCCGGCTTGGCATGGCCTGGGCCGCGACCAGCGCCGGGCTGCTCGTCCTGGTCCTGCTCATTTTGCTCATCGTCTAAAACCAGGACCGCGTCACCGTCCGGTATCTCGGGGCAGCAGCGGACTTCTCCCTGGGCCTGGCGTTGCTGATCGCCGCCGTCAGCGGCGGGATCCTCGTCGCCATCGCAGGAACCGCGCGGATTCTGCAACTTCGACACCACACCTGCGCACGGCCCCTCCCCCGCCCCCCCGGCCAAGGACGGCCGATGGGCATGGCTGAACCCCGTCAATACCCTGCACCGCAAGGCACGCCAGCAGAGGACATGGTGGTGGGTTGCTCCCGCGCTGGCTGGGGCGCTCCTGATTTCCGTCACCGGATGCGCACCGACCCAGGCAGACCAACCCCCACAACCTTCCGGGGCACTGCCCTCCGCCACCTGGTCTCCCACCACGGAAGCAGAACCACCAGACCTCGAACGGTTCGCCGTCTCACATGCCAACACAGCCACCACCGGAACCTAGTGCAGGTAAAGGTGATGAGCCTGACCGATACCGGCTTATCTGCGAGAGCATGCTGAAAGTCCCTGACCTTCCGGCATTACCTGACTCCAGGAGAAACCCTTACCAGCAGCAACTGCGGAACTTGGGAACAACCCCGATAAAGCCTCTGCAATTGATTCCGATGAACGCCTTTCTCGATCGCAGTGGGAACCCTGACTTGCCGAGAACGATGCCGGTATCGATTACCGTGCGCGTAACGCCTTGAGTTAAGTAGGTGCGTGAGCTGGCGGCCCCCGGAGCGGTACGACGATTCTTTCCGTTCAATATCCGTGGTCGCACCAACCAGATCCGGGAATCCTACGGACGGGACCTCCTCGAAGACTCGGGGGCCTCCGTACCCAAGGTCAGGGCAGAGGTGCGCGATCGCAGCCTCATCGCCGTCCGCGCCCTCGTCGCCACAGAAAAAATGGAGCAGCTGAGTTTCCACCTCAGCTTCGCTCGGTAGCATCGCGTCCCGGAGGACGCCACTCCCTTCCGGGCTTTGGCGTCTTCTTCTACGGGGCGCGCACCTGTGAGGTTGCGGCTAGGGTGCCAATGAGCACTTTCCTCGTCCTCCGCCGGCGGGGTTCTCGTGGCTCCTTTTCAGTGCGGCGGGATGCGTGCTTGTCCTGTAGGGCTTTGGTTGCGGCCAAACCGGCGGGCGATGACCACGTCGGTGGAGGAATGGGACAGGATGGAGAGGACGATAACGAGGGCAACCAAGTGGTAGATCTGGTCGGCCAGGGGGATGCCTGATTCGAGGATGATCAGGCCATAGACCACCGACGCGAAGCCTTTCGGCCCGAACCACATGGCGGTGATCTGTTCTCCCCGGCTGAGTTTGGCTCCGATGAAGGAGACCAAAAGAGCGAGGGGTCTGGCAATGAGAAGGGCGAAAAGTGCGAAGACCCATCCAGAGAGGGGAATCTCGCTGAAGAGGAAAGCCGGGGTAATTAGGGCACCGAAGACCATGATGGCAGCGAGTTTGAGCAGTTCGGTGACGAGTTCTCCGAACTGCTCAAACTCGTGGCGGATTTCGGGCCCGAAGGTGGCGACCGTGATGCCCGCGGCGAAGGCGCCGAGGAAGAGGTTCGCGTGGGTTCCCTGGCAGATGGCCAGGACCAGCAGCCCGATGGACACGGCGAGCAGGGGCTGCAGGGATCGGATGGCCTGCAGAAACGGGAGGCGTTCGAGCCCGAGCACGAGGGCCGGAACGATGATACCGACAGCGATGCCGAGGACGATTTCGATGAGCAGTTCATCTCCGTGGGTGTTGTTGCCCCCGGCGCCGGCGAGCAGGATTAGCACGATGGGCAGCGCCAGGCCGTCGTTGACGCCGGATTCAACGTTGAGCAGGTGCCTGAGGCGGCCGGGGACCTCTTTCCTGCCTACGATGGCCGCGGCGAACACTGGGTCTGTGGGGGCGAGGATGGCGCCGAGGAGGAACGCTTCGAGCCACGGCAGCCCGACAATATAGTGGGCGAAAACGGCGGTCAGGGCGAGAGTTAGTGGCAAGCCGAGCAGCAAGGCCCGTCCGGGCAGCCGCCAGGCAGTGCGGAGGTCCCGGAACCCGACCTGCATCCCGTCTGTGAAGAGCACCGAAAACAATGCCAGTTCCGCCAGCCCACCCACGATCGGATCCCCCGAACTGACGGTGACGATCCCGAGAGCTCCCGGCCCCAGCAGAAATCCTCCCAGAAGGAAAAGCACCGCGGTGGACAGCACTGTCCTGTGGGCCCGTTCGGAGATCAGCACCCCGATGAGCAGCAAAACGGCGAAGGACAACAGCAACGCAGTGGCCACAGACACCTCCTCAATCTTGCCAGCCTAAACAGAAATTGGTCGCACTAGAACCTAGGGTGGGTTTCCATTCACGAACCGGCCCTGCAGAACTGGATGACGTACCGGTGCGGCGGTACGGGTGGCCCAAAGACTGCGGGTGCTGGGGAGGGGTACATATGGTCGCCGTTGTCAGCGCAGACGGCATTGCGGGGTTCCTCTGCACGGATAGTCCGGCACGACCGTCGTACTCGAGATTTCATAGCACCATCCGCACTTGCGGCTGCTGCTCGGCATCAGGTGTATGCGCCGGTGCTGCAATGACCTCGAAATTGCGGCACAGGTAGCTGACGGCAAGCGGCCACGTAAAGCCTTGACGGCATTGCTGCCCGGGGGGCAGGCCCTGGTGTGGCTCGTTGTTCAGGCCACTGGCCTCTGCGGTCGGTGGTCGTGGACCTAGCGGTCAGCCCGGCGGGCATGTTCAGCGCCCGTGGGGTGAAATTCGTGATCAAGCTTGGTGGCGAGCTGCTCCAGTGCCGTTAAAAGAAGCGCTGCGCTGCGGATGACCGCGATGGCCGCAGGCCCTGCGGCGGCATTCCGGAGGACCGTCGCAGGCGAAGTCGGACACTCCTTCAAGAGGGGCGGCCATCCGTACCTAAGGGTCGACGGCGACTGGGTCGTCGAAGCCGAGTGTAGCCAGGCTGACCAGGGACACGTACAGGGCTTCGGCGCAATCGTTGTATCGTCTCGGCTGGACTCCGCTGGATTAGGCGAATCCGTCGCGTATGTGCGGGACGTAAATCCACTGAACGTGTTCTTCTGTTTGCGTTGACAGGGCAGCTTGGTAGTCACGTTTGATGACCCCTACACGTAGGAACGCCTGGCGCCGTCGACGTTTTCGCCGATAAGCACCCATATGTTAAGCACGGGTGCAAGGACCTCCGCGTACCAATAAACGATTGTGCCGATCTACCAACGGCTTTACTCCTGGCAAGAAGCCGAATGCGCGCAACTGTGGGACGACATCATAAGGGCAGGATCAAACTCGGCTCTTGGGCGCATTTCGCAGGTCAATCGTGCATGTGGCCAAGGAGCGTCAGGCTATAGGGCCAAACAAGTAAGCTGTTTGGTGATTAGGGGCAAGGCCAAGCGCACACCACCAGTCGTCCCTGACTCGAAAGTGTGCTTACTCTCTTCGTTAGGCCCGGTTAGCCTCCGAAATTGTTGGACCGGTCACCTGGGCTGAGGGGCCTCCTTCCAAATGAAGCGGATCCTGAGAGATTGTGCATACTGTCTATCTGGTCTCACTGTCGGAAAGGTAAGCCGTGGTCGTTGATGGCGTATACACACCCCCACCAGATGAATATGTCCGCCCAACAGGACGCTATTGGTTGAACGTCACGGGGCTGGAAAGATTCGACAATCACTTCGTGCGAGGTGCTTCCTATCACCAAGACGTCCTCGGTCGATTTGTTGATGGCCAGGAATTGGAAGTCGAACTGGTACCCGAGCCTGGAAATCCCCACGATCCGTGGGCGGTTGCGTTCCATGTGAAGAGAAGGCGCATCGGTTACATGGCATCGGATCATGCCGACGGTATGCATGAATACATAGCTGGGCACAACAGACACGGCAGAGGTGTTTACGCCGCAGGTAAGGTACGAGTCCGGCCTGAAGACGGCGCGCGTTTAGTGACGGTTTTTCTTCCCTGGTGGCCCGAGAGAGACGAGTTCGAAGAAGACTCCGGCGTCCCGGCTGAATGCGACCTGCTTCTGAACGCCTTGTCGCAAGATGAGCGGGAGCGAATCATGCAAAAGTCACAGGACTTGTCCAAGGCTGATGCGCGGCTAATTCGAACCAAAAGGCACTTAGCACCCCATTTAGTTTGGAAGAAGAGTCGAAGTGCTCGTATCCCCAATGCCCTACGATTTCGCCTCATCGAACTGGATAGAGAGCGACGGAGGAGGGAGCAAGAGCTACTCCAAGCGGCCCGTGAAGAAGCTCGAGAAGCCAAACGGCAAGAGAAGGCCGCGAAGGCTGAAGCCATAATAAGGGCTCGAGAGATCCTTGAGGCGTCGATCTGTCACCTGGCTCGTCAGGGAGTAGGCACAGCCGCAATAGCACGCGAAGTGAACTGTTCTGACTCCAAAGTGCGCTCAACGCTTCAGCGCGCCGGTCTTGCAGCCAACAATGCGAATGACGTCGCTCGGAACGAACGACTTCAGCGCGGACAACGAGCACTCATCCTTCAGAAGGGCGGCCACACGCGCAATCAAATCGCTCAGATCCTGGGCTGTGGCTTCGACACCGTCAAGGACATGCTGAAGGATGCCAAGTTCTTCTCTGAACCCGCCTCGGACACTGAACGCCTTGATAGGGCTCTTGCGGTTCGCGAAGCCGGAAATTACGTAAAGCTCGCGGATGCCGCGGAGCACCTTGGATGGCCGATCAAGTTAGTGAAGGCTGCTCGCAGTGACATGGAGGTGCTCGATCAGTTGTATCCGGACCTTATGGTTAGGAACGTTCCTCAAGGAACGTGAGCCTGGTTAGACTCCGCATACCGTGAGTCCCTATGAGACTCACGGGCAGGCCTCGAACGGGAAGTCGGGCGGAGTTTCAGACACAAGGCGCCAGTCGTGCGCCGCAGGAGGGTGTAAGGATGAACTCTAGGCATCCACAGCAGATTGTCCAAAAACGCGTCACAAGAACCCTAGTCTGACGCATTTCCACACCCAATCTGACGTCAGGTTGGGGTGTGCATGTGTTGACGCGAACGCGTCTGTCTGGATCAAACGCCTATGGCAGTCCTGCCTCTGAGCATGAAATTGCATGCGAGATTTCGTTCCTGCGGCCAAAGTTCTTGGTGACCTTTCGTTACCTCACCGCCGTGTTGCGCCCATCACACCTGTTTGCTTCCGAGGATGTGGGGCCCTGATCCTTGCAAGACCTAGTTTTTTTCAGCGCTTGTCAGAGCGTGCCCAATGGAGGACACAATTTATGACTAACGTTCTTTGGTTTTCTGAGCTTGGCCTGTCCGACCTTGACCAGGTCGGAGGCAAGAATGCATCGCTCGGTGAAATGGTTCGGAATCTTGCCTCGGCGGGGGTGAAGGTTCCCGGTGGTTTCGCCACGACGGCGGACGCCTACCGGCACTTCCTGGCGGAGTCAGGCCTTGATACCCGGATTGAAAGCATCTTGGAGGGCTTGGACAGCGGCGACGTGGCCGCCCTGGCCAAGGTTGGCGGGGAGATCCGCTCGCTGATCCGTGAAACACCGTTCCCGGCCGGGTTCGAAGAGGACATCCGCTCGGCATACCAGCGTCTCACCGAGGAGCACGACGGGGATGTGTCCTGGGCGGTCCGGTCCAGCGCCACGGCCGAGGACCTTCCTGATGCTTCCTTTGCCGGACAGCAGGAGACCTTCCTGAATATCCGCGGCATCGAGAACATCCTGCACGCGATCAAGGACGTTTTCGCGTCGCTGTACAACGACCGGGCCATCGCCTACCGCGTCCACCATGGATTCACCCACTCGGAAGTGGCACTTTCGGCGGGTGTGCAGCGGATGGTGCGCTCCGACGTCGGCGCCTCCGGGGTGATGTTCACCATGGATACCGAAACCGGCTTTACGGACGCGGTATTCATCACGTCCTCTTATGGCCTCGGCGAAGCCGTAGTCCAGGGTGCTGTGAATCCCGATGAGTTCTACGTCTACAAGCCTGCCCTGGCAGCTGGACGCCCGGCGGTGCTTAAGCGCGGTTTGGGAGAGAAAGCCGTGCAGATGGTGTACACGGGTGCCGAAGAGGTCGGCAAGACAGTCGACTTCATCCCCGTGCCGCAGGAGTCGCGCAGCCGCTTCAGCCTCAGTGATGCCGAGGTGGAGCAGCTGGCGCGCCACGCCGTGGCGATCGAGGGTCACTACGGACGGCCAATGGACATCGAATGGGGCAAGGACGGGGTGGACGGGGAACTCTACATCCTGCAGGCCCGCCCTGAAACCGTTGAGTCCCGCAAAGCCGCGGGGGTAACCTCCCGCTACACCCTCACCGAACGTTCAACGGTGCTGGTGGAAGGCCGCGCGATCGGCCAGCGCATCGGGGCCGGCCAGGTCCGGGTGCTGTCCTCGATTGACCAGATGGCCTCCTTCCAGGAAGGCGATGTCCTGGTGGCCAACATGACCGATCCTGACTGGGAACCGATCATGAAGAAGGCTGCCGCTATCGTCACCGACCGAGGCGGACGGACCTGCCACGCGGCGATCATCGCCCGCGAACTGGGCATCCCCGCCGTCGTCGGAACGGGTTACGCCTCCCAGATCCTCAAGGACGGCACCCCGGTGACCGTGTCCTGCGCCGAAGGCGAAGCCGGGCTGGTGTACGAAGGGCTGCTGGAGTACTCCCTCCAGGAGACAAGCCTCGACACCATGCCTGAAGCTCCCGTGAAGATCATGATGAACGTCGGGACCCCGGAGCAGGCCTTCAGTTTCGCCAAGCTCCCCAACCACGGCGTGGGCCTGGCCCGCCTCGAATTCATCATCAACCGGCAGATCGGTGTCCACCCCAACGCCTTGTTGGCTGTCGCCGGTGAGATTGAGCGCCCGGCATCTCTGGATGACTACACCGTCCGGCAAATCCAGGAGAAAACCGCTGCTTACGACGGCCCGCGCGACTACTACGTGAGGCGTTTGGCCGAGGGTATTTCGACCATCGCGGCAGCGTTCGCCCCTGAACCGGTGATCATCCGGCTTTCGGACTTCAAGTCGAACGAGTACGCGAACCTGATCGGCGGCCCGGCCTTCGAACCTGAGGAAGAGAACCCGATGATCGGGTACCGCGGCGCTTCCCGGTACCTCTCCGAGTCCTTCCGGCAGGCGTTCGAACTTGAGTGCGAGGCCCTGAAGTACGTCCGCAACGAGATGGGCCTGACCAACATCAAGCTCATGGTCCCGTTCGTGCGCACCCTGGAGGAGGCAAGCGGCGTCATTGACCTGCTCGCAGCCAACGGACTGCGTCGCGGCGAGAACGGCCTGGAGATCGTGATGATGTGCGAACTGCCGGCCAACGCCCTCCTGGCTGATGAGTTCCTGGAGTACTTCGACGGATTCTCCATCGGATCCAACGACCTCACCCAACTCACCCTTGGCCTAGACCGTGACTCCGCCCTGGTCGCTGATGGTTTTGACGAGCGGAACCCGGCGGTGACCAAGCTTCTGGAGTTGGCCATCACCGCGTGCCGGGCCAAGGGACGCTACGTGGGAATCTGCGGCCAGGGACCCAGCGACCACCCGGACTTCGCCGAATGGCTCCTGGCGCAGGGCATCAGCTCCATCTCCCTGAACCCGGACGCCGTCACCGAGACCTGGCTGCGCCTGGCCCGCACCACCAGCACCCCGGTCTAAATGACGGATCACCAAGCCGAGGGGGCGGGCTCCGCGCCCGCCCCCACGGTGTTCTTTCTTTCCGACAGCACCGGAATTACCGCGGAAACACTGGGCAACACCCTGCTGACCCAGTTTCCCGGGCAGCGGCTGGAGCGCCGGACCATCCCGTTCATCACCACCATTGAGCAAGCACGCGAGGTGGTGGCCGTGATCGACAAAGTGGCGGCCTCAGGTCCCGTGCCGATCATCTTCTCCACTGCCGTGGGGCAGAACATCCGCGCCGTACTCTCCCAAAGCCGCGGGCAGTTCTTCGATTTGTTCGGTACCCACATCGGAGAACTCGAGAAAACCCTTGGCTCAGCGGCCAACGGCAAGCCCGGCCAGGCCCACGGAGTGGGGGATGCAGTCCGCTACCAGTCCCGCATGGCCGCCGTCGAATATGCGATCGAGCACGACGACGGCCAGTCCCTGCGCGCACTGGAGCGCGCCGAGCTGATCCTCATCGCGCCCTCCCGCTGCGGCAAGACGCCCACCACCATGTACCTTGCACTGCAGCATGGAATCCTGGCCGCCAACTTCCCCCTGGTCGAAGAGGATTTCGAGGTACTGGCCCTCCCGAAGCCCTTGTTGCCTTTCGCAGACAAGTGCTTCGGCCTGACGTCCCAACCGGTCAGACTGAGCCAGATCCGCCAAGAACGCCGGCCGGGCAGCAGCTACGCATCCTTGAACCAGTGCACCTTCGAACTCAGGAACGCCGAGGACATGTACCGGGCCAACAACATCCCGTACGTAAACTCCGCATCCATGTCCGTTGAGGAAATTTCCGCCACTGTCCTACAACGCATGCAACGGCTTCACGGATCCTCGGTCACGGACTAAGCAACCACAGAGGACGCGTCAGGCCCCACGTTGGAAGGTTTTGAGGTCAGGCTGGAGTGTAAGTTCATGAAGAAGGGACATGAAGGACCGCGGCCGGATTATCTGGTAGTTCCTTCAGCGCAAACCACGGCTGTGTGCCAGAGCAATGGCCTCGCTGCGTGATGTGACTTCAAGCTTCCTGAAGAGGTTGCGGACGTGGAACTTCACCGTGTTTTCGCTGATATTTAGTGCCATCGCTATGTTTCGGTTCCGCTGGCCAGCTGCCAGTAATTGGAGTACTTCCAGTTCTCTGTTGGCGAGGTCCCAGCCGGAAACATCTCCTGGTGTGGCCGGGGCGTCCAGGGGAAGGGTTAACGGCAATGTCGGCTCCCCAGCCCTGCATGAGATCAATCTCCAGGCGACCACTAAGTGCTTGCACTCGACGCTGAAGCCTTTCCATGGCCGGTGCGTCGGTGGACATTCCGCCGTTGCCGTCATCCCTAACGTTGATGAGCAGGTTCTCGCCGTCGCAGTCCCATTGTGTTCGGATTCGTCGAACTTCCGGTTGTTCCATTATGAGCAGCAGCAGGCCCCGTACGATGGCTCTTGCCGCGATCGCAACTTCTCCTGGCAGGGCACGTCCGTTTAGTGGCGGCTCGATGAACTGTACTTCGATGCCGCTGAACTTCGTCAGAGGGTTCAGGTCGTCCCGCAGCCGTTCAAAGGCGGATGCTACCGGTTCCTCAATCAGGTCGGTTGTTTTGTCGTGATATGTGCGAAGCTCGACCAGTGCCCTTGCAGCGGTGTCTCTGACGGACGTCCGCGCAGCAGCATCGTCGAGTGTGGAGGATCGCGCGGCTGCGAGAAGCGTTTCCAAGGTGGTTGAATACACGTCGACCAACTCACTCGTAACCTTCAGCCTTTCAGCCGATGCCGCCCGGGACTCCAACAGATACGAGGGTGCGGCATCGTTGACCTTTTCTTGAATCCGGTGCGCCGCAAGTCGCCAGAGATAAGTCACCATATCCAAGGAGCCCTGTGTTTCCACGCCTGTCGTGTCCGGGTCGCTGATAACCAGAAGAGCGTTGCTTGGCTGATAAATCAGTGCCAGCACGTCACGATACCCGCCCGCTATCCTGGCCGTTCCTAACCACGGCACCTCCCCTTCGATAGAGCTCCTGAGAATCTGCAGTTCTGTGATGGAGACCTTCTCGATTACTTCCGCTGCACCAGCCTTCTTCTGTGGTCGACCGGTGCATTCCTCAGTAAAAATGACGAGCGCGTCCCCGCCCACGAAGGGTAAGGCTGCATCCCGCAACCGCTCGGCAATCTTGCCGAGGGGTGCTTCAGTGATCGCTTTTATCCTGTGGAGGAGCGGCCAAGGCGCCGTTTGCTCTATCACGTCGTGGGGTTTGCTGTTGCGGAGAGTGCCGGTCATGAGTCAAGGGTAGAGGGCCAACCGCACGGGGGACTACCCGAAAGGGTGGCTAGAACCATCCGGAAAAGGCGTTTTGCCTACCCCAAAAGCATCGAAGAATGGATGGTGAGGCACTTAAAGGAGTACTAATGCATTCGAACACAACCGAGTCCGACTATCAGGTCACTCACGAGACCATCTCGGATAACGTCTCTCTCATCCTTGGGGAGATCACGAAAACTGCCGGATCCGTTAGAACGGATCGGATGGCGGATCTTGCTTCTCTGCTGCAGCGGTCTGAGCGGATTTTCGTGGCTGGAGCTGGCCGCAGTGGCCTGGTTCTTCGGATGGCAGGCATGCGCCTGATGCACTTGGGCCTCACGGTCCACATCGCGGGCGATGCCACCACTCCGGCTATCGCTTCCGGCGACCTGCTTCTGGTGGCTTCCGGATCCGGTACCACTTCGGGCGTCGTGAAGTCCGCCGAAACCGCCACGAAGGCAGGCGCCCGTATTGCCGCGTTCACCACCAACCCGGACTCCCCGCTCGCCCGGCTGGCCGACGCGTTGGTGATTATTCCGGCAGCCCAGAAGACCGACCACGGCTCCTCGGTAACGCGCCAGTACTCGGGTTCGCTGTTTGAGCAGGCCCTCTTCGTGGCCACCGAAGCCACCTTCCAGTCCCTCTGGGACAACGATGTCCAGCCGGCTGAAGAGCTGTGGCTGCGTCACGCAAACCTCGAGTAAGAAATCTCCTGATTTTCCCACCCATTGCAGTTCACAACCAGAAAGAAAATTAATCATGAAGCTCCAAGTTGCCATCGACCTCCTGACCACCGAAGCCGCCCTGGAACTGGCCGGCCAGGTCGCCGAATACGTCGACATCATTGAACTCGGCACCCCCTTGATCAAGTCGGAAGGCCTCTCCGCCATCACCGCGGTAAAGAAGGCACACCCCGAGAAGATCGTCTTCGCCGACCTCAAGACCATGGACGCCGGCGAACTCGAAGCCGACATCGCCTTCAAGGCAGGCGCTGACCTTGTGACTGTCCTGGGTTCTGCTGACGACTCCACCATCGCCGGGGCGGTCACGGCTGCCAAGGCACACAACAAGGGTGTGGTTGTTGACCTCATCGGTGTCGAGGACAAGGTCGCCCGTGCCAGAGAAGTCCGCGCCCTGGGTGCCAAGTTCGTTGAAATGCACGCTGGCTTGGACGAGCAGGCCAAGCCCGGCTTCGACCTGAACGGCTTGCTGCGTGCCGGCGCCGAAGCCCGCGTTCCGTTCTCCGTTGCCGGTGGCGTCAAGGTGGAGACCATCGCGGACGTCCAGAAGGCCGGCGCTGACGTAGCCGTTGCCGGTGGTGCGATCTACGGTGCCGAGGACCCGGCCTTGGCTGCCAAGGCTCTCCGCGCCGCGATCGTCTAACCATCCGGCCCGAAGGTGGCGTCCCGCACTGAGCAGTACGCGGGGCGCCACCTTTTGATCCGCGACCAGATCTCCCGCGCAACCGTTGGCCGGTGCGGGGAACGCCGTCGAAAGTTGGAAGGCAACATTGTCTATTACGTTCGTTGATGCTCCGGTCGGCACCGAGTCCGCGGCGACCCCCGGCTCGAACCGCAGGAAAAACGCTGGCCTGCGGAATCCCTTGAGGGATCCGCGGGACCGCCGCCTGAACCGCATTGCCGGGCCGTCGTCGTTGGTGTTCTTCGGAGTAACCGGCGACCTCGCACGTAAGAAACTCATGCCTGCGGTCTATGACCTGGCCAACCGTGGCTTGTTGCCGCCCAGCTTTGCCCTGGTGGGTTTCGGGCGCCGTGACTGGGACAATGCCGATTTCGCGGCCGAGGTCAAGGAAAACGTCAAGGCCCACGCCCGCACGAAGTTCGATGAAGCGGTCTGGGAGCAGCTCGCTTCCGGCATCCGTTTTGTCCAGGGCGAGTTCGACGACGACGACGCTTTCGAGCGTCTCGGCGACGTGCTCGATGAGCTCGATGAAACCCGCGGTACGCGCGGCAACCATGGTTTCTACTTGTCCATCCCACCAAAGGCCTTCGAGCAGGTTTGCCGGCAGCTGTCCAAGCATGGCTTGGCGCAGGCCCAGCCTGGTCAGTGGCGGCGTGTGGTGATCGAGAAGCCCTTTGGGCATGATCTCGAATCCGCGCGCCAGCTCAACGACATCGTGGAATCGGTGTTTCCGCCTGACGCAGTGTTCCGTATCGACCACTACCTGGGCAAAGAGACGGTCCAGAACATCCTCGCGCTTCGTTTCGCGAACCAGTTGTTCGAACCCCTCTGGAACGCCAACTACGTCGACCACGTGCAGATCACCATGGCCGAGGACATCGGCACCGGTGGTCGGGCGGGGTATTACGACGGCGTGGGCGCGGCCCGCGACGTCATCCAGAACCACCTGCTGCAACTTCTTGCGTTGACCGCGATGGAGGAGCCAATCTCCTTCAACGCCGATGACTTGCGCGCCGAAAAGGAAAAGGTCCTCGCTGCAGTCAAGCTGCCCGATGACCTGTCCACCCACTCCGCACGGGGCCAGTTCACCGGCGGTTGGCAAGGCGGCGAGGAAGTCCTGGGCTATCTGGACGAAGAAGGAATTCCCGCCGATTCAAAAACCGAGACCTATGCTGCCATCCGCGTGGATATCAACACGCGCCGCTGGAACGGGGTTCCGTTCTATCTGCGCGCAGGCAAGCGTCTGGGTCGTCGTGTTACCGAGATCGCCGTGGTCTTCAAGCGTGCGCCCAACCTGCTCTTCCGGGACCATGGTGAAGACGACTTCGGACAGAACGCCGTGGTGATCCGTGTACAGCCTGATGAGGGTGCCACCATCCGATTCGGTTCCAAGGTCCCTGGTACGCAGATGGAAGTCCGTGATGTGACCATGGACTTCGGCTACGGGCACTCGTTCACGGAGTCCAGCCCCGAAGCGTACGAACGTCTCATCCTGGACGTGCTCCTGGGCGAGCCGCCGCTGTTCCCCAGGCACCAGGAAGTGGAACTGTCCTGGAAGATCCTTGACCCGTTCGAGGACTACTGGGCCGGGCTTGATGAGCAACCGCAACCCTATGCACCCGGCAGTTGGGGACCGGCCTCGGCCGATGCCCTGCTGGCCCGTGACGGACGAACCTGGAGAAGGCCATGATCGTAGATCTTCCCGATACCACTACCTCCAAGATCTCCAAGAAGATCATGTCGCTGCGCGAACAGGGCGGCGTGATCGCCCTGGGCCGGGTCCTGACACTGGTGGTGGTGACCAAGTCCGGACAGGAAGAGGAAGCCATCGAAGCGGCCAACGAGGCCAGCCGGGAGCATCCCTGCCGGATCATTGTCCTCGCCGACGCCGGTGTTGAAGGTCCGGACCGCCTTGACGCGCAGATCCGGGTAGGTGGTGACGCTGGTGCCTCCGAGGTCATCGTGCTCCGCGGACACGGTCATATGGCCCACGAAAGCGAATCCCTGGTGGCCGCCCTGCTCCTGCCGGACGCCCCGATCGTCGCCTGGTGGCCGCACGGGGCCCCGGAGAGCGCCTGCGAAACCTCTATTGGCCGCATCGCCCACCGGCGAATCACAGACTCGGCCAACGAGCCCGATCCCCGCCTGGCCCTGGAGAACATCCGGGCCACCTACAAGGCAGGCGATACGGACCTCGCGTGGACCCGCCTGACCAACTGGCGCATGCAGCTCGCTGCCGTATTCGACCAAGTGGATGGCGACCCCGTGTCCGCCATCGCGGTAGAGGGCGCTTCCGACTCCCCCAGCACGTTGCTGCTGGCAGCGTGGTTGAAGAATTCCCTGAACGTCCCGGCCACCGTCATCGCCGGACCGTCAGGGATGGGCCTCCGGAGTGTTCGGCTTAGTCGTAGGTCCGGAGATGTCATACTGTCCCGGCCGGGTCGATCAGGGGCTGAACTGACCCTACCGGGACAGCCTGACCAACACATCATCCTCCCTCGCCGTAGCCTCCAGGACTGCCTCGCAGAAGAGCTCCGCCGCCTCGACCCCGACGAGGTCTTCGGAGACACCGTCCGTGGCTTCGACTTTCAGGAATGAAACGCGGGACGCCGCAGGCACGCGGAAACGCCCCCATCGATGGAGCGATATTCGGGCGCACTAAGCAGCCAAGCATGTGCAATTGCACCGGCCGTTCTGCGCCCTCGCCGTAAGGCATGACCTGAGCTCCATCAGTCCACCAGAGCATCGACTACTCTGCGGTGGTCAGGACGCCAGAACCTTGGCTATGCGGGCGCGTACTCCTTGTGCAGCATGCGCATGTGTTCTTCTGTGAGCTTGATGAGCGCCTGGGTTGCTGGGGAGAGGCTTGTTGGGTCGCGGGTGATGATGGCAAAAGTTTCGATTAGCGGTGGTTCGAGACTGACCCAGTGCAGTTTGTCGGTGTATCCAAGCGCCTGGGCTACCGGAATTGATGCGACAGCCGCGGCTGTTCCGGCGGCTGCAACGGCCAGGGCGGCGGAGCCTGTTTCGACTTCGATGTCAGGTGTGAACGCTATGCCCTGGGCTTGGGCACGTTCGCTCAGCTGACGCCGTGTGGGGTCGTTTTCGGCCCACCCTGAATCGGGGAGGACCAGTGGGCGCTGCAGCAGCCCTTCGATTGTCACTGGCCTTTGAATTGCTGGTTTGGTATGGAAATAGGCTGCCTCGCAGGACCAGAGCACGTCACTGATGGTCAGGCCCCGGGCATCGATGGGAAGCGCAACGACGCCAGCCTCCAGCCGCCCGGAGCGAACCAGTTCTACGACTTGCGCTGAGTTTGAACCTATGACCCTGACGTGGATATTGGGATGCGCGGCACGGAATGCCGGGATGAGTCCTGAGAGTACGTAGTGGCCGCTGTTGAACATGCCGAAGGTGACGGTGCCTTCCTCCCGGTCCCGGATGCCGGTGACGGAGTCCATGGCGGCTTGGTAGTCGCGGACAACTTTTTTGGCGTGGGGTAGGAACTTGTGGCCTGCTTCGGTGAGGGTGAGGCCCTGTTTTGCGCGCGTGAAAAGTGCAACGCCTACGCTCTGTTCCAGCTTGCGGATCTGTTCGGAGAGCGTCGGTTGGGACACCCCCAGGTCTTCGGCCGCTTGCGTCAAGGAGCCAGCCTTCGACGCGGCCAAAAAGTAATTTACCTGAAGAATCGTCACCCGTATCTCCTACATCCAGCAGACCATTGTCCCCAGCAGCATATAGGCAAACGCTTGAGCATATATAGAGGCTACCTATGCTGGACTGTAAAACTACCCAGATTTCGCGAAATTTCGGAGTATTTCCGGGCAGAAGTCTTGCAAACCAAAGGTGATTCAGATTACATCTTCTTATCCCTAGTCAACCCCTATGGATCAATCTCCGAAGAAGGCAATCCTCATGGAAACAGCGATAGTCCCCGCCGAGTCGCCGCCCACGCTGGGTGCGGTGAACGTACAGGGCCTGCATAAGAACTACGGCGTCATCGAAGTCCTGCACGACGTGAGCCTGAAGATGGCTGAGGGCGAGGTCGTTTCGATCATCGGCCCCTCGGGAGCAGGCAAAAGCACGTTCCTCCGATGCCTGAACTACTTGGAAGTCCCCACGGCAGGCACCATCACCATAGGCAGCACTACCGTGGACGCCACCGCCAAGCGCCCGGACCGGGCGAGCCTGCAACGGCTCCGCAGGGTCACTGGGATGGTGTTCCAGAACTTCAACCTTTTCCCGCACCTGACCGTGATGGAGAACATCACCCTGCCGCAGCAGAAAGTGCTCGGACGCAGCCGAGAGGAGGCCCATTCCGTTGCCGAAACTCTGCTCGCGCGGGTCGGCCTGGTCGAGAAGAGCGGTCAGCACCCCTCCCGTCTTTCCGGTGGACAGCAGCAGCGCATTGCTATAGCCCGGGCCCTGGCACTGTCACCGAAGGTCATGCTGTTCGACGAACCAACCTCTGCGCTGGACCCCGAGCTGGGCCTGGAAGTGCTCTCGGTCATGCGGGACCTGGCCGATGAAGGCATGACGATGATTGTGGTGACCCATGAAATGCAGTTCGCCCGGGATGTCTCCGACCGGGTCATGGTCATGGCAGACGGTCGCGTACTCGAGCTCGGACCCAGCCAGGAAGTCATGACCAACCCCAGCCACGAGCGGACCAAGAAGTTTCTCCGCGCCGTACTGGACCGGTGACGGCAATGCTCGTGCAAATCGCTTCCGGCATCGGAATGACCTTGGCGATCACCGGAGCCTCGCTGGCCATCGGAGCCATCCTGGCACTGCCTTTGGTTGCCGCCCGCCGTTCCACATGGACACCATTGCGCGTCGTTGCCACGGCCTACATCGACGTAATCCGCGCCATCCCGCCCATCACATGGCTGTTCCTGATCTATTTCGGCCTGCCACAGTACGCTCTCCGGTTGGACTCAGTCTCAGCGTCGATACTTGGGTTCTCCGTCATCGCCTCGGCCTACATGGCCGAGACATACCGTGCTGGCCTGCTCAGCATCCCCAAAGGACAGTGGGAAGCTTCCACAGCCCTGGGCATGCGATTCCTACCGACCACTCGCCACATCATCACCCCCCAAGCCTTCAAAGTCACCCTCCCGGCAGTTGCCGCCTATGCCATAGCCCTCATCAAGGACTCGGCCCTGGCTTCCACCATCGGCGTCCACGAGATCACCTACCAGGCTGGATTGGCTTCAAAAGCCACGCATCAAGGACTGCTGTCCTTCACGATCGCTGGACTGCTTTACATTGCGATCAGCCTGCCGCTTGCCCTCGCCGCACGCCGCGTTGACAGCACCCTCCGCCAGAAACTCGAGGTGGCGTGATGACTCTCGTCGACCAATGGATTACCTGGCTACCGGCACTATCTCCAGGACTGAGCGTCAGCCTTGGCCTGACCGGACTGTGCTTGCTGTTTGGAATGCCTCTTGGCTTGTTGCTGGCCCTAGCCATCGAAAGCCCGCTGACCCTTTTGCGGGTGCCAGCTCTTGTGGTGGTGGAAGTCGGCCGCGGGGCCCCGGCCCTGGTGCTGCTCTACTTACTGTACTTCGGCCTCCCCGAAGGCGGCATCACACTGCCGGCTTTTGCAACTGCCGTCATTTCGTTGTCCTGGACCACCGGCGCCTATTCCAGCGAATTGTTCCGCTCAGGCCTGGCCTCGGTGCCCCGTGGCCAGCGCGAAGCAGCTGCGACGGCGGGCCTGCAGGGGTGGAACGGTTTCCGCTACATCGTCCTGCCCCAAGCCATCCGGATCTCCACACCACCGCTGGCAAGCCTGGCCGTCACGATCTTCCAGACCAGCTCGCTCGCTTTCGTCATCGCCGTTCCGGAGCTGATGTCCAAGGCCTACGCCCTGGGTTCCATCACCTTCGAATACCTCAGTGTTTTCCTGCTCACGTCCGTGCTCTACGGGTCGATCACACTCATCGCCCTGGCGTTCGTCCGACTCGGTGAACGCCGCCTGAACCGTTACCTCTAATCGCATCAAACCCTCCCCAACACACAAAGGACCCACCATGAAGCTCGAGAAGTTCTGGATCCGCCCCGCCGCCCTGACCACCGTCATTGGAGCAGCTGCCCTGGCCTTGACAGGTTGCAGCCCCTCCGCAGACGCCAGCGTGGACCCCTCCTGCACCCCGAAGCACTCGTTCAAGACGATCACCGAAGGCACGCTCACCGTCTCGACCTACGACTTCGCACCCCACATGAAGCTGGATGGCACCAAACTGTCCGGCGTCGAAGGAGACCTGCTGAACGAGATCGCCAAGCGCGAATGCCTCAGCGTGACAGTTGAAGCCTCCGGCGGCGCCGGTGCCGCCATTCCAGCCGTCCAGGCCGGACGGTCCGACCTGGCAGCCGGCGACTGGTGGCGCACCAAGGCCCGTTCAAAGCTGGTAGCCCTGAGCAACCCCGTCTACCTGGACCAAGGAGCCTTGGTCTCAACGGCCGGATACAAGACCGTGGCCGAACTCGACGGCAAGAAGATCGGGTCGGTGGCAGGCAACCTGTGGAACGACGAATTCACCCAGGTATTCGGTGACAAGTTCTCCGTCTACCAGGATCCTGAAGCCGTGTTCAGCGATCTTGCGGCAGGCCGCATCGACGCCATCATCGACAGCGTCGGCGCCACCACAGCACGGTTCGAGTCCAAGCCCATCGCCGGTGCCACGGTTCTTCCCCTGCAGCCCGACTCGCGCATTCCGGTGACCGCACACCCCGGCCAGGTCAATTGGCCAACCAAGCTCGAGAACAGCGAGCTGACGAAGGCTCTGAACGAAAACATCGAAGACCTCCGCAGGGACGGCACCATCGCCGAACTGCTGAAGAAGTACGGCATGGATTCCAGCGCCGCCGAAGTCGGCGAACCTGACATGCTTTAGTCCCTTCCCCGCCGCCCCGGGCGCATCATGCACCCGGGTCGGCGGCCCGGCTTCCCCTCCCACGACACCTGAAGGAACCTGACATGACCGACCAACACCAGAAAGTCGCCCTCGTCACCGGGGGATCGCGCGGCCAGGGGGCGTCCCACGCCGAAGCTATCGCCTCGGCTGGATGGCGCGTCATCATCGCCGACGTCCTCGATGCGGAAGGCGAAAAGACCGCCGCGGCCCTGGCCGAGAAGGGACTCAGCGTCCGCTACCTGAATCTCGATGTGACCAACGAGGCTGCCTGGGCCGCGGCAATTGCAGATATTGAACAGCACGAGGGCGGCCTGGATACCCTGATCAACAACGCCGGCATCATCCGCGTGACGCCCTTGAACGAACTCGAACTGCGCGAATGGGATCTGCTCCTGAAGGTCAACGCCACTTCGGTCCTGTTGGGTATGAAGGCGGTCTTTCCGGCTCTGTCCCGGCGCGGAGGCGGGACCATTGTGAACGTGGCATCCACTGCCGCCCACCGGGGTGCGGAAGCCTACGGCGCCTACTCCGCCTCGAAAGCCGCAGTGCTCGCCCTTACCCGCGCTGCTGCACTGGAATACGCACCGCACAACATCCGGGTCAACTCCATCAGCCCCGGCGGCGTCGAAACACCCATGAACAACGACGAACCGCAGGGCGGCACGTCCTCCAGCGCACCGCTGGGCCGCCGCGCCCGCCCCCACGAAATATCACCCCTGGTGATGTACTTGGCCTCCGACGCCTCCTCCTACGCCACCGGAGCGGACTTCCTCATTGATGGGGGAGTGACAGTGCGATGACCCGCTATTGCGTCATCGGTGCCGGCGCCGCCGGCATCTCAGCACTCCAGCAGCTCCGGAAGGCCGGCTACGAAGCCGACTGCTTCGAAAAGAGCAGCCGCGTCGGGGGCCACTGGCACACCGACTACGAAGCCCTGCACCTGATCACCGCCCGGGACATGACCCACTTCGAAGACTTCCCCATGCCCAAGGAGTACCCGCACTTCCCGCGTCGGGACCAGGTCCGGGACTACATCGAGTCCTACGCCCGCCACCACGGCCTTTACGACATCATCCAGTTCGACACCGAAGTCCTCTCCGTCACCCCCGTCCCCACCGACGGAGCCGTTGGGTCAGCAGGATGGAACGTCACCACCTCGCACGGCTCGGACACCTATGACGGCGTCATCGTCGCCAACGGCCACCTCTGGGACAAAAAGACCCCGCAATTTCCCGGCACCTACACGGGAAAGCAGCTCCACTCCAGCGAGTACAACAACGTCAAGGACCTGGACGGGACCCGGGTCCTGGTAGTGGGGGCCGGTAACTCCGGGTGTGACCTGGCCGTGGACGTGGCCCAGCACCGCTTCGAAGCCGACATCGTCATCCGTAAAGGCACCTACTTCCAGCCCAAGGCCTACTTCGGCAAACCCCGCCAGGAACTGGACTTCCTCAAACAGTTCGCACCCGATGAAGTAGACCTCATCAGCCGCCTCCTGGCCCGCGTGTCCATTGGTGAATGGAGCGACTACCCCGGGATGCCCGAACCCAAGCACCGCACCCTGGCCGAGGGCAGCACCGTGGTCAACACCTTGCTGCCGTACTGGATCCAACACGGTCGCGTCGGCGTCGTCCCGGGCATCGAACGATTCGACGGCAAAACCGTCCACTTCACCAACGGCACCGCCAAGGAATACGACACCATCCTCTGGGCCACCGGCTTCCACTCCAGTGTCCCGTTCCTGGACACCAACCTGGTTCCCCGCCGCAAGGGGGCCCCGATCCGCTACGGAGCCGGAATCATCCCCGAGGGCCTGGAAAAGCTCTACTACGTGGGCATGATCGCACCCCGCGGACCCCAGATCCCCGTCTACGGCATGCAAACCAAACTCGTCGTCAAAATGATCGCCCTGCACGAACGTGCAGGCGAACAGGGCGCGAACGTCGGCGCGTACCTCTCCGGACTTCAAGATTCCGAAGACCGCATCGACATCGTCCGAGCCATCTGGGAAGACCAAATGGCGGACACCGAACGATTGTTGGCCGCCTACACGGAAGCCATAAGAGACCAGCAGAAGTTCACCGCAGCTTAGCCGCCAGCGGTGTGCCAGCGGCCCATCACTGGCGACGGCTGGCGTCTTGGCGTTCCCGACACCCGCGGCCGGGGCGCTGCCTGGCTATCCGGGCTTGATGTCCTGCAGCAAAGCGATATGGCGGTGCGCGTACTTGATGAACTCACGGGTGGCGGGGGAGAGGGAGCCATTGACACGGGTAATGAACGCGAAGTGCTCATGGAAGGCCGGCTCCAGCGAAACGTAGCCCAACCCCTGCTGCTCGATCATGGACTTGGCAACGTGATACGACACCAATGAGTCGCCGACTCCCTGGGCGGCCAACTCAACGGCGTGGGTTTGGAACTCCACCTCTGCAATCGGGTTCAGTGTCACTCCCGCGTGCTGGGCACGTTCGGTCATCGACAACCGCAATGGATCCGAATTGGACCAGCGGGCCTCAGAAAGGATCAGCGGCGCGGCCGCCATTTGCTCCACCGACACCGGCCCGGCCAAGCGTTCGGGATCGGCGCTGACATAGACCACCTCATCGCTGAGAACCGGCGGGCTCACTGACAGGCCCCGGTCATCGACGGGAAGCTGCACCAGTCCGGCTTCCAGCTCACCGGCCCGGACGGCGTCGGCCACTTCCGAGGAATTCAATCCGACCACCCGGATTTTCACCAGCGGGTACCGCTCATGGAAATCTCGGATGAGACCCGTCAACAGATACAGGTGGGCGCTGTTAAAGGTACCAAAGGACACGGTTCCGCCCTGAAGCGTGCGCACCTCACGGACGAGGTCCGCCAATCCTTCGACCTCATCCAGCGCCCGCTGGGCGCTCGGCAGCAGCAGCCGCGCCGCTTCGGTGAGCTGCAGCTCCCGGTTGGTTCGCGTAAAGAGCTTTACGCCCAAGCTGTTCTCCAACCGCCGGATCTGTTCCGACAGGCTGGGCTGGGCGATGTGCTCAGCCTCAGCGGCCGCGGAAAGGGTTTTGTGTTTGGCCGCCGAAAGGAAATAGCGGAGCTGCACAAGAGTCAAATTAGACATAGGAGTTTCCTTGAGGAAGGGTCGGGAATTGAGTCTACACCTCGAGCCTAATCTTCCGTAACGTTATTTCCACGCCGGTGACGGCAATCACAAACAGCCGATTCCGGCACTCTTTCTTCACTGATTAGGACTACGCCATGACTGCAATCTCTGCTGCTCCAGGCAACCATCTCATCGACGACGGACCGCTCACGAGATACCACCGCCGGCTCATCGCCGCCTGCTCCGGAGGACCGTTCCTGGACGGCTACCTGCTCAGCATCGTGGGCGTTGCCCTGACCGGCGCAAGCGCGGAACTGGGACTGGATTCAGTGGAGCTCGGCCTGGCCGGCGCGGCTTCGCTCGTGGGTTTGTTCCTCGGCAGCCTGGTACTCGGACCCATCACGGACCGCATCGGCCGCAAGATGATGTACACCGTGGACCTGCTGGCCATGGTTATCGCCTCAGCCGCCTGCCTGTTCATCAGCGACGGCTTCCAATTGATCCTCCTGCGCCTTGTGGTAGGCCTGGCCGTCGGCGCCGACTACCCCATCGCCACGGCTCTGTTGACCGAATGGATGCCCAAGAAACGACGCGGTGCCATCATCGGATGGCTCTCCACGATCTGGCTTGTCGGAGCAATCGTCGCCTACTTGGTCGGATTCGCGCTCTCCAGCGCGTTCGGTCCTGAATCGTGGCGGTGGATGCTGGCCAGCGGCGCCGTGTTCGGCCTCATTGTCATGATGCTGCGCTTCGGCGCCCACGAATCACCCCGCTGGCTGGTAGCCAAAGGCCGCTTCGAGGAAGCCCGCGATGCCCTGTCCAAGGCCCTGGAACGTGAAATCACCATCGAAGACGTCAAGTCATTGGTGGCCACCGATGAAGAAGAAACGAAGTCCACCTTCGGCTCTTTGCTGAAGGCCCCCTTCCTCAAGCGCACCCTGTTCTGCGGCATCACCTGGATGTGCATCGCCCTTCCACAGTTCGCGCTGTTTACCTACGGTCCGATCATCCTCTCCCAGTTCGGGCTCGCCCACGGCGGCGCCGAAGAAACGCTGGGCCAGATCGTCCTCAACCTCGGCTTCCTCATCGGCACATTGCCCGCACTGCGCTGGGTTGAAACACTGGGCCGTCGGCCGCTCATGATCTGGACCTTCGTCGCCGCTGCCGTGTTCCTCTTGCCACTCGGGCTGTGGCCCGACGGCCCCAACTGGTTCGTGATGATCTTCTTCTTCCTCTTTACCCTCGCCAGCGGCGCCGGAACAATCCTCGTCTTCATCTACCCCAACGAGCTGTTCCCCACCAGTATCCGCGCCTCCGCGGTCGGACTCGCCACCGCCATCAGCCGCATCGGCGCCGCCATCGGCACCTACATGGTTCCCCTGTCCCTGAGCGGCATCGGGACCGGGCCCACCATGATGATCGGCGCCGCCCTCACCATTCTCGGACTGCTGATCACCATCGCTTGGGCCGAAGAGACCCGCAATAAGTCCCTCACTTCACTGACCACCAAGATCCTGACCACGGTCAAGGGCTAAGACTTTAAGGAACCCCCATGAACACCAAGCCATCACGCGTCGCCCTCGTCACCGGAGCCGGAAGCGGCATGGGACACAGCACCGCCGAAGTATTCCTCAACGACGGCTGGCATGTCATCGCCGTCGATGTCACTGCCCCCGAATTCAACGGCCATTCAGCCCACGTCACCCCACTGGTCGCCGATGTACGGGACCGTGCCGCGCTCGAGAAGAAGCTCGACGAGATCCTCCCCGGAATCGGGGGGGAAATCCACGCCGTGGCCAATATCGCCGGCGTCTACCCGCCGTCGACCCTCGACAGCTACACGGATGAGCTCTACCGACTGGTCTTTGACGTCAACGTGCTGGGTGTACTGAACGTCATGGCCGCTGCCAAGCGGTCCATGCCCGAAGGCTCCGCGATTGTGAACTTCGCCTCCGTGGACGGTTACCACGTTTCCCCCGGCCAGCTCGTGTACGGCGCCTCGAAGGCCGCCGTCATCATGATCACCAAGGCAACAGCACTGGAACTGGCGGAGAAGAAGATCCGAGTCAACGCCATCGCCCCGGGCTGGGTCAACACCCCCGGAAACGCCGCAACCGGGCGCATGGACGCCGCCGCCGCATCCATCCCCCTGGGCCGTGTGGCGCAGCCGGAGGAAATCGCCCGCTGGGTCCGGATCCTGGCCGACAACGAAGCCGCCGGCTTCATGACCGGCGAAACAGTCACCCTTTCCGGCGGCGACGTCATCCGCTAACCGGGCGACCACCCACCCACACCCCGCTACTTGAACGGAAAGACCCCATGACCCGCTATTGCGTCATCGGTGCCGGCGCCGCCGGCATCTCAGCACTCCAGCAGCTCCGGAAGGCCGGCTACGAAGCCGACTGCTTCGAAAAGAGCAGCCGCGTCGGGGGCCACTGGCACACCGACTACGAAGCCCTGCACCTGATCACCGCCCGGGACATGACCCACTTCGAAGACTTCCCCATGCCCAAGGAGTACCCGCACTTCCCGCGTCGGGACCAGGTCCGGGACTACATCGAGTCCTACGCCCGCCACCACGGCCTTTACGACATCATCCAGTTCGACACCGAAGTCCTCTCCGTCACCCCCGTCCCCACCGACGGAGCCGTTGGGTCAGCAGGATGGAACGTCACCACCTCGCACGGCTCGGACACCTATGACGGCGTCATCGTCGCCAACGGCCACCTCTGGGACAAAAAGACCCCGCAATTTCCCGGCACCTACACGGGAAAGCAGCTCCACTCCAGCGAGTACAACAACGTCAAGGACCTGGACGGGACCCGGGTCCTGGTAGTGGGGGCCGGTAACTCCGGGTGTGACCTGGCCGTGGACGTGGCCCAGCACCGCTTCGAAGCCGACATCGTCATCCGTAAAGGCACCTACTTCCAGCCCAAGGCCTACTTCGGCAAACCCCGCCAGGAACTGGACTTCCTCAAACAGTTCGCACCCGATGAAGTAGACCTCATCAGCCGCCTCCTGGCCCGCGTGTCCATTGGTGAATGGAGCGACTACCCCGGGATGCCCGAACCCAAGCACCGCACCCTGGCCGAGGGCAGCACCGTGGTCAACACCTTGCTGCCGTACTGGATCCAACACGGTCGCGTCGGCGTCGTCCCGGGCATCGAACGATTCGACGGCAAAACCGTCCACTTCACCAACGGCACCGCCAAGGAATACGACACCATCCTCTGGGCCACCGGCTTCCACTCCAGTGTCCCGTTCCTGGACACCAACCTGGTTCCCCGCCGCAAGGGGGCCCCGATCCGCTACGGAGCCGGAATCATCCCCGAGGGCCTGGAAAAGCTCTACTACGTGGGCATGATCGCACCCCGCGGACCCCAGATCCCCGTCTACGGCATGCAAACCAAACTCGTCGTCAAAATGATCGCCCTGCACGAACGTGCAGGCGAACAGGGCGCGAACGTCGGCGCGTACCTCTCCGGACTTCAAGATTCCGAAGACCGCATCGACATCGTCCGAGCCATCTGGGAAGACCAAATGGCGGACACCGAACGATTGTTGGCCGCCTACACGGCGGCACAGACATCCCCATCTGCTGAACGTTCCCACGCCTAGGCGACCGGGCACCAACCTCCTCCACCACTACCAAAGAAAGAAACATCAGAACCAATGACTGACATCACGCTCCAGCAAGCCGAACGAGTCCTGGCTGCGGCCCTGGCTAAAGCAACCAACCGTAACCTGGCCATGAACGTGGCCATCGTGGATGCCGGCGGAAACCTCAAGGCTTTCAGCCGTCAGGACGGCGCATGGCTGGGTAGCATCGATATCGCCATCAAGAAAGCCCGCACCGCCCGCTACTTCGACATGCCAACCGGCACCATTGGCTCCCTGTCCCAGCCCGGCGGCCCGCTGTTCAACATCGAAGTCTCCAACGGCGGACTGATTACCTTCCCCGGTGGGCTGCCCATCACCATCGACGGTGCAGTTGTCGGCGCCATCGGCGTCAGCGGAAGCACCGTCGAGAACGACCACGCCGTAGCCTCGGCAGGAGCGGACGCACTCGCCCTGGCAGCAGCACTCGCCTGAACCTCAACTCTGTCAGGGGTGCGCCGCAAGCCCGGGTCACCCCTGACTGTCTTTTTACAACGAAACCCACTAACGAGACCAGGAAAACGATGACAACGCAGTCGACGGACGTCAACCCCAGACTCCGCGAGCAGCTCCCTCCAACGACAAAGTCAGCCGGTCACGTCATTGTCGACTCGCTCGTGGCCCACGGAGTGCAGCGGACGTTCGTGGTACCCGGCGAAAGCTTCCTCGACGTTCTTGACGGCCTGCACAACTCACCCATCGAAACCATCGTCTGCCGGCACGAAGGCGGCGCCGCCTACATGGCCGAGGCCGATGGAAAAATGCAACAGACCCCCGGCATCGCCATGGTCACCCGAGGACCAGGAGCTGCCAACGCACACGTCGGCCTTCACACAGCGTGGCAGGACTCCACTCCCATGGTCCTTTTCGTTGGACTCATCCCCTTCGGACACCGCGACCGGGAAGCCTTCCAGGAATTCGATATCAAAGCCTGGTTCGACACCGGCGCGAAGCGAGTCATGGTCCTGGACCACCCGGAACGGGCCTCCGAAATCGTCGCCGAAGCCATGTTCGCAGCCCTGAACGGACGCCCCGGCCCCGTCGTCGTTGGACTTCCCGAAGACATCATCCAACGGCACATCGAACCCACCCTGCACCCCAGCATCCCCGTCGCAACGGGAGGCATGACAACTGTCGACAGCCGGGCCATAGCGGATGCACTGATGAACTCGACCAAGCCCCTCTTCATCACCGGAGGCAACGACTGGTCACAAGAGGCAGCCGACCAACTCACGCATTGGCTGGAAAAGCACCACATCCCCGCAGCCGCCGAGTGGCGAACACAAGGAACCGTGTCCTTCGATTCACCCTCCTACGTTGGGCCCATCGGCTACGGACGCCCACGGCCCACATACGACCTTCTCGAGGAAACCGACCTCCTGATCTTCGTCGGCACCGTTCCGGGCGACGTCATCACTGACGGGTTCCTCTGCCGACAGGATTGGAACAAGAAGAACTTCCTGGTCACCATCGACCCCTCCCTGCGGGGACGCTCGGGGCCGGTCTCGTGGCAGATCGTCGCCAAACCCGACGTCTTCGTCCGAGATCTCGTCGAGATCGACCTGCCCTACCGCGAAGACTGGAAGGCCTGGACGCACAGAATGCGCGGCGAACAGGTGGCCTTCGCATCACTACCGGCAAAAACACCAGCCACCGGACCAGCCCGCATGGACACCCTCATGGCAAATCTGGTCCCAACCCTACCCACCGACGCCATGGTCACCTTCGGCGCTGGAGAGCACACGAACTGGGCCCACCGCTACTTCCCAACCCGGCGCTACGCCTCCATGCTCAGCGCACGCAACGGTTCAATGGGCTACTCCATCCCCGCAGCAATAGCCGCCTCGCTGGCTCACCCTGGCCGGCGGATCGTCACCATCGCCGGCGACGGCGAATTCCTCATGAACGGACAAGAACTAGCCACAGCTGCCCAATACGGTGCCACGCCACTGGTAATCGTCATGGACAACCAGGAATACGGCACTATCCGAACACACCAGGAACGCCACTACCCGGGGCGAATATCGGGCACACAACTTCAAAACCCTGACTTCGCCATGATGGCACGCGCCTTTGGAGGTTTCGGCGTCCGCGTCGAGAACGACAAGGACGTCCCGGCCGCGCTTCACGCTGCCCTCAACGCCATAGAAGAAGACAACGTCTTCTCCCTTATCCATCTCATCGTTGAACAGCGCGTAAAGGCCTACTGACGCCAGGCCCACCCAGCCGCCCCTCGCCCGCCAAGGGCGCGGTGCGGCTGCTCATAAACGCCCGACATCTTCACACCACTGAAGGCCATTCCTTGAGGAAGGATAAGAAATTGAGCCTACACCTCGAATCAATTGCTCCGTAAAATTGATTACATCAGCCGGTGACGGCAATCACATACAGCATTATCAGATCAAAGCCTGGAACCTCGCTATTTCCTCGGTCCACGCTTAGCTACCACTCCACAAGCTCAACAGCCATGAGGGCTGGACCTCACCCCACCGCGCTCAAAACGCCGCTTTCCGCACCAGATCAGATAAGGAAATGGAAACAATGAAGTCTCGAACAGCCTTGCTGGAACGCAAGCCGGTAGCGCGAGTGCATCCACTGATCGGCAGCCACCCCGTCCCCGCTGTCAGCGCCCAGCCCATGGGACCCGACTGCGAAGATGAATGCCCCTACTGCCACGGCCCTGAAACCGACTGAACGCCGAAGGCAGCTCATCCAGAGGCGGACCTGATCGCCACGGCTTACCGGTCGAACCTAAAAACGTCCCGCGTCACTCAAACCACGGCATACCGTCAACGGCCGCGCCGGAAGTTCAAACCGTGAACTTCGGCGAGTCAGCAAAGCTAACGCTATTTCTTTTCACGATTATCACGGAAAGTCAGCTGGCTTGCCTGTAATCGGCCGCTATCTCAATCCCAAAACCCCAAATCCCCGGGAACAGCACCAAGAGAGGCAACTAAAGGGCCTCTCTCACAAGCTCTAACCGGTCAAAAAAAGACGGCGTGCCCACCAAGGCACGTCCCAACGAAAGAGAAACAACGAAGTGACGATCGCATATCGCGCAGCAGACCTCGACGCCAGCCAGTTGGAAGAATCACTGCTCGCCCCGCCCAGCGCCACACCGCTCAGCGGCGACATTACGGTTCGGAGCCGCCGGGAGTTCGAAAGCGAGGACGGCCGCATCGCCTCAGGCACCTGGGAAACGGAAACTGGACAGTCACGCTGGGAATTCCTCTCCAAGGGCGAAATCATCCACGTTCTCTCAGGCAAGATGACCGTCCAGCGCGACGGCGGCGAAGAAGTGCTCCTCACCCCTGGTGACACCGCATACTTCCCGATCGGATGGACCGGAACCTGGACCGTTCACGAGCGCCTCCGTAAGGTCTTTGTCGTCTACACCGCTTAGGGCAGCTGATAGGCATGGCGACCATCCGCTGAAAGTGATCGTCGCCAATCAGCTGGCAGGATACTCGAAACTTTCCCCACACAAAGCGGGCAAGCACGCCTGATGGCATTCACCGAGGCCGCTTCAGAGAACAGACGCAGCGCCGCAGCAAACCACCCATGAGCTACCAGGGCCTCCCCCTCGCAACAGGAGGCCCTGGTTTTGCTGTGCCCTCAGGGCAACGGTTAGCAGTAGGTAACCGACCCGAAAGGGTGCGCTGCCCGGTCGGTCCCGGCGCGGATTGCGAACGCGTAGAGAATCGGAATTGTCCCTAGCCGACGTGTCGCCCTGGCGGTTCAGTCAACGCATGTTGCTTTCGAACGATCCGGCGAACGTGGCTGCGAAGCCGTTGAGCCTCTGGTCCCATCTCATGACTCAACGTCCTTCGCCGGTTGGGTCAAAAGGCAGTGGTCCATAGACGCATTCAGGACAGCGTCGCCGTTCGGAACGAGCCCCGCGCTGTACCGAACGTTCGCGGCTCGAGTCGACATCGTCTTCGAAACGCAATTGACGCATATCGAGGGGACACCTCAAGTAGCCTAACCTAACTCAGTCAAGTGCATACACCTGTCCAGTTTGGATCCCTTCAACGCATTTCACGTAGGCGCGGCCCACTTTGTCGGCCGGAACCTGCGCAAAGCCTGGGAAATACTCGTGATAACCGGTTGCTTCGGCAAGGACAGTAGGGCTGACGGCATTGATCCGGATACCGCGGGGAAGTTCTGCGGCCGCGGCCATTACGAACGACTCCAGCCCGCCGTTCGCCAGTGATGCCACAGCACCCGTCAGAATAGGTTCACGGGACAGCACGCCCGTTGTCAGAGTCAGTGAGCCGCCGTCAGATATATAGCCGATTCCGGCGTGAACGAGATTCAACTGGCCCATTACCTTATCCTCGAAGCCAGCACGGAAGTCATCTGCTGTGAGCTCCTCCAACGGTTTGAAAGGGACCGACCCTGTACAAGAGATAACCGCGTCTACGATGCCCACTTCCTTGAACATGGACCGGACAGACTGGACGTCGGTAACATCGACGGTTATGTCCCCTGTTCGGGAAGCCTCAATTATTACGTGTCGCTGTTCCAGGGCTTTCACTGCGGCGGAGCCGAGCAAGCCGTTGCCGCCGACAATCAGAATTTTCATTCTTTTCTCCTTCTCTTGAGCGGTCCGTGACCGCACGTGAACTAAGTCCGACGGCGGTGGCAAGTCGAGTGAATTGGACTCGGCGTGCGACACCGCTGTGAGGCCCGATAATGAACTGCTGCGCAGTGGCACTGCGGTGCATTGTGACTCTGGGGGTAGTTTGTGGAAGTCCTTAAGGATCCAAGGTTCCCGGAAGCCGGCCTGGATGGAGGCTGGGTAGGGAACGAGTCAGGACCCGAAGGTGTTTCGGATCCTGACTCTTCTGTTTGGTGGCTGTCGCCGGTCTGGGTTTTATTGGTGGGTGAGTTGGGGTTCGGGTGTGGTGGTGGGGGTGTAGCGGTTTCCTCGGTGGGTTTCGGGGGAGAGGTAGGTGGCGGTGATGGTGATGATGCTCAGGCCGACGACGTAGAGGGCGACCATCCAGGGGTTTCCATGTGCCAGGTCCAGCAGGAGCACGGCCAGGACGGGGGAGAGACCGCCGGCGAGGGTGGACGCGAACTGGCTGCCGAGCGAAGCGCCGGTGTAGCG
>NZ_JBQLIS010000015.1:0-93449 GCF_052156435.1 Paenarthrobacter sp. NCHU4564
GTGACCTTGACCGTTGCAGGTCCGGTGCTGAGGTTGAAGGTCTTGGGCGTGACAGTGGAGCTCACAAGCACCGGGGCGGATGTGTCGGTTGGTGTTCCGCTGAGGGTGATTGTGCTGAGGGTTTGGAATGATCCGGAGTTTCCGAGGCTGTCTCGGAGTGGGAAGAGTGTGACGTTCCATTGTCCGAGGGCTGAGCCTTGGGGGATGGTCATGGTTCGTTCCCAGGTTCCGTCTTTGGTGGTGCCTGAGATGAGTGTTGCGGTCCCGAAACCGTGGCTTTGGCTGGTTGTTGTGTGGCCGAGGGACAGGGTTGGTGCCGTGGTTCCGGTCGTGTCGGTTATGCGGACGGTGACCTTGACCGTTGCAGGTCCGGTGCTGAGGTTGAAGGTCTTGGGCGTGACAGTGGAGCTCACAAGCACCGGGGCCGAGACGTCAGACGCGGCAGTCGCAGCAGTCAGCGGCGAAAACGCGAAAGATAGACAGACTGCCAGTAGTAACCCGAGCATTCTCATTGGCCCGGTAGATTTGGTCAACGACACGCGTTATTCCCCATAATTCTCCGCCCCCATGGCGGTCAGCTATTGCCTGCAGGAGCGCGGGCAGAGTAACTCTAATGTCATTGACTTTCTCAAGATTTCACGTGACGGATTATGACCTGCCATTCGGCACCTAAACCACTCGCTGGCTATCTCAACAGCATTTTCCCAGCGGTGAGTGGCTCCAATGGACCTGGGTTTCCGGCAGGAGGTTGTAGTAGGTGTCGAAGTACGAATGAGGACCAGAGCACGTGTAGCCAATTTCGTCTATGCCGAAATGACAGATCATCTGCAAGTCAAGCTCGGCTTCAGCCAGTGCTTTGAGTATCGCTGCTTCGGCTAGGACTGGCTCAGAGCCATCACAATTCTCCGACCAGCGCCCGGAGTGCGCGATTGCGAAATACTTGGTGTCTTGGTGCCGTAACGCATCAAGAATTTCTTTAAAGTACGGCGTTAGGCATCCTGCGTAGTCATCCGTGATGACGGTGACGATATCCAAGCACATGTCGGCGTCCAGCCCAATGAGCACAATCCGCGGAAGTACGGTTCGGCCCTGAAGGATGTACGGACACGCGAGTATTTCAAAGTCGAAGCCAGCTTGAATGATCATGCCTCGACGCTATTGACCTAAAAGGATTCTTCGAAGTCCGCAAATAACCTGTGTGTACAGCCGAACCGGCGTGGCGCCGGCGTTCTCGGCTCGGGCCACGCACCGCCACCACCCACTTTGCCGCCGCCCGCCGTCGAACTCGCCCAAAATCAGATGGATTTTCGACGACGGGGAGCCCAAAGTCGGTGGCGAAGGTACAGACAGCGCCGCCCAAGACCGGGCAGACTGGTCCCGTGAGCGGAATCCCGTGGGTCCTGCACGTAGATCTCGACCAGTTCATCGCTGCCGTCGAGATCTTGCGGCGGCCTGAACTCGCTGGGAAGCCCCTCATTGTGGGCGGCCGAGGCGATCCCACGGAACGGGCGGTAGTGTCCACGGCGTCCTATGAGGCGAGGGCCTTCGGCGTTGGCTCAGGGATGCCCCTCCGCATTGCCGCACGGAAAGTGCCCGAGGCCATCATCCTCCCCGTCGACCAGGAGGCGTACCTCGCGGCATCGGAGGTTGTGATGGCCACGCTCAGGGAGCAACCGGGCGCCACAGTGCAGGTCCTTGGCTGGGACGAGGCCTTTGTTGGCGTCACAACGGATGACCCCGAGGCCTACGCCAAGCAGATCCAGGTTGCGGTGCTGGAAAGTACCCGATTGCATTGCAGCGTGGGCATCGGCGACAACTTGGTTCGTGCTAAGAACGCGACCGACTTCGGCAAGCCAGCGGGCATCTTCCGGCTCACCCAGGACAACTGGCTCGACGTCATGGGTGCACGGCCCACGAAGGATCTTTGGGGTGTTGGTCCCAAGATCTCCAAAAGACTCGCGGCCCACGGCATCACCATAGTCAATGAACTCGCAGCCATTGACCCAAACAGCCTGGTCCAGGAGTTCGGCCCCAAGATGGGTCCTTGGTACGCCCAGCTCGGTCGCGGCGAAGGAGCCAGGGAAGTAGACGATACGCCCTGGGTTGCCCGGGCCCACGGTCGCGAAACAACCTTCCAACAGGACCTGACCGAACCCGAACAAATCAGTGATGCCGTCAAGGAACTCACTGCCCGGGTCCTTGAGGACGTCGCAGCCGAAGGCCGCCCGGTGGTCGGGCTAACGCTGAAGGTCCGCTACAAACCGTTCTTCACCAAGACCTACGCCAGGAAGATTCCGGAGACCTTCGACCGGGACGAGGTCCTTGGCCAAGCACTCAACCTGACGGCCAAGATCGAACCCGACCGCCCGATCCGGCTGTTGGGACTCCGCGCCGAAATGGCCATGCCCGACGACGCACGCAAAGGCCACACGCCTACGCGCAGCGGCTGGTAAAGCGGCCGGGAAAGCACGACGCCGGCCTGCCGCCTGACGTGCCGGGTGGAGCACGACGCCGGCCTGCCGCCACGCGTGTTTGGCGACGCCTACCAGCGCGGGTGGATCGCCGCCCGGAAGTAACGGTCGTAAATGTCCCGGACGCCGGCAGCCAGCCCGGTTCCAACATCCTCCAAACCGCCAGCTTCGGCATTCGCCCGTGCCTGCGCCGCGGATCGGGCACCCGGAATGACCGAGGTGACGCCATCCTGGGCGATGACCCAGGCGAGGGCCGCCTGCGAGGTGGTAACGCCGTCGGGAACCAGCTCGCTGAACTCCCGGGCGGCCGTAACGCCGGTGGCGAAGTTGACGCCGGAGAAGGTCTCCCCGACGTCGAAGGCGGCGCCGGAGCGGTTGTAGTTCCTGTGGTCGTTCTCGGCGAACGTCGTCTCAGTGGTGTATTTGCCGGACAACAAGCCAGATGCCAAGGGAACCCGGGCGATGATGCCAACCCCGGCTTCCCTGGCCGCGGGCAGTACCTCGTCGAGGGGCTTCAGGCGGAAGGCGTTGAGAATGATCTGGATGGTCGATGTGTTGCCGCGCTTGATGGCCTCGAGGGCTTCATCGGTCCGTTCGACGCTGACGCCGTAGTTCCGGATGGTGCCTTCGCTGACCAGGGTGTCCAAGGCGTCGTAGACGTCGGTATTGCTGTAGACCGAGGTGGGCGGGCAGTGGAGCTGTACCAGGTCCAGGGTGTCCTGCTGGAGGTTCCGCCGCGAACGGTCGGTCCACTCGCGGAAATTTTTGAGCGTGTAGTGCTCCGGGAGTTGGTCTACGCGGCGCCCCATCTTGGTGGCCACCGTGACGTCCAGTTCCGGGTGTTTCCTCAGGAAGCGCCCGATGATCTGCTCGCTGCGGCCATCACCATAAACGTCGGCGGTGTCGAAGAAGTTGACGCCGGCTTCCACCGAGGCTTCCAGGACGGCTGACGCGTCCGCTTCACTCACGGCGCCCCAGTCGGCGCCAAGCTGCCAGGTGCCCAATCCTACGACCGACACCAAGCGGCCGGTCCTGCCAAGTAAGCGCTGTTCCATGGGTTCGACTATATGCCGCTTGTGAGCGCTATCACCAAGGACGTCCGGATTGAAAGACGGGACAGCGCTTATGCGCGGGCAATGACTTCGCCGTTGGGAATGAGGAAGTATCCGTCCTCCGTGGCGCCCCAGCGATGCCAGCCGGCAGCGATCCGGGCAAGGTCGGCCTCCTTGGCGAAGCCGTACTCGAGGGCTTGCTCCGCAAAGGCAGAGTGCAGGACGCGTTCGCTCCATACCCGCGACTGCCAGGCCCGCTGCTGTGCCGTGGCGTACAGCCAGTTGCTGCTGCTCGGTGCTACCTGTGCAAAACCTGCCTTTTGCGCCCATGACACCAGGCGGCGGCCCGCATCGGGCTCTGCCCCGTTGCGTCGGGCGATCTTTTGGTACAGCTGCATCCAGTCGTCCAGCTCCGGAACCTCCGGGTACCAGCTCATGCCATGGAAATCGGCATCCCGGACTGCCACAATCGCCCCGGGCTTGGCGACCCGGCGCATCTCGCGCAGAGCTGCCACCGGGTCCGTGAGGTGCTGAAGGACCTGGTGGGCGTGGACGAGGTCGAAGGTCTCGTCGTCGAACTCAAGGTCGTAGATGTTGCCGGTGCGGAACTCCACGTTCTCCACGCCCCTGTCCTTGGCCAGTTCGGTGGCCTGGGCGATGATGTCAGGGGCGCGGTCCAGCCCTACGACGTGGCCGGGCGCAACCAGCCCCGCGAAGTCGCACGTGATGCTGCCCGGTCCGCAGCCGACGTCGAGCACTGACGTCCCGGGGGTGAGATGGGGGAGGACGAACGCCGCCGAATTTTCGGCTGTCCGTGAGGCGTGGGCCCGGACAACCGACTCGTGGTGCCCGTGGGTGTAGACATCTTCAGGTTGCTCCGCGTTCATACGGAAACGCTACCCAACTAGGTCGCATTTGTGCGCGTTTTGAGTGCTCAAAACGCGCACAAATGCGACCTAGTTGGGTTTGGGTTGGGAGGCTTCCTGGCGGGCAGCAACAGTGGCGTCCACCATGTCCGACATGAATCGGCGCACGACCTCAAGCTCAGTGTCGCTGTAGGAGCTCATCGCTTGACCCATGCGCAGGGCGAGCGGCATGAACATGGCGCTGCCGTCGCTGTAGGCCTTGGGTGTCATGTGGAGCTGGACCTGCCGGCGGTCTGTCCCCAGACGTTCCCTGGTGACATGTCCCGACGCGTGCAGCCGGTCCACGAGTGCTGTGGTGGCCGGGGAGCTCAGGCGGAGTTCGCTGCGCAGGACTCCGGGCGTGACCACCCGCCCTGCTGCTGTATGCCGCATGATGACGGCGAGGGCGTTGAGGTCCGTCCGGTGCATATCGTTCTTGCCGCCCGCGGCGTCAACATAGTGGTTCGCTTCCAGGGTGAAGTCCTGGAGCAAGCGGATCAGGTCCTGCGGAGCGCCGGCCGGAGGTCCGCCAGGCATGCCGGCCGGAGCGGCGCCAGGCACGCCGGGTGCGTCCGCCGTTGAAGCCATCTCACCCTCCCGCACTGTCTCCGTGAATGCTGCCTTCCGGATATTACTCCCAGCGGCGGGGGAACCCGGCATTGGGAAACTCTTGGAATAGTTCCATGATAGAGATAATCTATGGTGGAAACAATCGCTCCGCCCCAAAACCCTGGAAGAAGGACCCATGAAATCCCAGAAGGTACCGTTCTGGCTCAGATGGCTGGTGCCCGTGGTGCTGATCATCGTCTGGTTCGGAATCGCCGGCGTCGGCGGCCCCACGTTCGGCAGGCTGGAGGAGGTCTCATCCAACGACCAGGCCTCCTTCCTGCCTGCCGGTGCTGAAGCGACGGAAGCCGGTGACTGGCAGGCCAAGTTCCGCGACTCCGAAGAGATCCCGGCCGTCGTGGTGATCGAGGGAGATGCCGCCTTCACGCCCGCCCAATTGGGCGAAGCAGGCCAGATCAAAGCGGACATTGAGGCACTCAAGCTGGGTAGCGCCGTCGTCGGACCCATTCCCTCGGAAGACGCCAAAGCGGTCCAGTACATTGTCCCGATCGCCGAATCGGACGAACTGCGCGACGTCGTCAAGGAACTGCGGGATACCGTCCAACCCGGCGCACCGGACGGCATGCGCGCCTACGTGACGGGACCGGCGGGACTCACCGCAGACCTCGTCAACGCTTTTGGCGGGATCGACGGCATCCTGCTGCTTGTGGCGCTCGGTGCCGTGTTCATCATCCTGTTGTTGGTGTACCGCTCGCTCGTGCTGCCGATTGCCGTGCTCCTGACGTCTGTGTTCGCTCTCTGCGCCGCGATCCTCCTGGTCTTCGGCATGGCAAAGCTCGGCTGGATCCAGTTGAACGGCCAAAGCCAGGGCATCCTCTCCATCCTGGTCATCGGTGCCGCTACCGACTACGCCTTGCTCTACGTGGCAAGGTTCCGTGAGGCGCTGACACACACTGCCAACCGCACCGAGGCCGTCCTCACCGCGTGGAAAGCATCATTCGAGCCGATCCTCGCCTCCGGTGCGACAGTCATCATCGCGTTGCTCTGCCTGCTCTTCTCCGACCTGAACTCCAACAAAGCGCTCGGCCCCGTGGCTGCGGCCGGTATCGTCTGCTCACTGTTCGCAGCGCTCACCCTGCTGCCGGCCTTCATGGGTCTGCTGGGCCGCGCAGCTTTCTGGCCCTTCCGCCCCAAGCTGGTGCCCGACGGCGAACGCGAACCTGAGTTGGTCACCGGCCTTGAGGGGCAAAAGGGCTTGTGGCGCGCCACCGGACGGCTGGTTTCCCGTCGGCCGCGGACAGTGTGGGTGGCCTCCGTGCTGCTCCTGCTCGTGGCGTCCACGGGCATCCTTCAACTCAAGGCAAACGGCGTCCCGCAGACCGATGTCATCCTGTCCCAGTCGGACGCCGTTGACGGCCAGGCCGCGCTGGCGCGCCATTTCGACGCCGGCAGCGGCAGCCCCGCCGTCGTGGTCGCCTCAGAGGACGCTGCAGAAAAGGTGCTGGATACCGTGAAAGCAGCCGACGGAGTGGGCGATGCGTACCTGCTGGCCGAAGGCAACGTCCCCATCACGGGTGCCCCCGGGGCTCCGGCTGATCCCGCGGTGCGTGACGGCAAGGTGCTCATCAACGCGACGTTGAACTCCGCGGCGGACTCGATCGAAGCTGAAGAAGCGGTGAAATCACTGCGGACAGCCGTGAAGGACGTGGACGCTGAAGCCCTGGTTGGTGGGGTGACCGCAACAGCCCTGGATACCAACACCACTGCGCAGCGGGACCTGGTGGTCATCATCCCGATTGTGCTGGTAGTCATTCTGTTCATCCTGATGCTTTTGCTCCGCTCCGTGGTGGCGCCGGTCCTGTTGATCCTGTCCGTGGTGCTGTCCTATGGGGCCGCGATGGGAGTCTCGGCGTGGGTGTTCAATGGGATCTTTGCCTTTTCAGGAGCCGACGCGACTGTTCCGCTGTTCGGGTTCGTGTTCCTGGTGGCGTTGGGCGTGGACTACAACATCTTCCTCATGAGCCGCGTCCGCGAAGAATCACTCAAGCACGGAACACGTCCGGGAATCCTGCGTGGGCTGGGCGTGACCGGTGGCGTGATCACCTCGGCCGGTATTGTCCTTGCCGCTACGTTTGCGGCCCTGGGTGTCATTCCCATCATGTTCCTGGTGCAGCTGGCGTTCATTGTGGCGTTCGGGGTGTTGCTTGATACCGTCCTGGTCCGGTCACTCCTGGTGCCCGCGCTCGCCTACGACATCGGAGACAAGATCTGGTGGCCCGGCAAGCTGGCACGCCGCAGGCAGAAGGGTCAGGTGCAGGAGCGGGAGGCATCAGTTGTGCCTTAGCCCTTGATTGCCCGGCGGGTACTTGTTGCACTTGATGGGTACCCGCCGAGCCAAGGGAGATGCTGTGAGCCAGGAACAACTGATCATCATCGGGTCCGGTCCGGCCGGGTATACGGCCGCGATTTACGCCGCCCGGGCCGGCCTCAGCCCACTGGTCCTGGCAGGTTCGGTCACTGCAGGCGGGGCGCTGATGAACACCACTGAGGTGGAGAACTTCCCTGGCTTTCCAGAGGGCATCCAAGGCCCCGAGCTCATGGATGGACTGCAGGCGCAAGCGGAAAAATTCGGCGCCCGGATAGTGTTCGACGACGTCACGTCAGTTTCGTTGGCGGGTCACGTTAAGTCCGTGGTCACCGGGGCGGGGGACACCCACCAGGCTACGGCCGTTATCCTCGCGACCGGCTCGGCGTACAAGGAGCTCGGGTTGCCGGAGGAGAAGAAGCTTAGCGGCCATGGAGTCTCCTGGTGCGCCACGTGCGACGGTTTCTTCTTCCGCGAGCAGGACATCGTCGTGGTGGGCGGCGGTGACTCCGCCATGGAGGAAGCGACCTTCCTGACACGGTTCGGAAAGTCCGTGACCGTCGTCGTCCGCAAGGGCGAACTGCGCGCCTCACGCATCATGGCCCAGCGCGCCAAGGACAACCCCAAGATCAGCTTTGCGTGGAACTCCGCCGTGACTGCCATCCATGGCGACACTAAAGTCACCGGTGTGACGCTCACTGACACCCGCACTGGTGAAACCCGCGAGCAGGCAGCCACGGGCATTTTTGTGGCCATTGGACACCTGCCGCGGACGGAGTTGGTGGCCGGGCAAGTGGACCTCGACGCGGAGGGCTACATCAAGGTGGACTCACCCACCACGTGTACCAACCTGTCCGGCGTCTTCGCCTGCGGGGATGCCGTGGACCACCGTTACCGCCAGGCCATCACAGCCGCAGGCACCGGGTGTGCTGCCGCCTTGGATGCCGAGCGCTACCTTGCAGCTTTGGAAGACGCTGACAGCATCGCAACGGCGTTGGTAGAGGAGCCGACGCACTTCTAAGGTGGACGAGTTGGACCGTGAGTTCAGAGCGGGGGAAGGCCGAACTCTCGCCGGAGGTCATCGCCGTTGACCGTGTTGCCTTCATCGATGTCCCTTTGGGCCTGTTCGAGGTCGTTTTTGAGTTCCTCGGCATGTTCCCGGTAGCCGTCGGCCGCGTACACGCCGAGGACGCGTACCTCAGTGGTGAAGAACTCCAGTTCCTCCAAAGCCCTGCGGAGGCGTGCGTCTTCGGGGTGGCCTTCGACGTCGGAAATGAACATGGTGGCGGCAAACTCGTTGCCCACCATGTAGCTTTCCAAACGGGTCATGTTCAGGCCGTTCGTCGCGAAACCGCCCAGTGCCTTGTAGAGGGCCGAGGGTACGTTGCGGACCCGGAACACGAATGTGGTGATGGCCGGGCCGGGTAACTCTTCTTTGGTTGGCAGTGCCCGTTCCCGCGCCAGGACCACGAAGCGCGTGGTGTTGGTGGGATCGTCTTCGACGCCGGACGCCAGCACCTCGAGTCCGTACAGTCCCGCTGCCAACGGGGGAGCCAGGGAGAGTTTCCGGGGATCGTTCCAGTCCCGGACCTCGCGGGCTGAACCGGCAGTGTCCCCGGCGATGACGGGCTTCAATCCGGCGTCGCGGATGATGCGCCGGCACTGGCCAAGGGCGTGGATGTGGCTGTGGACTTCCGTGGCACCCTCGATGGTGCTGCCCGGAATGCCCAGCAGGTCAAAGCGGATCGGCAGGAAGTATTCGCCAACGATCTGCAGGTTCGACTGCGGGAGCAGGACGTGGATGTCCGCCACACGGCCTGCGATGGAGTTCTCGATGGGGATCATCGCAAGGTCCACAGCCCCGGTGGAGACCAGTTCAAAGGCGTCCTCGAAGCTGGCGCAGGGCACGCTTTCGAGTTCCGGGAACATTTCCTTGCATGCGAGGTCCGAGTTGGCTCCGGGCTCGCCTTGGTACGCGATCTTTTGGGACATGCTGCTCATGGTTTCACGTGGGGCATATGGCCGCGCAAAAGCGTCCACCGTATGGCCAGCCCTACCCAACTGGGTCGCAGTTGTGCGCGTTTAGAGCCGTGAAAACGCGCACAAATGCGACCCAGTTGGGCCCGCACGCGGAGCTTAGCCGTTGATGATCTGGGGGACGCCGAGGTGCTTGAGGCCTTCGGCGCCGAACTCGAGGCCGTAGCCGGACTGCTTCGCGCCACCGAAGGGCACGCGGGGGTCCACGGCGCCGTGCTTGTTGATCCAGACCGTTCCGGCCTGGATGCGGGCGGCGACTTCGCGGGCGGCGGCCGGGTCGGAGGACCAGACCGAGGCGCCGAGTCCGACGTCGAGGGCGTTCGCTTTGGCGACGGCCTCATCAACGGTGCTGTACTTGATGATCGGAAGGGCCGGGCCGAACTGTTCTTCCGCGACGAGTGGGTTGTCGTTGTCGATGTCTGCCACCAGGGTGGTGGGGTAGAAGTTGCCGGGCTGGTCGGCGTCGGGGTTGCCGCCGAGCAGGATGCGGGCGCCGGAAGCCTTCGCGGCGTCCACCAGGCGGGCGACGATGTCGTACTGCTGGCGGTTCTGCAGTGGGCCCAGGACGTTGTTCTCGTCGAGCCCGTTACCCATGGGCATTGCCGCCGCCACAGCGGCCAGTTCGGTGCAGACGGCCTCGTACTGGGATTCATGGACGTACAGGCGCTTGAGTGCGGCGCAGGTCTGGCCGGTGTTGATGAACGCGCCCCAGAACAGGCCTTCGGCGATGGCCTTGGGGTCGGAATCGGGGAGGACGATGCCGGCGTCGTTGCCGCCGAGCTCCAGGGTGAGGCGCTTGACCGTGTCCGCGGAGGAACGGATGATCGCCTTTCCGGTGGCGGTGGAGCCGGTGAACATGACCTTGCCGATCGCCTCGTGTTCTGCCAGCCGGGCGCCGACGTCGCGTCCGCCGGAGACTACGGATACCAGGCCCTCGGGCAGTTCCTGGTTGATGATCGAGATCAGGGCCAGCACGGAGAGCGGCGTGTATTCGGAGGGCTTGACCACCACGGAGTTGCCCATGCGCAGGGCGGGGGCGATCTGCCAGACGGTGATCATCATGGGCCAGTTCCACGGGCCGATCGCGCCGACGACGCCGATGGGCCGGTAGTGCAGCTCGGCGCGGGTTTCGCCGTCGTCCACCACGACTTCGGGTTCCAGCGGGGTGCCGGCGGTGGCGCGGAGCCAGGCGGCGCAGGCGCCGACTTCGAAGCGGGCGTTCGGGCCGTTCAGCGGCTTGCCCTGCTCGCGGGAAAGAAGCTGGGCGAGTTCCTCGGCGGAGCGTTCGACGGCGTCGGCTGCTTTCAGGAGCGCGGCGGACCTGGCGTCGTGGCCCAGCGCAGCCCACGCCGGTTGCGCTGCAGCGGCAGCAGCGATGGCGGCTTCGAGGTCCTCGACGGTGTGGACCGGTGCCTCGCCAACGGTTTCGCCCGTGGCCGGATCGAAGATGGTGCGGCTGTTCTGGCCTGGTGCTGCGGTGATCGAGGCCAGCAGGGCGTCGTAAGTCTCCATTGGTACTCCGCTCAGGTAGTAAGTCGTGGCGGCCGGTAAGGGCGCGTTGCAATGTCTCCAGTGTGGTTGGCGTCACGTCCCGGTACCTTGTCTATGCACGAACGGCCCTTGACGGGAAGCGAACGCTTTAGGCTCACGTGGCTTTCGCTACCTGTCGGTATGCTCCACAATCGACTGTGTGACTCTCGCTTCCCTGGCTGCTTTCGCCGGTCTTTGCCTTGTCCTGTCCGTGACTCCCGGCCCCGACACGTTCCTGGTGCTGCGCATTGCGTTGAACAGGCCTTCAGCTGGAATTGCTGCCGCGGCGGGTTCGGCGGGTGCAGCGATTGTCTGGGCGGCGCTGGTGGGCGTAGGCCTCGCGGCGATCCTGGAGCAATCCGCCGAGCTCTTCCGGTGGATCAAGATCGCCGGTGGCTTGTACCTGCTGTACCTGGGCATCTCGTCGTTCATCAAATCACGCCGCGCTGCGAAGGCGGGCGCTGACGGGTCTGCCGCGGAAGCGGCACTGCCCTACAGCAGGCTTTCTGCGCTGGGTGCCGGCGCGCTCTCCACGCTGCTCAACCCCAAGGTGGGCCTCTTCTACCTTGCCGTGGTCCCGCAGTTCATCCCACACGGCGGCGACACCATGGGCACGTCCCTGGTCCTGGGTGTCGTGGTGGCTGTCATCGCCTTCGCGTACTTGTCGATGATCGCCGTGGTGGCGTTCAAGGCAATGAGGTGGCTCAAGAAGCCCAAGGTGAGCACCGTCGTCGAACGTGCCTCGAGCGGGATTATCGCGGGGCTTGGTGTCGGCGTGGTGGCGTCGGGAGCGACGAGCTAGCCGCTAGTTCAGCGAGATACGCAGACGTTCCACGCCCTCGGCACCCTCCGGCACTTGGTCCATCAGCGATGGTTCGTTGGCCAGGCGACCAAGCATGTTTGCCAAATGGTCCCGTTCGGCAGGCTTGTAAGTGACACCGCGAAGGTCCGAAGCCCGGACGACAGAGGCCAAGGTGAGGAAGTCGTCGATGTGTCGTCTACCCAAGGGATCGTTGATGATGGTCAGCGCTCCTGCTTTGCCGATGAGGCTGCCAAGTATCGTGGGTCGGATTACGCGGCCGGAGGCTGACCCGGCTTGAACGGCAACGGTCTCCGAACGGTCGAGCGCTTGCTGGTGCAGCAATTGTGGTTCCACCCGTAACGCCGCGTCGCTTCTCGGCGCGTTCTCCCAGATGGCGCGGGATCATGACGTCTATCACGGCTTCTCCGCGTGTCCATCTATGTTGATAGCCCTCCAGCGATTCCCCTGCTGACTCGAATCCGAGCCGCACGAGGAGCTCGGTGAAGTCGTGGAGCATCGTGGGGAACGCCCGGATATCGAGGGCCATATCCGCGTCCTTCGTTGCCCGCACGTACGGCGCTTCCCGCTCGACAGCGTGGAGGAAGACGGCTTGGCCTCCCACCAGAACCCAACCCTCCGGCATCGCTCTGTAGATTTCGAAGACCGCCTGCCATGCTTCCTGCTGTTCGGAGAGCATCGCGGGAAGTTCAATCGGCACGGACGCTCCTGACGATTTCGCGAGCCGCTTGCTGTTCCCGGACGCCGGGCCTTTCGGCCAAGTCTGCTGCGACGACCAGTGGTGGAAGGTCGTCTGGGACCTGCTCGGCGGCCCGCAGGACGACATTGGGCCTCTTGCCGGGCTGGGGCTCAACCAGGAACCAGTCCCTTACGACGTCCTTGAGTTCGTCGCGTCGCACGTAAGCCTCCACTTCTGAGTTGGCCAGTAGTCCGGACCGTGGGTGAGAGACTCCGGAGAGATGGAGGCGTTTGTCTTGGCGAAGTTCCGCTATATCTGCAGGGCTGGAAGAGAACTCGAACCTTTCGGCACGGTTGGCCAGCCAGGCTGCAAGAAGCTCCAGCGAGCCGGGGGAGTCCTCCAAGCGGCTGATGCGTGCCTTGAGGCGATGTCTCTCGACGGGCGACGGTTCCAAGTACCCAGGTCGGGATTGCCGCGGACTGTCGTCCCAGAAGGATGACATAAGCTGCCAGGCGCTTCGTTCGGAAAGCGGACGCCCGGCAGGCTTGCCGGGGCGATATTGGGCGGCGTCGGCTTCCTCAACGATCCAGCGTCCACCGATCCGCTGTCCGCGTATGCGACCGGAGTGGACGAGATGCCGTGCCCGGCTCTCGTTGACATGGAGGCGATTCGCCAACTCGGGGATACTCAGCGCCATTTCATAATCCTAGCGGTGTCGCCACGAATATGTAATGCCTCAGCCTTTTAGGGATTACACATTCGTGGCGATCCCGCTATGAATGTGTAATCGAAGGCAGCCGCAGCTGCCTAGGCAGCCAGTAGCGCCAGGTAGTTGTCCAACTGCCTCGCGAGGTCGATGGAGAAATGCTCGGCTGGCGACAGCGCTGCCACAATTTGGGCGCCCAGCATCATGTTGAGCAAGTGATCGGCGACGGCGGCATCGGCGATGGGGTTGGCGATCTCACCTGCGGCCCGGGCTGCCGCTGTGTGGGTGGTGATGGTGGTGTGCCACTGGCTCATGGATTCGCTGTGGAGTGCTGCCATGTCCGGGTCATTGAGGGCTTTCTGCCAGAACGGTATGACGATCCGGGCTTCATTCACCCGCTCCTCGTCCAAGGGGAGCACCTCGGCACAGAAGGCCCGGAGTGCGGGCAGTCCTGACAGCCCTTCGGTGACCAAGGTGATCCGCTGGTTGGTCCGGTTGAACACGTGTCCGAATGCGGACGTAAGCAGCAAGTCCTTGGTAGGGAAGTAGGGCTTCAAGGCCCCGTTGGCGAAGCCTGCCTCTTCGGCGATTTCCCGCATGGTGGCGCCTTCAATGCCCAGTCTGGCGATGATCCGCCAGGTGGCATCAACGAGTTCAAGGCGTCGTTGATCGTGGTCAACAATCTTTGGCACTGAGGGGGCTCCCGGGAAATTTTTAGCGGAAAGGTCTTGTGACCCATCTTACGTTTTGGTTATTCTCTACAACTATAGAAAATAAATCCCGACCTTCCAGGGTCCCGGACCAGAGGCAGCCATGACGCCCACAGCAACTGAAACTTCCACCCAATACGGCCTGGCCACCGGTGAAGAGATCACCACGGTGCGGGGCATCCTGCAGGCTGCCGGGCACCTGGGCGACGGTCACCGGATCGCCTATCTGGGGCTCGTGGATCCCTCGCGCGATGCTTCCCCGGAGGTGGACCGCCGGTTCCGCGTCTTCATCCACGACATCTCCGGCGGCGCTCCCACGGATGTTCTCGTTTCCGCCACCCGCGGAGAGATCCTGTCCGCGGTCGAGCTTGATACCAAAGTCTCCGGCGAACTTCCGGTCCTTGAAGAGGAGTTCGAGGTTGTCGAGACGCTCCTGGCCACCGATGAGCGTTGGCTCGCCGCGCTCGCAGCCCGCGACCTGGACGTGGAAAAGGTCCGCGTGGCTCCGCTGTCCGCCGGTGTCTTCGAATACGAAGAGGAGCGTGGCCGGCGCATCCTCCGTGGGCTGGCGTTCGTCCAGGACTTCCCCGAAGACAGCGCCTGGGCACACCCCGTCGACGGCCTGGTTGCCTACGTGGACGTGGTCAACAAGGAGGTCACCCAGGTGATCGACCTTGGCGTCATGCCGATCCCCGCTGAGCACGGAAACTACACCGACCCCGAGCTGACCGGGCCGCTCCGCGAGACGCAGAAGCCCATCAGCATCACCCAGCCGGAGGGCCCCAGCTTCACGGTCACGGGTGGCAACCACGTGGAGTGGGAAAAGTGGAGCGTGGACGTCGGTTTCGATGTCCGCGAAGGAGTTGTCCTCCACAACCTTGCCTTCCAGGACGGGGACCGCAAACGGCAAATCATCAACCGCGCCTCGATCGCCGAAATGGTGGTCCCTTACGGTGATCCTTCGCCCATCCGGTCCTGGCAAAACTACTTCGACACCGGCGAATACCTCGTGGGCCAGTACGCCAACTCCCTGGAACTGGGCTGCGACTGCCTGGGCGACATCACCTACCTCAGCCCCGTGATCAGCGACGCCTTCGGCAACCCCCGCGAGATCCGCAACGGCATCTGCATGCACGAGGAAGATTGGGGCATCCTCTCCAAGCACTCGGACCTGTGGACCGGCATCAACTACACCCGCCGCAACCGCCGGCTGGTGATCTCCTTCTTCACCACCATCGGCAATTACGACTACGGCTTCTACTGGTACCTCTACCTGGACGGCACCATCGAGTTCGAAGCCAAGGCCACCGGAATCGTGTTCACGTCTGCCTTCCCGGAGGGTGGCTCGGACAACATCTCCCAGCTCGCCCCCGGCTTGGGAGCACCGTTCCACCAGCATCTGTTCAGCGCCCGCCTGGACATGGCGATCGACGGTTTCACCAACAGGGTTGAAGAAGAGGACGTCGTCCGCCAGGCCATGGGCGAAGGGAACGAGCGCGGCAACGCCTTCTCCCGGAAGCGCACGCTCCTGACAAAGGAGTCCGAGGGCGTCCGCGAAGCCGACGCCCGCGCCGGACGGACCTGGATCATCTCCAACCCGGAGTCGAAGAACCGCCTGGGCGAACCCGTCGGCTACAAGCTCCACGCAGAGAACCAGCCCACGCTCCTGGCTGATCCGAGTTCCTCCATCGCGAAGCGCGCAGCCTTCGCCACCAAGGACCTCTGGGTCACCCGCTATGCCGACGAGGAACGCTACCCCACCGGCGACTTCGTGAACCAGCACGCCGGGGGCGCCGGCCTGCCCGCCTACGTGGCCCAGGACCGTGACATCGAGGGCCAGGACATCGTGGTGTGGCACACCTTCGGCCTGACCCACTTCCCGCGCGTGGAGGACTGGCCCATCATGCCTGTAGACACCGTCGGCTTCAAGCTGCGCCCCGAGGGGTTCTTCGACCGCAGCCCGGTCCTCGACGTCCCGGCCAACACCTCCGGATCGAGCTGCCACACGGCTCCCGGGGAGGCAAGCGCCAGCGAAGCACACGGCGAAGCCGCCGGGCACTGCCACTAGCCATGACCATCTTTGCTGGACGGGTCCGCACCAGCGGACCCGTCCTCCACCCCCGGATCTGCGCGGCACTGACGGCCATTTCCTGCGCCGTGCACCTCTGGCTCGCGGCCTCCGGGCACCACGAGGCGTGGGTCGGCGTCCTCATGATCGCCCTGGCAGCCGTGTGCGTTCCGTGCACCATCCACATCTGGCGCCACAGCCGCGTAGGAGCCCTCCACCAGGTCACGGGGTCAGCCCTTGCCATGGTTGCCCTGCACGCTGTGCTGCTGCTCGGCGCTGGCGGTGCCGGCCACGCACATGGCGGCAGGCCGTCGTCGGGCGCTATCGATACGAACGGGGCGGCGCAACTCTTGCTGGTGATCGGACTGGAAATCACGACGGCGTTGCTCGCCGCGACGCTGGTAGCCCGGCTACGGCGTCGGGCAGCTGTGCGGTATTGACCCACTTTGCCGCCGGAAGGGCATGAAGACACCCGAAATTGGTTGCAGAAACAGCCCGGGCGGTCGAAAGAAGGTCGTGGAGGTACGCCCACCCGGAAGTTCGGCAGGATATTGCTCCTGGCAGGCAGTTTCCCCGCTTGTTGGACACACCCCGAAGAGTGTTCAGTGGTTGGGTGAATAAAGCTGTCAGTAGTTCGGGCCTCGGCCTGTTCCGGGCAACCGGAATCTATGTAGGTGCCATCCTCGGCTCGGGTGTGCTGGTCCTTCCCGCTATCGCCGCCCAGGTGGCAGGTCCGGCGTCGTTGCTGGCGTGGGCGCTTTTGCTGGTTTTCTGCACGCCGGTAGCGTTCAGCTTCGCCGAAATGTCCAGGCAGCAGCCCGACGCCGGCGGGATCGCGACGTTCGTGACCCGCGCTTTCGGGCGGCGCGCCTCCGTGGTGGCCGGCTACCTCTTCTACTTCGCCATCCCGTTCGGCGCGCCTGCCACGGCGGTGATCGGAGGCGACTACATCGCGCATGCCGTGGGCGGCGGGAGGGAGACGGCCTTGATTGCCGCCGGCGTCATCCTCGCGGCCGGTTTCCTGAGCAACGCCGTGGGCATCCGGGTCTCAAGCAAGTTGCAACTTGGGTTGATGGCCTTGCTGGTGGCGCTCCTTGCCTTGGCCGTCGGGGTTGCGGCGCCCTATGTCAAGGCGGAGAACTTCGTGCCCTTCGCCCCGCACGGCTATTGGGCCGTGGGTGGTGCGGCAAGCCTGCTGTTTTTCTGCTTCGCGGGGTGGGAAGCAGTGACGCATTTGGCGGGCGAATTCCGCAACCCGGAGCGCGACCTGAAACGGGCAACCTGGCTGACCCTCGTCGTCGTGGGCGTAATCTACATCGGCCTGGTGGCGGCGTGCGTCGCTGTCCTTGGTTCGGGTCTGGGAGGCAGCAGCGTCCCTGTTGCGGAACTGCTCGCCAAAGGACTGGGGCCTGCCGCTGCCCCTGTAACTGCTGTGGCCGCCGCGGTGCTGACGTTCGGGCCGCTCAACACTTTTGTTGCCGGCGCCAGCAAACTGGGCGCCCGCCTGGCGTCCGACGGCGTGCTGCCGCGGGCATTGGCGCGTGGCGCTGGGCCGGGTGAGGTCCCCACGGCGAGCCTCGGCGCGCTCGCTGTCATGGCATCTATCTCCTTTGCGCTCGCCGCCGCCGGGTTGTTGAGCATGGAATTCCAGATCGGCGCTGCCTCGGCCTGTTTCACCGCGGTGACGGCGTTTGGATTGGCCGCCGGTGTGGTCCTCCTGCGCCGGGGAACCGCAGCTTGGTACGGGGTAATCGTTGCTGCCGTGGTGATGCTTGTGGTGCTGGTGTTCAGCGGGTGGGCACTCCTGGTCCCGGCCGGGCTGGGGGTGGCGGCGTTGCTCGCTGGGCGCTTGTATTTGAAACCCCCGGTGCCACAATTGACGCATGGCCGCAGCGTGGTCAATTCGTGAAGGGTTCCGCAGCGGGCCGGATCCCGATGCCCTGCGTCGTCCCTTCTTCGTAGCGGCGGTCGCCGCCTTCGCCCTGGTAGTCCTGGCCGAGGTGGGCATGTCGCTGCTCCTGGGCCAGACCGCCGTCGAGCCTGTGTCCGCCGGAGATGCCAACAAACTGGGCGTTCCGCTTGACGTATTCCTCAAGACGCAGAAAGCCGATGCCGATCCTCCGGGTGCGGGCATCGGCTTTCTGGCGTTCCTGGATGGATTGTTGCTGTTCACGGTGGTGATGCTGGGTCTCAGCCTCATGATGGACCTGCGGACGTACGGGCGGGTGCAAGGGATTGCGACGCTGATCGTGACCCTGTTGTGGGTGATCGCGGCGTTCCTGACGGCGATGCTCGCGTTGGCCAAACTCTTCCTGATGATCGGACTGTTCGTGGCCACGCCGTTCGGGACCATTGCGTATCTGGCTCTCTGGGGGAGCTTTCCGAAAGGGCAGGCTGCGGCGATCCTGGGGCTGTTGCTGCTGCTGAAAATCGTGTTCGCCGTGCTGTTGGTGTTGAGCCAGCCGAAGTTCCTGAAGGTCACGGGCTTGGTGGTGCTGCTGGTGATCTCAGTGCTTTTGCAGGTGATCCTCGGGCTGATTCAGGGGTTCCTGCCTGGTCCACTGGTGTCCATAGGGGACCAGTTTTGGGCGTTGGTGACCGTGGTGGTGGCGCTGGTGTGGGCTCTAATCATGCTGATCGGGTCCATTCCCGCGATCATCAATGCGCTGCGGGTCAGTGGGTCTGCGGGGGACTGATCTCCGGGGATTCGCGCGCCGGGTTCGCGGGAAGCCTGCCGGTTCGTGCGGAAGTTTCCTCACGAATGCGCAGCTTTCCCGCGGTTTCGCGGCAGAGCTAGAGCGAAACCCGGGTCAGCTTGTCCGGATTCGAGACCTGCCGCAACCCGCAGATGCTGCCGTCAGGGCCGTCGTCGAGCACTAAAACGTCGGCACGCCCCTGGTGCCTGAGCACCAGCGCCGGTTCGCCGTTGATGTCGATGACGTCCGCGGAAACCGGCCGCAAGGGGTCGACGGCGGCTGCCTTGCCTAGGATTCCGACGAAGAACCGTGCGATCCTTGCTGCACCAAACAGCGGGTTCATGGCACTCTTGACCTTGCCTCCGCCGTCTGCCCACAGCACAGCATCCCGGTCCAGCATGGCCACGACCGTTTCGATCTCGCCGTTCTCAATGGCAAGCACCAACTTCTCCAAGGCGGCGCGGTCCTTGGTCCTGGGGGCAGGCGCGTCGGGGTCGATGTCCAGGCGGCGTTCGGAGCGCGAAATCATCTGGCGCACCGCGGCTGGGGTCTTCTGGAGGATCTCCCCGATTTCCGGGGCGGACATCCCGAAAGCGCGGTGCAGCACCAGGGCCGCCCGCGCCTCGGGCGCTAATTGCTCGGCAAGGTGTAGCAAGGTCAAGGACAACAGCTCACGGTTGGCCAGTGCTTCCTCCGGAAGCGCCGCCGTGTCAACCGGTTCGGGCAGCCAGGGCCCGGTGTAGTCCTCCCGGATGGCAGCAAGTTGCCGCACCCGGTCCACGGAGCGCCGAACGCACACCGTGGTCAGCCAGGCCGGCCAGGAGTCAACGCTGGAACGCCGTTCCTGCCGGACAGCGTCCATCGCGACTTCCGACACCACATCTTCGGCATGCCCGAAATCGCCCAGCATCCGGTAAGCGATGCCCAGGAGGCGGTTCCGTTCGCTTTGCCACGCCGCCGTGGCCGAGACTGCAAGCGTCATGCTGCCCACGTTACCGTTCAGACCAGCGGGTTCTTCTCGTCCAGTGGTGGCTCCATCTGCGTGCTGATGGCGATCCGGTTCCACACATTGATGGTGGAGATGGCCAGGATCAGGGCGCCCATCTGGCCGTCGTCGAAGTGCGTGGCTGCGGCGTTCCAGATCTCGTCGGTGACGGTATCCGGACCGAGCTGGGTGACGGCGTCCGTGAGAGCCAGCACGGCTTGTTCCCGCGCGTCGAAGAACACTTTGGAGTGCTGCCAGGCTGCGACGGCATGCAGCTTCCGGGATGGGATTCCGCGTTTCCGGCCGTCCGTGGCGTGCATGTCCACGCAGAAACCGCAGCCGTTCAGGATGGACGCGCGGAGCTTGATGAGCTCGTACAGTTCGGGGTCAACCGACTTGCGGGCGTAGCCTTCCAGCCCAATGACGGCTGCGTAGCCGAGCTTGTTGCTGCGGCCCATGTTGATGCGTGGCATCGTGTCTCCTCTTCCGATGGTTCCTTACATCAGGGATGTCGGAACGGACGCGGGAAGTGTGACAGCCGCCCAACTGGGTCGCAGTTAAGCGCGTTTTGAGCCGCGAAAACGCGCACAAATGCGACCTAGTTGGGCAGGTCAGTGGGGCGGTTCCGGTACGCAGCGAGGAAATGCGAGATACGGCGCACGGCTTCCTCGATGTCCCGGACATTCGGCAGGATCACAAAGCGGAAATGGTCCGGGGTGGGCCAGTTGAAGGCCGTGCCGTGGGAGATGAGGATCTTCTGTTCCTGGAGGAGTTGAAGGACGAACTTCTCATCCGACTCGATGGGGTAGATCTCAGGATCCAGCCGCGGGAACAAGTACATGGCACCGGCAGCCGGTACACAGCTGACGCCGGGGATGTTGGTCAGCAGTTTCCACGCCAGATCCCTCTGCTCACGCAGCCGCCCGCCCGGGGCAATCAGTGCCTCGATGCTCTGGTAGCCACCCAGGCAAGTCTGGATCGCGTGCTGTGCCGGGACGTTGGAACACAGGCGCAGCGATGCCAGGAGCTCCAGCGATTCCCGGTATTCCGCAGTGGCAGCCAGCGGACCGGTCACGGCAACCCAGCCTGCACGGTAGCCGGGCATGCGGTAGGCCTTGGACAGCCCGCTGAAAGTCAACACGCAGATATCGTCCGCAACGGAGGCGGTGTGGATGTGCGGGGCGTCCACGTAGCGGATCTTCTCGTAGATCTCGTCGGAGAACAGCACGAGGTCGTGCTTGCGGGCGAGGTCGGCGAACTGCTCCAGGACGTGGCGCGGGTACACGGCACCGGTGGGATTGTTGGGGTTGATGATGACGATGCCGCGGGTACGTGGAGTGATTCTCGCTTCAACGTCGGCCATGTTCGGCCACCAGTTCTCGTCCTCGTCGCAGAGGTAGTGCACGGCCTTGCCGCCGGTCAGGGTGACGGCTGCGGTCCAGAGCGGATAATCCGGGGCGGGGACCAGGATCTCGTCGCCGTTCTCCATGAAGGCCTGCAAGGTCATGGAGATGAGCTCGCTGACGCCGTTCCCGATGAAAACGTCCTCGACGCCGATGTTCATGAGTCCGCGCGTCTGGTAGTACTGCGAAATGGCGGTCCGAGCCGAGAAGATCCCCTTGGAATCGCTGTACCCCTGTGCGCCGCGGATGTGGTGGATCATGTCCACCACCACGGACTCCGGCGCCTCCAGTCCGAACGGGGCGGTGTCCCCGAGGTTCATCTTGAGGATCCTATGCCCCTCGGCTTCCATGGCCTTGGCGGCCTGGAGGATGGGGCCACGGAGTTCGTAGCGGACGTTCTGGAGCTTGCTGGAGGACTGCATCGGACGCATGGTTGATCTTTTCATGAGTGATGCCGCTGCGGACACTGCCGGACGCAGTGCTACGCCGATTGGGAGGCTAGGTCCAGCGGATGATGACCGGCAAACTGCTGGTGCTGGCGGAAACTTCGCGCTCTGTTCCGCGCACAGCTACGGCGAAATGCTGGAGTTCATCAGGGGATGCCATCACCTCAAAGTGCCCTGTTGCGTCGCTCCGCACGGCCGTGGCCGAGGAGTGCGCGTGGATGTAGGCGTCCGGAATTCCCTTGTTGTGGCTGTCCACCAAGCGGCCGTGGATGCGGCGTGCGGCGCCATTGCTCGCCACCAGTGTCTCCAACGCCGGAGGACCGGACGGCTCGTCGAAGTGCAGGGACACCGGGATTCTCACCAGGAATCCCAGTCCGTCGCGGATGCTTTTCTCGTACTCACCCGGCCGGTATTCACCGCTGGACACGATCGAGTACTGGCTGTGCCGCTCCACAGACAGGAGGAGTTGCTCCATGTTGTCCAGTTGCTCGGGACCGTGGCATTCCACGGCCACCCGGAGTTCCAGGTCAAGGACGGGACCGTCCAACCGGGACCTTCCCACCCGGCTGAGCGTTACCGCGTGCACGGTGACCGGCGCCTCCGGTGGAGGAACGACGGCGGTGGGGGACCCGTCGTCGAACCTGACCCGCTGGGGAGCCACGGCGTCGGAAAGTATCCCCAAAAGGTCGGTCAACGACGAACGGACGAAGCTCACGGCAGAACCCCAGCTGGACAAAATCCACACTTGCAACTGGAAACAGACTACTCCCGGTTGTGCCGGTAGTCACTGGAAAACGTGGGTAACTCCAGTCGTTGGGATGACCACTGGCCTATCCTGGCCGGTACGAATAACGGTACTCGGACGGTGAGTATCCGAACGCTGATTTGAAGGCCCGGGAGAAGCTCGAGGCATCGGTGAAACCCCAGTGCATGCCCACGACGGACACCGGCCTGGTCTGCAATCGTGGATCCAGCAGGTCCGTGCGGCACTTCTCCAGGCGTTGGCGTCGCAGCCACGCGCTGACAGTGTCGTCCCGCTCTTCGAAAAGTTTCTGGAGGTACCGGACCGAGACGTTGTGGGCGGCAGCGATGTCGCGGACGGACAGCTCCGGGTCGCTGAGCCGGGAGGCGACGAATGCTTCGATCCGCTCCATCAGCGCGAGCCGCTCGTGCGACAACGGCGACGACGGCGGCACGCGCTCAGCGAAGACCGCCGAGATGAGGTTCAACAAGGCATCCGAAACCGAGGCCGCGTCAGTCACGGAACCCTCGTGGAGTTGCTTGGCCACTGCGCCCAGGAGCGCCGACGTTAACGAACCAAGGCCTTGGCGTCCCGAGACGCGGGATGCGGTCAGCGTTGCGATGCTCTTGCGGTTCAGGTGCAGAGCCTCAGGCGGAAACATCACCACCATCATGCGGAAAGCGTCGTCAAAGTAGAGGTCGTAAGGACGGGTGGTGTCGTAAATTGCGAAATCCCCGGGCGTCAGGGCAGCTTCGCGGCCATCCTGCGCCACCACCGAGTAGCCCCGCAGTTGGAGGCCGAGCTTCACCAGGCCGGGATCATTGGCGCTGATTTCGCGGGGTCCCCGGCTGACGTGGCTTGCCGTTCCGGATACTGCGCTGAGGAAGACCGGTCCGACTGTTTGGTTGATGAGGCCGCCGTCGAATTCCTTCACGTCTGCGGCGGCCACTGAAAGCGGGACGAATGCGTCATTGACGGCTTGGTTCCATGCCTCAAAGCGATCGGTCCTGGCGAGGGCCTTGGTGCTGAACTCTTCGCGGGTTTGTTTGGCGATGGCTCCGGACACGTCGAGTCTCCTTCGAATGACGCACGGGGGTCCGAACCAGTGTCCCACGGAATCGCCGGTAGGCGTGATCGGCATCACAAGTGTGCAGATGGTGTGCAGGGCTGTGCGTTCCCGGCCAAGGTCTTCCCGGGACGACAGCGAAAGACTCGTGGAGACGAACTCTCTTTCGCAAGCCAACCCTGTTCAAGGAGGAACCCATGGCTGAAACCCAAACCCATGACTACGTGGTGGTCGGCGCAGGCTCGGCCGGCAGCGTGATTGTCCGCCGTTTGCTGGACGCAGGACACAGCGTGCACGTTGTGGAAGCAGGATCAACCGATACCGACCCCAACATCCACAGCCCCCAGGGTTGGCCTGCACTGCTAACCGGCGCCAATGACTGGGCCGTCATGACCACCCCGCAGAAGCATGCCAACAACCGCAGCCTGTACTGGCCCCGCGGCAGGGTCCTGGGCGGCAGCAGCTCGCTCAACGGCATGATCTACATTCGCGGACACAAGAGCGATTACGACTCCTGGGCGGCCAACGGCGCCGAAGGCTGGTCCTGGAATGACGTCCTTCCGCTGTTCAAGAAGTCCGAGGACCACGCCGACGGTGCCAGTGAGTTACATGGCAAGGGCGGGCCGCTGCACGTGGAACGGATTGCTGAACGCCACCCCGCCGCCCAGGCCTTCGTGGAGGCCGCGAAGGCTGTTGGCCATACGGAAACCGACGACTTCAACGGTATGCAGATGACCGGCGTCGGGTTCAACCACACCACCACCAAGGAAGGGAAACGTGCCAGCGCCTGGCAGAGTTTCGTCGCTCCGGTGCTGGACCACCCGAACCTCAAGGTCACCACGGACGCCCTGGTCACCCGGGTGACGGTCGACGGCGGACGCGCGACCGGCGTCGAATACCGGCTTGGTGATGAGGTGCTTCGTGCTGAGGCCGGCGCGGAAGTGATCATCAGCGCAGGAGCCATCGGTTCGCCAAAGATCCTCCTGCTGTCCGGGATCGGGCCGTCCGCCCACCTGCGCGAGGTGGGCCTTGACGCCGTCGTGGATCTGCCCGGCGTTGGCGAAAACCTGCACGACCACCTGCTGGCGGGCAACATCTACGAGGCGAACGGTCCGCTGGTGGCCGGCCGGCACAACCTTCTGGAGAGCCAGCTGTACGCCCACAGTGACCAGACCGACGAGGAAGCGCCGGATCTTCAGCCGCTCTTCCTGCACTTGCCGTATCCCACCGATGGAGGGCCGGCACCCGAACACGGCTACACGATTGCGCCGGGCATCGTGCGCCCTAGGTCGCGGGGAACCCTGCGCCTCGCCTCAGCCGATCCTGCCGCCGCACCCTTGGTGGATCCCAATATCCTGGCCGAGGAGTACGACCTCGAAGCCCTCGTTGACGCCATCATCCTGTGCCGGGAAATCGGGCAGCAGGACGCTTTTGAGCCATTCCGCAAACGCGAGTTCACGCCGTCGGACGCTCTAGTTTCCCGGGATCAGGTTCGCGGGTTCGCCCGGCAGGCCGCAGGGACTTATCACCACCAGGTGGGCACCTGCAAAATGGGCATCGATGATCTGTCCGTCGTTGATCCGCAGCTGCGCGTTCGGGGTGTCGAGGGCTTGCGGGTGGCGGACGCGTCCATCATTCCGTTCGTTCCGAGCGGAAATACGAACGCGCCCGCCATCATGATCGGCGAGAAGGCAGCGGAGCTGATCCTCGGCTCTTAGCCGCTACGCCAGGCCGGGCACTCCGTCATTGATCACGAACGATTTCTTGGTGGAAACCGGGGCGCCCGGCCTGGTCACGTAGTCCAGAACACGGAAGTCCGCAGTCAGCTGGTCTTTGGTGATGCGGGTGTTCACGTACCCGCGGTTGTCGTTGTAGAACTTCAGGTGCGGGTTCCAGGCCATGACGGGATCCGTGGTGGAGCCCGAGCCGTCACCGTTGGACGTGATGGACGAGCACACCAGTTCCGAACCCACCACGGGAGAGGACGGGTCCTTGTAGTCCACCTTCAGGTCGGTGGCCCAGTGGCGGTGCACGTCGCCGGTCAGTACGACGGCGTTGCGCACCTTCGCGTCAATCCAGCCCTGGGTGATGCGGCGGCGGGAAGCGGCATAACCGTCCCAGCCGTCCATGGACACATCGTCGATCTCGGGGGCCTTGTCACGGTCACGCTCCGCGAAAAACACCTGCTGGCCCAGGATGTCCCAGCGCTGGGTGGAGTTCCGGAAACCATCCAGGAGCCACTTTTCCTGTTCGGCTCCGGTGATGGTGCGGTTCTCGTCCAGGCGTCCGGCCACGTTCTTCCGCCAGCCGTCTCCGGCGAGCTGGTCGTCGCGGTACTGCCGGGTGTCCATCATGTGGAAGTTGGCCAGCTGACCCCACTGGATGGTGCGGTAGATCTTCATGTCGAAGCCGGCCGGGAGGGACGATGGGCGCAGCGGCATGTTCTCGTAGTAGGCCTGGAAGGCCGCGGCGCGGCGTTGCCGGAAGCGTTCGGTGGTGTCGTTGAGCTGGGTTGGATCGTTGTTCTCCGGGATGTCGTCAGCCCAGTTATTGTCCACTTCGTGGTCATCCCAGACAACCAACCAGGGCGCGATTGCGTGTGCGGCCTGCAGGTCGGTATCAGCCTTGTACTGGGCGTGACGCTGGCGGTACCCCGCCAGGTTGGTGGTCTCGGGGCCTTCGTGGTCGCGGGGATTGCCGCCGCCGATCACATAGCTGTCCTTCTTGTACTCATAGACGTAGTCGCCCAAGTGGAGCACCAGGTCGGGGTGGTCCTCGGCAAGCCTTGAATACGCGGTGAAGTAGCCGTGTTCGTATTGGGCGCAGCTGGCGAAGGCCATGGCCAGAGCGGCGGGCGTTTCACCGGGGGCGGGGCTGGTGAGCGTACGGCCTACCGCACTGAAATGGCGGCCCGTGCGGAAGCGGTAGAAGTACTCGCGTCCGGGCTTGAGACCCTTGAGCTCCACGTGCACTGAGTGGGCGGATTCGATCCGGGCCGTCTCGACGCCGCGGGCTACTACCCGGCGCATGGCCTGGTCTTCGGCTACCTCCCAGGCGACGGCGACGTTGCGGGAGGGCATGCCGCCCAGACCATCTTCCGCCACTGGGTTCAGGGCCAAACGGGTCCAGATCACGAAGCCGTCGGGCCACGGCTCGCCGGAGGCGACACCGAGCGTGAAGGGATCGGTGCGGAGACCGGCGTCGTCCGCTGTTGAAACGGCCACGGCGCTGACGGGGACAGCGGCAACCAAACCGGCGCCGAGGCCAGCTGAGATGAGGGATCTGCGGGTGATGTTTTCCATGGAGCTGACGCTAAGGAACCTGTCTTGACACGGCGCGAGGGAGGTGTGAATGCTGGGTGAACTGTGTGACACAGGTTGTTAACTCGTGCCCGCACGGCAGGAGAATGTTGCCGCGCGCTGGCGGGTTACCCTACGTGCGGGCAAATGTGTTAGCTTCAAACCATCAGACATTGCCCCCCTCTGAGCCGCGGCTCAAGGGGGCAATTTTCGTTGTCAAGGACTTGTGGTGGGTTTGGAGTACACGAAGGAATTCAAAGAGCGCGAAGATCTACTTCAGCAGCTTGAAGACCGTGGTCTTGCGGTTCCTGATCGAGCGGCCGCGCATACTTTCCTCACTCGTGTTGGCTACTTTCGCTCCGGCGCGTACCGGTATGTCTTCCGAGAGTTCCTGCCACCACAGGAGGTCGATTCGAAGCTGCACCAGTACCGCTCGGATGACTATGTGAGTGGTGCGGGCATTGGTGATGTCATGGCTCTGGAGGCGTTCGACTCCCGGCTGATACGGGTCTGTCAGGACGGCCTTTTGGACTTCGAAGTCCGTCTGCGGGCGGCGATCGCCCATACTCTTGCTGCGAAGGATATCGCCGCCCATGCGTCGAGAGAGTTCTTGGACGAACATAGCTGCGATCAACCAAGAGGGCAGCACACGAAGTTCGATGCATGGACCATGACGTGGCAGGATGCGGTGCGGGCGGCTGCGGAAGACGAGGATTTCATCAAGCACCATGTGTTGAAGTACCCGCGTCAGCCTGTGCCGATCTGGGCCGTCACTGAGGTACTAAGCTTCGGAAGCTTGCCCTATCTTTTCGAGTTGATGCAGACGCCGGACGCCCGTGCCGTGGCTCGCATGTTTGGGTTTGCCCACCCCCGGCGGTTCGGAGCGGTGATCCGCACGATGGTCGATTTCCGAAACGTTTGTGCGCATGGTGCCAGGTTATTCAACCGTTCCTTCAAGAGAGCAATCTCCATCGGCGCTCACGACACTGACGGAGTCCTCTTGGCGCATCTCAATGAGCCGGGCTTTACGACTACACCCAAAGGGCACCAGAGACTCTATATCTACGCAGCCGTCCTGGCGTTCATGCTCCGATCCCACACAGCTGGGACCAATTGGCATCTAAGCTTCAAGACGCAAGTCAAGAAGTTCGATACCACCGTCCGAGCTCCGGATGGCTCCGCGCTCCTCTCTCCGGAGGCAAGCATGGGATTCCCTGGGGATTGGCTGAAGCTGGACCTATGGCAATAGTTGCATGGCGTGTGGCGGTCAGTATGTAATTCACGCCACGGTCGGGCGGGTGGAGCCCCACCACGCCATCGTTGCTTCGGCCGCCTCCGGAAGTGGCGTCGGTTTCAGGCCCAGCAACCGCTGGCTTTCCGATGAATCCATGACGAATGGCTTCTCGAACTGGTACAGCATTTCCGCGAGCTCACGCATGGCGGTGGAGAACAGTCCGGCGGACCGCAGGATCCACCCCGGCACTGCGCCCACTTTTGGTGCCTTCACGCCCGCCGCCGCGGCAAAAGCTGCTGCCAGTTCACGCTGGGTCAGGGCAGGTCCAGTGGGCGCGTGAAGCACGCGGTTCCACAGTCCAGGGTTTTGCGCCGCGGCGATCATGGCATCGGCCAGGTCGGGAACATAAGTGAAGGAGTGGAGCTGCCCTGCGCTCCCGATCACTTGGAGGGGCTTTCCTTCAAGAATGGGCGTTACCACCCGTTCACCGCCGTGGGCCATCTTTACCCGTGGCCCGAAGAAGTCGCCGGCAACCACGCTCACGGTGTCAGCCGGGTGCGCCTCACGGGCCTTGAGCAGTTGGGTCCGGACGCCGCGCTTGCCGCCCGTCGCCTCCCGGGGCCCGGCCTCGGTCATGGTGCGATCGGGCTCGCTGTACGAGTACAGGCTTTCAGGAAATACGACGACGGCGCCCGCGACCGCCGCTGCGTCCATCACCACTTGCTCGGCCTGGGGGAGTTCGGCCTGCCACTCCTTTGCCCGATATTTGGACCCGTGGATGCAGTGGAAGACTGCCTCGGCACCGCGCACTGCCTGGCGCAGTTGGGCCGAGTCGGAGGCGTCTGCCCGCATCCGCTCAACCCGCGGGTGCTCCGGTCCGCTGCCCGACCTCGTCAACACGCGAACCTCTCTGCCTTGCGCGGCGAGCTTCTCGGCAATGGTCCAGCCAACGGGTCCTGCTCCTGTGACGACGTACATAGGGTGCTCATTTCGTTTCCGGGAAGATATTCGAGAGCGGTGCTCTCTCAAATCCAGAATGACCCTCGAGTAACGCAAAGTCAAGAGCACTGCTCTCTTTTGTTGCTGTTGCTCTCAAATGTGGCAAGCTGTTCGTATGCCAGACAATCCCAAGCCGCAGACTCCCCGGGAACGCGCCCGCGCCCGGACCATCGCCGACATTGTGCGGTTGGGTCGTGAGCACTTGGCGATCCACGGAGCGGCAGCGCTCTCGCTCAGGGCCGTGGCGCGGGATCTCGGCGTCGTCTCCTCCGCCGTATACCGGTACGTCGAGAACCGCGATGAGCTCCTGACCCTCCTCCTTATCGACGCCTACAACGAGTTGGGGGACGAGGTGGATGAGGCGGTCGATGCCGTTGCGCCAAGCGACTTCGCAGCCCGGTTCCACGCCCTCGGCACGGCCGTCCGCTCCTGGGCTCTTCGCGAGCCGGCGAGTTACGCATTGCTTTTCGGCAGTCCCGTGCCCGGCTACCAGGCGCCAGGGGAGCGGACCACCATTCCCGGCACGCGCGTCATCGTCCGCCTCGTCGGGATTTTCGATGCCGCCTACCGTGCCGGTGCCCTGACCGCGGAGGTGGGTCCCGCCGTCGTGATTCCACCGGCGCTGGCAAAAGACCTGGCGGGTATACGCGCAGAGATGGGGCTTGCAGCACCCGATGCGTCGCTCGCGCGGGGCGTGCTGGCCTGGACCTCGCTGTTCGGGGCCGTGAGCTTCGAGGTGTTTGGGCAATACGGCCCGGACACCTTTGCCGCCCGCGATGACCTCTTTGCGCATCAGATGTCTGTGCTGCAGGCAGTCGCGGGCTTGTAAGGGGCGGAAGTAAAGTATTCGGATGGCTCGTGGACTGGCTGACATTGGCGCGGAGGGCGTTTTGCTCGCCGGAGCCGGACGCGCCATCCTCCTGCAAATCGCCGATCCCCGGGTGGGTCACGGGGTGGCCGAGCACAGTGACTTTGCTAAACGTCCACAAGACCGGTTGCGGGCCACTCTGACGTATGTCTACGCGATCGTGTACGGCACCGAGGAACAGATCGCGGCTGTCCGCCGCGCAGTCAACCGGGCGCACGCCCCGGTGCGCAGGACCGCCGGGGCAGGGTCAAGGGGATACAACGCTTTCGACGCCGGGTCGCAGCTTTGGGTGGTGGCCACCCTGTACGACACGGCCGTCACCGTTTGCGAACAAGTCCTGGGCCCGCTCGACGACGACACTGCCGAGCGTATGTACCAGGACTATGCGCGGATCGGGACTGCCCTCCAGCTACCGCCGGACATGTGGCCCGAGAACCGCGCTGCTTTTGCCGAATACTGGAACACACAGCTGGGGTGCCTGCGGCCGGACGACCAGGCCCGCAAGGTGGCCCGCGACCTGCTGTACCCCGCCGGAGGGCCGGCTCTCATGCGCCTCCTGATGCCCCTGGCCCGGTTCCTCACAGCCGGGCTCTTGCCGGACCATCTGCGTGAGGGATTCGGACTCGAGTGGGGGCCGGCGCATTCGCGCCGTTACGCACGGACCATGCAACTGCTTGGACGCCTGTACCCGCGTCTCCCTCGAAAGATAAGGCATTGGCCGAAAGACTATTGCCTCAGCACCCTCGCAGGGGTGCCTGTCCGGGCCCGGAGTGAGGTCCACCATGCGTAATTCGACATCGGTGGAAGAGTCCATTGACCGGCTGGCCCACCGTTTCCTGGACCGTTCGCCCGGCGGCCGCCTGCGGAGCCGGCTTACGGAATTTCTCGTCTTTGGACTCAAGCAGGCCTGGGCGTGTGTTTTCGGCGCGCTGTTGCTGGCCGTCATCATGGGGGCGCGGCTTTGGTACCCCTCGGACGCAGGGCTGGCCCGGAACGATTTCCTGACCCTCGCCGCCGTCCTGATTCAGGTACTCATGGTGGTGTTCCGGCTGGAAACCCTGAGGGAGCTCCGGGTGATCGTGCTGTTCCACGTGGTGGGTACGGTGATGGAACTGTTCAAGACGGACGTCGGTTCGTGGGCCTATGAAGCTGAGGGAGTTCTCCGGATCGGGGCGGTTCCGCTGTTCAGCGGTTTCATGTATGCGGCCGTGGGGTCTTACATGGTGCGCGTGTTCCGCCTGTTCGACCTCCGTTTCAACAGGTACCCGCGGCGCTGGGTCACCGCCCTGGTCGCTGCCGCAATCTACGTCAATTTCTTCTCGCACCACTACATCCTCGACTTCCGCTGGGTGCTGCTTGCCGCCGTCGTGATCGTGTACGGACGGTGCGTGATGCATTACCGCGTATTCCGCAAGCGGTTCCGGATGCCCATCCTGGTCGCGTTTCTGTTGGTGGCGCTGTTCATCTGGTTCGCGGAGAACATTGGCACCTGGTCCCGCGCATGGCTGTACCCGAATCAGCTGGATGGCTGGCAAGCGGTCTCGATCGACAAGCTGCTGGCGTGGTTCCTGCTGATGATCATTTCCGTGGTGCTCGTTGCGTGGGTGTACAAGCCGGAGGGGCCCGAAGACGAGGCGCAAGGCCGCCCCGGCCGCGCTGATCTGACCACCGTTAGTCCGTCCGAGGGGTCGTAAGCCGTTTCCGCAACGTCACGACGGTCACGCCAGCGACGAGCCCGGCCAGTGGGAAGGTTCCCAGGACTATCTGCGGATATCTGGGATGGAATGAGCGTTGGCTTGAACCGTCGATCATGGTGAAAGAGCAGTCGAGGCCCAAAGGGAAGAAGCTGTAATCGCCGGCAGGATTGGAACTCCCTACGTCGTGGATGGTCCCCTTCGGCAGGTATTCAGTATGGCAGGGCATCGAAATGGATGATCGCCAGACCAGCAATCCCCGATCAGCGGCCCCAACGAGGAAGTACCATGCGACGGCCAAGGCCACCGCAACTACGACGAATGGATGCTGCGACAGCAAGCCTTGCCGCCCTCGGCTCACGTCCCGCCCCGGATGGCTCGGAGGGCTGCCCCGCGGGCTTGAAGCAGGGGCTCGACGTCGGGCACCCGCCTCAGGTGGATGCCATCAGGTCCCGGACGCCCTCCTTGGCAGAGGATAACGACGCCGGGCTTGGTGAGCGCCGACCACGCGACCCAAAACGTCGGCCCTTCACAGACGTTGAAATTCGTGGGAACGCCATCGACGGTCGCGTCGTACTGCCGCGGATTAAGCGAATCGGACCTCTCAAATGGCCTCGCCGCCCACGACGGTGGTGGCCCGCTGACTTCCCGCCACTTGTGGAGGGCCGTCTCGGAGGCGGGCCGGGTCGTGGTGATCACCTCAAGGTGAAACGGAGCTTCACCTTCCTTGAGCGGGGGCCGGTGCCCGTGCAGCACGCTGCCTTCGCTCGCGTCCATTTGCCACGAGCCCAGCATGAGAGGCCCCTTCCAGTCCTCGACTTGATAGAGCGGAAGGCTCGCTGCGCGCTCCCGTACTTCCTGGTCGTGCCGGCTTTGCATGGCCCAGAACTCGTCCGGTGGCATGAATCCAGTGAGGTCCATCGCGCCAGTCTGCCAGTTCACGCTGAGCGAAACCAGCCCCGGATTACGCGCCATTCCGCGTCTCAGACCGCAAAAGAAAGCAGACTTGAGCGTACTTGACTCAACTTTGGATTGACATCTTTCCGAGGCTGAGTACAGTTGAGTGCAGAACGCTCAACTAGCCGATTGTTGAGTGGGCTCCCGACCAGCAGGACCGCTCCGGCGGAGAGTGTTGCCGGGTGCAATCTTCAACATCGGCCATTGAAAGGAAACAAGATATGTCACGTGCAGTAGGTATCGACCTCGGAACCACCAACTCCGTGGTCTCTGTTCTTGAAGGTGGCGAGCCCACCGTCATCGCCAACGCAGAAGGCGGCCGCACCACGCCGTCCGTCGTCGCGTTCTCCAAGTCCGGCGAAGTCCTGGTCGGCGAGATCGCCAAGCGCCAGGCCGTCAACAACATCGACCGCACCATCGCCTCCGTTAAGCGCCACATGGGCACTGACTGGACCGTCGCCATCGATGACAAGAAGTACACGCCGCAGGAAATCTCCGCGCGTATCCTCATGAAGCTTAAGAACGACGCCGAGAGCTACTTGGGCGAAAAGGTCACCGACGCTGTGATCACCGTTCCGGCCTACTTCAACGACGCCGAGCGCCAGTCCACCAAGGAAGCCGGCGAAATCGCAGGCCTCAACGTCCTCCGCATCGTCAACGAGCCCACCGCGGCCGCTCTGGCCTACGGCTTGGACAAGGGCAAGGAAGACGAACTCATCCTGGTCTTCGACCTCGGTGGCGGTACCTTCGACGTCTCCCTCCTCGAGGTCGGCAAGGACGAAGACAACTTCTCCACCATCCAGGTCCGCGCGACCGCCGGTGATAACCGCCTGGGCGGCGACGACTGGGACAACCGCGTTGTCGAGTGGCTCCTGGGCCAGCTCAAGGTCAAGGGCATCGACCTCTCCAAGGACAAGATCGCCCTCCAGCGCCTCCGTGAAGCTGCTGAGCAGGCCAAGAAGGAACTGTCCTCCTCCACCAGCACCAACATCTCCCTCCAGTACCTGTCCGTCACCCCCGACGGCCCGGTCCACCTGGACGAGCAGTTGACCCGTGCCAAGTTCCAGGACCTCACCAAGGACCTCCTGGACCGCACCAAGAAGCCGTTCCACGACGTCATTGCTGAGGCCGGAATCAAGGTCTCCGACATCGACCACATCGTCCTCGTCGGTGGTTCCACCCGTATGCCTGCCGTCTCCGAGCTCGTCAAGGAACTCGCCGGCGGCAAGGAACCCAACAAGGGCGTCAACCCGGATGAAGTTGTGGCCGTTGGTGCCGCACTCCAGGCCGGTGTCCTGAAGGGCGAGCGCAAGGACGTCCTGCTCATCGACGTCACGCCGCTGTCCCTCGGCATCGAAACCAAGGGTGGCGTCATGACCCACCTGATCGAGCGCAACACCGCCATCCCCACCAAGCGTTCGGAAACCTTCACCACCGCTGACGACAACCAGCCGTCCGTGGCCATCCAGGTCTTCCAGGGCGAGCGTGAATTCACCCGCGACAACAAGCCGCTGGGCACGTTCGAGTTGACCGGTATTGCTCCCGCCCCGCGTGGCGTGCCGCAGATCGAGGTCACCTTCGACATCGACGCCAACGGCATCGTCCACGTATCCGCCAAGGACAAGGGCACCGGCAAGGAACAGTCCATGACCATCACCGGTGGCACGGCACTGTCCAAGGAAGACATCGACCGCATGGTCCGCGAAGCCGAAGAGCACGCCGCCGAGGACAAGGCCCGCCGCGAAGCTACGGATACCCGCAACTCCGCAGAGCAGCTCGCCTACTCGGTGGAGAAGCTGATCTCCGAGAACGAGGACAAGCTGCCGGAAGAGGTCAAGACCGAGGTGAAGGCCGACGTCGACGCCCTCAAGTCCGCCCTGGAGGGCACCGACGACGCCGCCGTGAAGACTGCGTTTGAGAAGCTGCAGGCTTCCCAGACCAAGCTCGGCGAAGCCATCTACGCCCAGGCGTCCGCTGCGGACGCTCCGGGTGCCGGTGCTGAAGGCGCTCCCGCAGGTGGCGCTGGTGACAAGGCCGACGAGGACATCGTCGACGCCGAAATCATCGACGAAGACGAAGCGAAGAAGTAGCCATGCCTCATCACGGCAACGAAGAAGAGCACTCCGAAGGCAACGAGCAGCGCAAGCCCGTCATCCGGGACAACCGCAAGGTTGACCCGGAGACCGGGGCCGCGCGGCACCCTCATGGTGAATCCGCGGATGCAGCTGAAAGCGACGCCGCTCCCACCGAGGGCGACGCCCTTTCCCAGGCTGAGGAAATCCTCAACGGGGTGGAGGTTCCGGCTGAAGAGTCGGTAGCGTCCGGTGCAGCGGCCGAGGCCCAGGCAACGGAGCTCCGCAACGATCTCCTCCGCCTGCAGGCTGAGTACGTCAACTACCGCAAGCGCGTGGAACGGGACCGTGCCGTAGCAGGAGAAATGGCCGTCATCGGCGTCCTGAACTCGCTGCTCCCGGTGCTGGACGACGTCGACGCTGCACGCCAGCACGGTGACCTCGAGGACGGACCCTTCGCCGCCATCGCCACCAAGCTGGAGAACGCGCTGAAGACGTACGGACTCGAGCGCATCTCGGAAACGGGTGTCGAATTCGACCCCACCATTCACGAGGCACTCATCCAGCAGCCCGGCGAGGACATCGAGGTAGACACCGTCAGCCAGGTGCTGCGCTCCGGATACCGCTCAGGCGAGCGTGTCCTCCGTGCAGCCCAGGTGATTGTGGCTGTACCCGCGTAACAACTCATCGAGATGGCAGTTCGTGACAGTGTTTGAAGAGAACATTGGGACGAACTGCCATCTCGTTACCACAACGAAAGGAAACGCTCTTGGCCAGCCAGGACTGGGTTGAAAAGGATTTTTACGCGATCCTTGGTATCGCCAAGGACGCCTCCGACGCTGATATCAAAAAGGCTTACCGCAAGCTTGCCCGGCAGTACCACCCGGATACGAATGCCGGTGATGCTGCTGCGGAGAAGCGGTTCAAAGACATTTCCGAGGCCTACTCGGTGCTGTCGAGTCCTGAGGACCGGCAGCAGTACGACGCCATCCGCGCCATGGGTGGCGCCCGGTTCGCCCCTGGCGCGGGTGGACGCAGCGGTGCCGGCGCCAACGGAGGCTTCGAAGACCTGTTCGGTGGCTTGTTTGGCGGCGCGCGCCAGCCGGCCGGCGGCGGCGGTATCCCGCCCGAGTTCGCCGACCTGTTCGGCGGTGGCTTCGGAGGAGGGCCGGCCGGGTTCCAGCGTGCACCCCAGAAGGGCTCCGACCGGACCGCCACCACCTCCATCTCGTTCGCCGGTTCCATCAAGGGCACCACGGTCAGCCTGCGCGAGAGCAACGGCAATGTCATCGACGTCAAGATTCCGGCGGGCATCAAGGACGGCCAGAAGGTCCGCCAGCGCGGCAAGGGCAACGCCGGTCCCGCCGGAAACGGCGACCTCATCATCACGGTGAGCGTGAAGCCCCATGACTTCTTCCAGCGCGAAGGCGACAACATCCGCATCCATGTGCCGGTGACGTTTGCGGAGGCGGCGCTTGGCGCCACTATCGAGGCTCCAACGCTCGACGGCGACACCGTCAAGTTGCGTGTCCCGGCGGGCACACCCGCTGGCCGCACCCTGAGGGTCAAAGGCCGTGGCGTGAAGACATCGAAGGCGACCGGTGACCTTCTCGTGACGATCGACGTCGCCGTTCCCCAGAACCTGAGCAAGGAAGCGGAAGAGGCCGTCAAGGCGTTCGCTGCCGCCACCTCGGACGCGAACCCGCGTCAGGATCTGGCCGCGAAGGCCCGGCTGTAAGGAGGCGGTCATGGCAATCGACGTCAACCAGCCGATCTTTGTCATCTCCGTCGCCGCGGAGCTTGCCGACATGCATCCGCAGACGTTGCGCCAGTACGACCGCCTGGGCATCGTCTCGCCCAGCCGCGCCCCCGGCAAGTCCCGCCGCTATTCCCAGCATGACGTGGACAAACTGCGGGAGGTCCAGCGCCTCTCGCAGTCGGGGGTGTCCCTGGAGGGCATCAAACGCATTATGGAGCTCGAGAACCAAGTGGCGGCCCTGCAGTTCAAGGTTGCCGAACTGACTGAGGAGCTTTCACGGCGCAGGACCCCCTTGGATGCACGGATCTTCGCAGCTGGTGCTGCCGGTGACGTGGTCAGCCTTGCCCGCGGGCAGCGGCCGCGCCCCCGCTCGCAGGCCGTGGTGGTGTGGCGTCCGCGGTCGGGGGAGGGCCAACGATGAATCCCTATGCCGGGATGCCAACTCACCGTGACCAATTCTTTTCCACCTTCCTTGAGACATTCGGTTCCTGGCGTCCGGATGCCGTGATCTTCGATTGCGACGGCCTCCTGATGGACACCGAATCGCTGTGGACCCGCACACAGGAAATGGTGTGTGACCAACTCGGTATAGCCTTGGACAGGGAGCTGCGCCATCAATTGGTTGGTCTCCCTGCCAGCCGCATTGGGCCCCTCATGGCCCAGCGGGCGGGTGCCGAGCCGGCCTCTGTCATCAAGCAGCTGTTGGATGTCAATGAGCTCCTGGTGCTGGAATCGGGTCGCCCCATGCCCGGGGCCCGCGAAATCGTGGAGGCGATGGGGGCGAAGGTACCGCTGGCAGTCGCGAGCAACTCGGCCCGTCGCATCCTGGACGTGGCCATCTCCCGCAGTGGCTTCGAATCACAGTTCACGGCCACTGTTTCGGCTGAAGAGGTGGCGCAACCCAAGCCGGCCCCGGATGTCTACCTGGCCGCTGCGGAGGCGTTGGGTGCAGTCCCGGGGAAATGCGTCGCCTTCGAGGATTCCGAGGCCGGCGCCAAGGCCGCGGTGGCCGCAGGCATGAAAGTCATCGCCGTCCCACACATGGCAAGCCAGGAGCCGCTGGCCCATGCCTTTTGCGGATCCCTGGAATCGCGGGATCTGCTGGCTTGGGTAGCGGCTTGGAAGTAGGTGCCGAGGGAGCTACGAACTCCGGCGCGATTGCCGGATGCTGCTCTGGTAGGTGTCCTTAAGGTTCTTGACGGTCGCGTCATAGTGCCTTGTGGCGTAGGCGGCGTAGAGGATGTCGATGACCAGCAGCTGCCCCCATTTACTGGTGACCGACTCCCCGTAGAGTTCTCCGCCGCTCGGGGCCGTAGCCGTGAACAGTGCGATATCGGCGTGCTCCAACAGGGGAGAGCCTTCGGCGCCAGTGATGGCCAGGGTTGCCGCCCCACGTTGTTGGGCCAGATGGAGCGCTTCGATGATGGGCGTGCTTTGCCCCGAATCGCTGATACCAATCAAGAGATCACCCGGGGCAAGGATGGTCGCGAGCATGACCTGGATAGTGGTGTCCCGGTAGAGCATGCATTTCTTGCCTGCGCGGGTGAAGCGCATCACGGCCTCTTCGGCGGCGATGCTGGAGGACCCCATGCAGCAGAACACCAAGGTGTTGGCGGCGTCGATCATGTCTACGGCGCGCTGGATGGCTTCCACGTCCTGGCGCTGTCCCGTACGCCTCAGTGACTGGATGCTGCTGCGTTCAACCTTGCCGACGATGTCCTCGGGGGTGTCACCGCGGTTGACGCCCTCGTACACAACGTCCGACGCCGCAGGCTGCTCCTGGGTGGCAGCCTTGGATATGAAGGCCGCTTCGGCCAAACCCAGCAGCAGGGACTTGTAACCGTCCACGCCCAGCTCGCGCACGAAGCGCGAGACGGTCGATTCGCCAACGCCGGCGGCCAGCGCCAGTTCGGTGATGGTCATGGCCTGCGCGCGTTCGGGTGATTTCAGGACAGCTTCCGCCACAAGACGGAGCGACGGCGGAAGGTAAGGCAGCCGCGCCGAAATCCGGTGCAGCAGTCCGCCGTCGGTAAAGGTCTCCGTCATGTGGCAGTCTCCGGTCTAGTGCTGGTTGGCCAGGGCCTGAAGCAGGTTGTCCACGGCAGCCCAGGTGGCCCGGTCAACGCTTTCCCCAGTGTATCCACCGATGTGCGGGGTCGCGATGACATTCGGGTGCCCCACCAGGGGAGTGCGGCCGGGAGGCTCGGTTTCGAAAACATCGGTGGCGAGGAACGCCACGGCTCCCGATTCCAGGGCGGCCAGAACTGAATCATCATCCACCAGGGAAGCCCGGGCTGTGTTGATGATCCCTGCCCCGCGTTTGAGCAAGCCGATAGTGGCCTTCCCTATAACCGGCTCCGCCGACGGCGGCATGTGGAGGGAAACTACGTCGGAGGTTCGCAGGACGTCGTCCAGCGAACCCCAGGCGAAGTCCTCCGAAGGTCGGAAGGACTCCAACGGGTAGGCGTCGAAAGCCAGCACTTTCATTCCAAGCCCCAGCGCCATCAGGGCCACCCGCCGTCCGATCTGGCCGCAGCCGAGCAGGCCGAGCGTTTGCCCCGACACTTCCCGGCCAGGGCGTCGCGCCCACTGCCCGGACTTCAGTTGACCGTCATGCCACGGGATGCCTCGCACCGCAGACATCATGAGGGCGATGGTCAGTTCCGCGACACCCTGGGAATTGGCACCGGGCGCGGTGAGAACGCTGATGCCTTGCCGTTTGGCGGCGTCGACGTCGATCGAATCGATCCCCACTCCGTTGCGGGAGATTGCCTTCAGCTCAGGGAATTCGGACAGGAATGAGCCGCTCAGGCGTTCCGTCCCGGCGATATAGCCCACGCAACCGCGCAACGCGCTGCGCAGCTGCTGTTCGTTGGGGACGGCACCCGGGGCGGGATACACGACGTCGTATCCCGCCTTTTCGAGCTGCCGCAAGGCGGGGTGCCCCCCGTCCGAAATGGAACGGGGGGTCACCGCAATCCGGCGAGGGCCGCCGTCGTGCGTTACGTTCGGCGACATGGCACTCAGGCCTGCCAGCGCAGGTTGTCGATGAACTCAGGCTTGCCGTCCCGCTCGACGCACAATTTGCGGAAGCCTTTGGTCTCGATGGTCCCGTAGTCGTGGCCGGCGTGGCCCGGGAAGGCGAAGAAGGTCACCAGCGGCTCCGTGGCCGAAACGTTGATGCTCCGATGGGCGTAGCGGCGCGGAACGTAGACTGCCTGTCCTGGCGTGAATTCCGCGGCCTGCCAGTCGCCCTCGGGGTTCTCCATCAGCATGTAGCCATGGCCGCTCAGGCAGTAGTAGATCTCCGCGGTGTCCAAAACCTCGTGGAAGTGGCCCTTGGTCATGTAGTACTCATCACCCACCTTGCCCGGGTAGGTGATGCTGGTTCCGTAGGCCACGTCACCGGACGTGGACGGAACGCCCATGTCGAAGAATTCATAGACCAGGACGTCGTCCTCGGCCACCTGTGCGGCAGCGGCGGCTTGGTCCGCGTACATGTTGGCCATGGCTGAGAGCCGGCGTTGCAGCGGTGCCTTCGCGGCGGACAGCCCGGTCTTGACGTCGAAGTCTGTCAATACTGCCTGGACGGTCGTCTCAGCTGCAGTTGTCTTGGCGGCGGTGGTGCTCATGAGGAAATCTCCTTCTTGGAAACGTTCAGTGCGATGTCGGACAAGCGGTCGAAGACCGGTCCGCGGGTTGGAATGTCGATGGCGAAGACGTCGGCGATCACGCGCGTCCACCCGTGGAGGAAGTAGACCCAGCCGTCTTCTACCCGGACGTTCAGGCTGGGTTGTTGGGCGTTGGCCTGGTCCAGGAACACGAGCTCGCCCCGGTAGTTGAAGTCCCAGGCAACGGCGTCCTGGGGGAAGACCACTTTGTCCGTGAGCGGTGAGCCCGGCCGGTCTTTCCCCAAGCCAGTGGCATTGATGATCACTGAGCCGGGTGGAGCGGCGGAAACCACGGCGTCGTTCTCCGCAGCGTCTGCCACCTGGACGTAGCTGATGGGCAGGTTGCTGCCGAGCTTGGCATGCATCGACCGCATTTCCTCCAATCGGCTGGCCCGGCGGTTGGTCACCGTGATCTTGGCCGGTGCCGGGAATCCTGCGCCTGCGCGTTTGTGCAGGTAGTACGTCAGGGCCAGGGATGAACCACCGGCCCCCAGCAACACCAGCTCGGCCCCGCTGTCCTGCCAGTAGTCATCAGGAACAATCGCTTCCAGGGACAGCCCGCTGGTGACGGCGTCCATGGCGTTGCCCCACAGCTTCCCGTCCTTCTTGGAGATGCTGCTGATCTCGTGCAGCACCTGTGCATCCTCACCGAAGCCGTCGAAGTGTTCCTTTGCTGCGCTGACGATGTCCAGCTTGTGGGTGGTGACCAGCGCGCCGAGCGACAGGGGATCAGTTTTGAGGAACCGGACAACGTCCTGGTAGTCGGGCGCCGGTGCGCCCGGAGGGAGGTCGATTCCCTTCAGGACTGCGGACAGTCCCAGTTCCTCGGCCCATGCCGGGAAGACGCGCATGATGGATGATTGCTTGGTGGTGACCCCCACGAAGTACATGGTGGGTTCAGTGGCGGGCAACAACATAGTGGTGCTCTCCTCGATGTGCAGTGGTCAATGGTCTAGTGCTCTTCCCAGTCGGAGGCACGGGCTACGGCGCGCTGCCAGCCGGAGTACAACTTCTGCCGCTTCTCCTCCGCCATGTCCGGAATGAATTCCCGGTCCAGCGCAAAGGTCTCGCGGAGTTGGTCCTGGCTGTGCCATATTCCGCACGCCAACCCGGCCAGGAGGGCGGCGCCCCGCGCGGTGGATTCCACCTGCCGGGGGCGGAGCACACGGACGTTGAGCATGTCCGCCTGGAACTGCATCAGGAAGTTGTTGCGGACGGCCCCTCCGTCCACCCGGATTTCGGAGACCGGGATGCCCGCATCCGTCTCCATGCAGTTGATGACGTCCTTGATCTGGAACGCGATGGACTCCAGGGTTGCCCGGATGATGTGGTTCCGGCTGGATCCCCTCGTGAGGCCCAGGATCGCGCCGCGGGCATAGGGATCCCAATACGGCGCGGCCATTCCCGTGAACGCCGGAACAACGTAGACCCCGCCGGAGTCCTCCACGCGCATGGCGGCATACTCGCTGTCCGCCGAGTCATAGATGACGCGCAGCTCATCACGCAACCACTGGATGGAGGCAGCAGCCACAAAGATCAGGCCTTCCAGGGCGTACTCAACCTTCCCGTTCAAACCCCAGGCGATGGTGGTGAGCATCCCGTTGGTTGAGCTGACGGGCGCGTCCCCGGTGTGCATCACCAGGCTGGCTCCTGTCCCGTAGGTGGCTTTGACCATGCCACGGTCAAAGCAGGCCTGGCCGAACAGGGCTGCCTGCTGGTCCCCCACGGCCGAAGCCACGGGAATGCGGGCCCCCGCGAAGATCGCATCGCAGGTGTGGCCGTAGACTTCGCTGCTGGGCCGGACCTGGGGGAGCAGCATCCGTGGAACCCCCAGTTCGTCCAACAGTTTGTCGTCCCAGTCCAGGGTGTTGATGTTGAAGAGCATGGTCCGTGCGGCGTTGGAGTAGTCCGTCACGTGGGCCTTGCCCCCGGTGAGGTTCCAGATCAGCCAGCTGTCCACGGTGCCGAAGCACAGTTCTCCGGCCTCGGCGCGCGCCCGGGCGCCGGGAACGTTGTCCAGGATCCAGGCGATCTTGGTTCCGGAGAAGTAGGCGTCCACCACCAGGCCGGTGGTGGTCCGGACGTACTCTTCAAAGCCTTTCTCCTTCAGCTCATCGCACAGCCCAGCCGTGCGCCGGTCTTGCCACACGATGGCGTTCATGATGGGCTTGCCGGTGCTTCGGTCCCAGATCACGGTGGTTTCGCGTTGGTTGGTGACACCGATTGCGCCGATGTCCCGCGGATCGATGCCCGCTGCCTCCGTCGCCCGCCGGGCTACGGCCAATTGGGTGTTCCAGATCTCGATGGGATCGTGCTCCACCCAGCCGGGCTTGGGATAGATCTGGGTGAACTCCTGGCTGGCTTCACCCACGATTTCAAGGTCCTGGCTGTAGAGGATTGACCTGATTCCGGTGGTGCCGGAGTCCAGTGCCATGATGTACTTCGTCGTCATCAGATGTCCGTTTCTGCGTGCGCGGTAACTGTGGGCCCGCGCTTCACTTCGAGTCGAAAAGGATCATGGCTTTCATGCCCGCGCCCGATCCTGCGTAGTCCATGGCCTTCTCGATGTCATCCAGTGTGAAGGTCTCCGTGACCAGTGGCGAGAGGTTCAACCGGCCTTCTCCGACGAGCCGCAGCGAGGCGGCGTAATCGGAGTTGCTGGAGCCGGTGGTTCCCGTCAAAGTGAGGCCTTGGTAGTGGACGCGGTTGGTATCCACGGGAACCCGCTGGGCCTTGCCGAGGCCGGCGAAGAAGTTCACCCGCCCGTGCATGGCCAGCAGGTCCACCGCTTCAGCCTGGACTTCCGGTTTGGAAACGCACGTCAGTGCGACGTCCACGCCCCGGCCGGACGTTTCTTCCGCCACCACGGACGCCAGCTCGCGCTCGCCCAGGTTGACCAGGACGTCAGCCCCAACGGAGCCTGCGAAGTCGAGCCGTGCCTGGCGGTTGTTAGAGACGATGACCTTGGCGGCGCCGTAGAGCTTGGACAGCATCACGTGGCACGCCCCGATCGGCCCGGCTCCCATGACCAGCACGGTGGTTTCGGGTCCGACGTCCAGCTTGCTGATGGCGTTGTAGCAGCAGGACAGCGGTTCCACCAGGGCTGCCTCGGCATAATCCACGGTATCCGGAAGATGGAAGACGTTGCCGCGTTCAATGGCGAACCGCGGAATCAGGACGTATTCCTGGAAACCACCGTCCATGGTGATGCCGAATGCCTCGTAGGACGGGCACATGTTGTTGAGTCCCACCAGGCAGCTCGCGCAGCGTCCGCAACCTACGTTGGGGGTGACACTGACCCTGTCGCCCACGGCATAACCGGCAACTTCATCCCCGGCCGAGACGATGTCGCCGGCAAACTCGTGGCCGAGGACCCTCGGCGTTCCTTCCGGAAGCTTGAAGTGGCCGTTGGTGGCGATGCGGCGGTCCGTACCGCAAATGGATGCCGCGCGGACCTTGATGACAATGTCACCGGGTCCGGCCACCGGACGGTCAACCTCGTCCACAGTGATGGTGCCGGCGGAGTGGAGCCTTGCAGCCTTCACTGTGACCGCACCTCCTCCTGCGCTTCTTCGGAGACCGCGAACAGCACCTTGTTGTACCAAATGGAGCGGTCGGTGAGTTGCCGGAAAAGTCCCGGGGCCTCTTTCAAGGGACGGACGTGGCTGATGAGCTCCTCCACTTTCAGGTCTTTGCCCAGATGCGCGATAACCATGTCCCACTCACTGTGGCCCTTGGGGGTCACCTTGGCGTTCCACGTCCCGTAAAGGCGCAGTTCCCGGCGCAGCAGGGAGGATACCTCCGCCTTGGCCAAGTGGAGGTCCCCGCTCAAGTCACCGAGCAGCACTACCTGCCCCTGGACGGAAGCGGCGTCGATGGCCTGGACCAGTGCCTTCGGGTTCCCGGTGGCTTCCACGGTGATCTGCGGTCCCCAGCCGTCGGTGGCAGCCCGTGCGAGGTCGGCGGTGTCGCCGGTCCTCGCGTCGAGGACATCGAACCCCAGCCCGGACATGATCTCCAGTTTCCGGTCATCGATATCGGCCACAAGCACCCGTGAACACCCCAGGATCCTGAGCCACTGGGCCGTCAAGGCACCAATGGGACCTGCTCCGATCACCAAGGCCGTGGCGTGGGTAGGGATGTCCAGTTTGAGCATGGCGTGCAGGGCTACGCCTGCCGGCTCCACCATGGCTGCGTGCGTCAAGGGAGTATTTTCCGGGACACGGAAGATGCTCTTGGCCGGTACCCACATCCGTTCGGACATGGCACCGTGCCGTCGGGAGCCGAAGTAGTCGTACCCGGTGCCCAGGGCGTGTTCACCGATTTCGGACATCGGGTCCCCGTGCTGGTGCAGCAGGGGAAAGACTGCAGCGCGGTCACCGGGCCTGAGCCCGGAGTCCGTGGGGGCTTCCTCCACGATCGCGGAGAACTCGTGGCCGAGCACCAGCGGATAGTGGTACGCCTTGCCGTGGCCGTAGCGCAGCACGTCGGAACCACAAACCCCGACGGCGCCGACGCGCACCAGGACGGGGTCCTCGCCTACAGGCTCGGGCTCAGGGATGTCCTGGTACTCCAGGTCATTGAGTCCATTGAGAATGGCAGCCTTCATGACAGGCTAGACCTCCATGCCGTAGCGGTGTGCCTTGTGGGTGGGGTACAGGGCGATCTGCGGAATGGTGACGTCCGGTGTCCGGGTTGCCACGTAAAGGGTGATCTCGGCGACGTTGTCCACCTCGATGCAGCTGGCGTGGATGCCTTCCTCGATTTCCTTCTTGTCCAGCCAGCCGTCGATGTAGGCGGGAACATCGCCGTCGTAAAGGCCCTTGTCGATGATTTCGGTCATGGGGGTCTTCACATGGGACGGGTTGATGACCGTGACGCCGATCTTCTTGTCCTTGCCTTCCAGCAGGATGTTCTTGCTGAAACCCATGAGGCCGTGCTTGGACGCACGGTAGGGGCTGTGGCCCGGGCCGGAAGCGACGCGGGCCGACGAGGAACCCATGTTGATGATGCGTCCACCGTTCTCCTGCTTCTCCATGATGCGGAACGCTTCGCGGCACATCAGGAACACGGCGGTCAGGTTCGGGTTCAGGGTCTTGTTCCACTCGTCCAGGCTGACGTCCGTGACGGGCGGGGCGAGGGAGTCGCGGCCGGCGCTGTTCACCAGGAGGTCCACGCTGCCCCAGTTGGTTTTGGCCCAGGCGAAGAGGTCGATCACGGACTGCTCGTCGGTGACGTCGGCCAGGATGGAGTGGACTTCGCCGCGGCCGTAGCCGCGGATGCTGGCGGTGACCTTGTCCAGGCGTTCCTCGTCGATGTCCACCAACAGGACGTTGCTTTCGTTGGCGGCGAAGATGCGGGCCACGGCCTCGCCGATGCCGGATGCCGCGCCGCTGACGATTGCGACCTTGCCGCTCAGCGCCACGCCGTTCTGGGGGACGTATGTTTCACTCATTGTGGTTCTCCTTGTAATAGGTGGTTTTGATGGGATCGGTGGCCGTCAGGAGGACGCCACTGAAGGGGATGCCAGGCGCACGGCCTGGCTGGCTTTGCTGCGGATGTCGTCCCAGCGCCGGCCGGAGATGTCGGCCTTCGTGGCGATCCAGGAACCGCCGCAGGCGGCCACATTCGGGGCTTGCAGCCAGGCCTCCACGGTGGAGGCGGTGATGCCGCCGGTTGGCATGAACGCGACATCCGGATATGGCGCCGCAAACGCTTTGACGAGCGGCAGCCCGCCCACGGCTTCGGCAGGGAAAAGCTTGAGCAAACGGAGGCCGAGGGCCCGTGCGGCTTCAATTTCCGTGGGTGAGGTGACCCCGGGAATGATCGGCACACCTGCCGCCTGTGCCCTGCCAACCACCGCGGGATTCATCCCCGGCGAGACCAGGAAATGGGCACCGGCGTCGATGGCTGCGTCCACATCCGCTTCGGAAAGGACCGTGCCGGCACCTGCCAGCAATCCGGGCACGTCACGCACCATGCGTGCGATGGCCTCGGCCGCGGCCGGTGTCCTGAAGGTCACTTCAGCTACCGGCAGCCCGGCCTCCACCAGCGTGTGCCCCAAGGGCACAGCATCGTCGGCGTCGGCGATTTCGATGACGGGTACGATCCGAAGTCCACGGAGCGATTTTTCGAGGTCCATGTCAGCGTCCTTCCAGCTGTGCGGCGTGGTGGGCGGACTCGATGACGTGGCATAGGCCCACATCGGGGAGGGTCCATTGCAGGTCACCGGCCACCTCGCCAAGTTCGCGGGCGGCTTCCTCGCGGGACACCGTATTGAAGTCGAACAAGCCGAAGTGGTGGCCAACGACGGCGGGAATCGCCGCCTGCTTGCAGAGGGCCGCTGCTTCGTGAACTGTGAAATTGCCGGGAACGCCGTTCTGCAGCCTGTGCTTGTCGCGTCCGTTGATGGGCAGCAGGGCAAGGTCCACGGCGTGGCTACGGAGTAGTTCCGCTTGACCCTCATAAGGGACGCAGTCGCCGGAGTGGTAGATCCGCAGGCCGGCGATGTCCAGGATGTAGCCGAGGAAGACCGAATCGCCGTTGGCGTCGACTTCGAGCTCTTCATGGGCTGCCGGTACGGCCGTGACGGTCACGCCGTCGCCGAGGTCCACTACGTCCCCGGCGGTGACGGCACGCAGCCGGTCCTCGGGAACGTGCCGGGCCAAGGCCACCTCGCGCCGTGCCCTGGGCGCCACGAACACGGGGGAGTTGTGCGCCAGCAGGCCGGCGACCGTGTCCGGGTCCAAATGGTCCGTGTGGGCGTGGCTGTGCAGCACGGCTTCCACACCGCGCACCTCCGCCGGGTCCACGGGCACTGGCTGGAGCCGCGTGTGCGGGAACAGGGTTCCGGCGTACTTCTTTGCAAGGCTGTCCGAAAGGTACGGGTCCAGCAGGATTCGCCGCCCGGCATATTCAAAGGCGAAGCCTGCCTGGCCAAGCCACCAGAAGCGGAGGCGTCCGTCGTCGCCGGCTGCTTGGGTGAGATGCCCGACGTCGGGCCCGTCACTTTCGGCACGAACAGTGAAGTAAGCGTTCATCGGACGGCCAGCCGGGCTGGGAGTGCTTCGGGATCGTGCCCCTCGGGCGGTGTTTGCGCACCGGTCATCAGCGACACAGCGTCGTTCATGGTGATGTCCGTTTTCTGGACGCAGGCGATGCGGCGGCCCAGCCGTTGGACATGGATCCTGTCCGCTACTTCGAAGACGTGGGGCATGTCGTGGCTGATAAGGATGACGGGGATGCCGCGGTCCCGGATGCCCGCGATCAGGTCCAGAACTTTGCCTGATTCCTTGACGCCCAAGGCGGCTGTGGGCTCGTCCATAATGATCACGCGGCTGCCGAATGCTGCCGCGCGGGCAACGGCCACCCCTTGGCGTTGGCCTCCGGAGAGCGTCTCGACCGCTTGGCCGATGTTCTGGATGGTCAGCAGCCCCAGGTCGCCCATGATCCGGGCGGTTTCACTGCGCATTTTCTTGTGGTCCAGCATCCGCAGTCCCCATCCCAGCGGGCCGGGCTTCCGGATTTCGCGGCCAAGGAAGAGGTTCGCGGCGATGTCACGTGCCGGGGCCAGGGCGAGGTGTTGATAGACCGTTTCGATGCCAGCGCTGCGGGCGTCCAAGGGCGAACGGAACTTCTGCGTGGTGCCATCAACCTGGATTTCGCCTTCGTCCGGGATCAGCGCACCGGAGAGCGCCTTGATGAGGGAGGATTTACCGGCACCGTTATCGCCGATCACTGCCAGGACTTCGCCGGGGTAGAGGGTCAGGTCGGCGCCTGCCAGGGCGGTGACGTGACCGTACCGCTTCACGAGGTTCCGTGCCTGGAGGATAGGCTGCGTGGTGAGGGTTGGGTTCGAAGTCATCCTGCGACCTTTCGGGTCCACTGGTCCAGCCCGACGGCGACGATGACCAGCACTCCTGTAGTGAATACCTGCCAAAGGACGTCGACGCCTGCCAGGGTCAGGCCGTTACTGAAGACCCCGATGATGAGGGCGCCCAGGAGGGTGCCAAGGACGTTCCCGCGGCCACCGAAGAGGCTGGTTCCTCCGATGACCACCGCGGTGATGCTGGCGAGGTTGACGCCTTCTCCGGAGAACGGGCTGACGGATCCGACGCGGCCGATCAGCAACCAGCCTGCAATGGCGCAAATGATGCCCGCCACGACGTAGACGCTGAGCAGTACCCGGGTGGTGCGGATGCCGCTGAGCCGGGCTCCTTCGGCGTTGTCGCCTACTGCGTAGATGTGCTCGCCCCACGCGGTGCGCTTGAGGATGAACGCAACAGCGACGAAGCTCAGCAACACCAGGATGGACCCGTATGTGACCGGTGCTCCGAGGACCCGGAACGTTTCGCCCGGCCACAGCAGCAAGCCCGGCAGGACGTTGGCCTTGATGGTCTGGCTGCCTGAAGCCAGCAGGTTCAAGGCCGTGAAGATGCTGAGCGTTCCCAAGGTGGAGATGAACGGCGGGACACGGAAACGCGTCACCAGGATGCCGTTGAGGAAACCGCAGGCAGCACCCGTCGCCAACGCAATAACCAGCGCGACGACGGCGGGAAGCCCGGCTTCGGCGGCCAGCTTGCCGGAGATGACGGTGGTGAAGACCATAACGGCGGCGACGGAAAGGTCGATGCCGGCTGTCAGGATGATGAGCGTTTGTGCGATGCCCACCATGCCGATGATCTGGACCTGCTGGAGGATGAGCGAGACGTTGAGGGGATCGATGAACCGTGGGCCCACCATCGCGGTGAAGACGACGCAAGCGAGGATCAGGACGGCCGTCGGCCCCAGGAGGGGGTGGGCGTGCAGTTGGCGCTGGATCTTCCCGAGCAACGGGACGGGTGGCTGGTCATCAAGGCGCTCGCCGACCCTGCGTTGGGCCGGTGCCTCGGCGTTCTTGACAGGCGCCGGGCTGCCGGGGGTCGCGGATACTGACTTCATTGTTGTACCTTCGCTGTTCAATGAACGGTGTGGTCTGGCTGCCTGGCTTTAGCCCCAGCAGTTCTCCAGGCCCCAGGAAGTGGGTTCGGAAGTGACACCGGGTGCGGCTTTGTCCGTGATGAGCGTGACGCCCGTATTGGTGAAATCGAGGCCATCCGTGGTGGCGGGCTTGGTGCCGTCCTCCAGGTAACCGCTGATGGCTTGGAGCGCGTCGCTGGCCATCTTGATGGGGAACTGCATGGACGTGGCGCCGATTGCCCCGGCCTTGACGTCATTGACGCCCGGGCAGCCGCCGTCGATGGAAACCACCGTGACCTGCCCTTCCAAGCCGGCGGCCTTGATGGAGGAGTAGGCGCCTGCCGCGGCAGGCTCGTTGATGGTGTAGACGAGGTTGATGGTGCGGTCCCTTTGGAGGAGCTTCTCCATGGCAGCCCGGCCGCCGGCCTCGTTTGCGTTGGTGACTTCATGCCCCACGATCCGGGGGTCCTTTTCGTCGCCTATCTTGTTCTTGTCCGCGACATCCACGCCGAACCCCTGCAGGAATCCCTGGTTTCGCTGGACATCCACGGCAACCTGCGCCGGGCTGAGGTCCAGCATGGCGATCCTTGCGGGTTTGTTGGCAAACTGCGCTGCGGCCCATTGCCCGATCAATACGCCGGCCTGGAAATTGTCGGTCGCGAACGTCGCGTCGGCAGCATCTGTCGGGTTGGTGGGGGAGTCGAGGACTGCCACGAAGACTCCTGCGTCCCGGGCCTTCTTGATGGCGGGGAGGATCGCTTCAGAGTCTGAGGGGGCAATCATGATGCCCTTGGCGCCACGGGCTACAAGATTCTCGATCGCCTTGACCTGCGAGTCGTTGTCGCTCTGGCCCTGGCCGGAGAGGGACTGAAGGTCGAAGCCCAATTCCGCTGCCTTCTTCTCGGCACCCTCACGCATCTTCACGTAGTAGGGGTTGTCATCGGTCTTGGTGATGAGCCCTACGAGTGGCTTGGACTCGGCTGCGGAGGAGGAGCAAGCGGCCAGGCTTGCCGTGAGGCCGGCCGCGGCGATGAAGGCGGCTGCCTTGGCTGTCATTCCACGCCGTTGTGTACGAGCGGTCATTTCGAGGCCTTTCTGTCGAGAGAACTCTCTGCTGGGTGTTGGGGAGGGGGTGGTGTTGATCACAACCTTAGCAGGAATTTTCTACCAATCAATATAGCTTGGAAGAAATTTCCAAGCTCGGCTAGGCTGGGCCCATGTGTGGAATCGTTGGTTACGTCGGCAGGTCCGACTCAGTTCAAGCTCACCGGCAACGTGCCCTGGATGTGGTCATGGGCGGCTTGCGCCGCCTTGAGTACAGGGGGTACGACTCGTCGGGCATCGCCGTTCAATCGGCAGGCGGGGTCCATATCCGCAAGAAGGCCGGGAAGATCGGCAACCTCGCTGCGTTAATCGATGAATCGCCGGTTCCGGGCGGTGAGGTTGCAATTGGGCACACCCGTTGGGCGACCCATGGCGCCCCGACGGACGCCAATGCCCACCCCCACCTTGCTGATCGGGGACGGCTGGCAGTGATTCACAACGGGATCATCGAGAACGCTGCAGCCTTGAGGCTGTCGCTCTCCGGCGAGGGGCATGTCTTTTCCTCTGAGACGGATACCGAGGTGGCTGCCGCCCTGCTCGCGCAGGCGTACCGGTCCGCAGTCGATGACCGCGGGCCGGTCGCCGTCGATGACAGTGATGACCTGCTCGTTGGCGCCATGCGCAGCGCGTGCCGGCAGTTGGAAGGTTCCTTCACGCTCCTGGCAGTCCATGCGGGGCATCCCGGGCTGGTGGTGGCCGCACGGCGCAACTCGCCGCTCGTCGTCGGAATTGGGGACGGCGAAAACTTCCTGGGCTCCGACGTCGCGGCCTTTGGTGAATTTACCAGGCGTGCCGTTGAGCTGGGCCAGGACCAGGTTGTCGCCGTCACCGCGGACACCGTGGCGGCGACCGACTTCGACGGCGTACCGGTGCAGGTCACCGAAGTGGCAGTGGACTGGGACCCCGTGGCAGCATCCAAGGGCGGCCATGCTTCCTTTATGGCCAAGGAAATGCTGGAGCAGCCCGAAGCTGTCCGCCGGACCATCCAGGACCGCATCGGCATTGACGGATCTGTCCGACTGGATGGGTTGGGCATCGAGGAGTCCACGTTCGCCGGGATCAACAGGGTGGTGGTGGTTGCCTGCGGTACGGCATCCTACGGCGGGCAGATCGCCAAATACGCAATCGAGCGCTGGTGCCGGATACCGGTCGAAGTCGATCTCGCCCACGAATTCCGATACCGCACGCCCATGCTCGATGCGCGGACGCTGGTGGTGGCCATATCGCAGTCCGGAGAAACCATGGACACCTTGATGGCGGTCCGTTACGCCCGGGAGCAGGGCGCCGTGGTGCTGTCCATCTGCAACACGCAAGGATCGACGATTGCCCGTGAATCGAACGGCGTCCTCCATACGCTCGCCGGACCCGAAATTGCCGTTGCTTCCACCAAGGCCTTCCTTGCCCAGGTCACCGCCAACCTCCTCCTGGCGCTGTACCTGGCCCAACTTCGGGGCGGCGCATTGCGGGAGGAAACCTTTGCCGTGGCCAAGGAGTTGCGGAGAATCCCGGACCTGATCCAGCGCACGCTCGACCGTGCGGGCCGGATCAATGCCTTGGCCGCAGACTTGCGGGAGGCAACATCCGTACTCTTCATTGGGCGGCATGTTGGATTCCCGGTGGCTTTGGAGGGCGCCCTCAAGCTCAAGGAGCTCGCGTACATCCATGCCGAGGGGTTCGCGGCGGGCGAGCTGAAGCATGGCGCGATCGCCCTGATCGATGAGGGTCAGCCGGTCATCGTCATTGTTCCCTCGCTGAGGCACAGCAGCCTTCTTCACGCGAAGGTCATGTCCACCATCCAGGAGGTCAAAGCACGCGGTGGATGGGTGATTGCCGTGGCGGAGGAAGAGGACGGGGTTGTTGCGGAATGGGCGGACGAGGTAATTGCTGTGCCGGGGTCGTCACCGCTGCTGGCGCCCTTGCTGACCACGGTTCCGCTTCAGCTCTTTGCTGCAGGCCTTGCCGCTGAAAAGGGACTCGACGTTGACCAGCCACGCAACCTCGCCAAATCGGTCACGGTGGAGTAGTAGCGGCCTGCCGCCCGCTGGCCGCCCACCGGCCGGAGCGGCGGGCGGCCGTGGTCCTTCAGCTTCGCATGCCGGCCGGAAGTTCCGGGGTGGCTGCCTGGGTGTTGCTGAGCGACTGCAGCCTGGTGGCGACGACGCTGATTTCGGCGATGTTGGTCCGGGGTGGCAGGCTCACGGCGCAGTGGACGGCCTCGGCGATGTCGTCCGGGTGGATGGCCCAGTCCCGGACTTCCCGCGGCGGCGGGCTCGGACGGAGGTCAAGGATGGGGGTGTCCACGATGCCCGGCAGTATGCTGCACACGCGGATGCCATTGCCGTGTTCGTCCCTGGAAGCTCCTCGTGCCAGGCCCAGCAGCGCGGCTTTGGACGCGCCGTAAGCGGCGCCGCTGTGGTCCGGCCAGCTCGCGGCGATGCTGGAAATGATGACCACGTCCCCTTGACGTTCGCGCAACTGGTCAAGCGTTGCCGAGAGCAGCGTGAAGACACCATAGACGTTGGTTTTCATGATCTGGTCGAAGCTCTCATCCGTGAGCTCTGCTACCCGCCGGCGCGGAACGTTGGTCCCTGCGGCGCAGACAAGGATGTCGATGGGGTCGGATTCCGCCAAATGTGCTGCGAGGCTCCGGGCGCCAGCAGTGTCGGAGACGTCCAAGGCGTGTGCCACAAAGCGGCCGTCGGCGAGGTGTCCAGGACTGACTTCGTTGAGGGCTTCCTGTCGACGTGCCACCCCGTGCACCCGGGCGCCGGCCGTGAGGAGCCGGCGGACCACGCTGGCGCCGATACCGCTGCTTGCTCCGGTAACAAGGGCTACTCTGCCCTCAAGATTCGTGTCCATGGGTCCTCCTTGCGCCTGGTTTGGCGTTTTCTTGTTCGGGAATTGGGCTGGGAGGCGGGGCCTTCCTGCCATTTTTCTAAATTATCACTTGACAGACATTTTGTCCGCATGGTGATGTTGATTGCAGAAAGTGAGCCTTCCGGCCCACATCCCGGCCGATTCTGCCTCGCCCAGAGGGGCAGCACATCGTGGCCGGGTCACGTCCGAGTCCAAGCCACCTAACGTGGCTTCCCAACGCGGGAGCATTCAATGACGATTGTTGAGCAGAACGCAGCCCAGCAGGGGATCAGCCCCGAGCGGCTGCGTCTACAGCGCAAATCCTTGCTCGCCACCGGAGTAGGCAACCTGCTGGAATGGTTCGACTGGACCATCTACACCGTTGCCTCGGTCTACATCGCCGGCAGCCTCTTCGACTCCGGAAATCCCATGTCGGCGCTGCTGAGCACCCTGGCCGTTTTCGCCGTCGGCTTCCTCATGCGGCCCATTGGCGGGCTGGTCTTCGGCCCGTTGGCCGACAAATTGGGCAGGCGCAAGGTCCTGCTGACCACCATGTTCCTGATGGCAGGGGCCAGTCTCGGCATCGCCCTGATCCCGTCCTACGCCGCGATCGGGAGCTGGGCATCCCTGCTCCTTTTGCTGGCCCGTCTTATCCAAGGCTTTGCCCACGGTGGCGAGTCGACGACGTCCTATGCCTACATCGCGGAGATCGCGCCGCCGAAGCGGCGCGGCCTGTGGTCGAGCTCGGTCTTTATCGCCGTGGGGTCGGGTTCCCTGCTCGCCACCTTCTTCATGGCCATGCTGACGGGTGTGTTCAGCAAGCCGGAGATGATGGAGTGGGGATGGAGAATTCCGTTCGCAGCAGGCGCCCTGTTGGCTGTCGCAGCGCTATGGCTGCGCCGGGGCATGATGGAAAGCGAACACGTAGCGGGTGCTCCCGAAGCCGATGCAGCGCCAGCGTGGAGCAAGAAGCAAGTGGTTGCCGCCGGCGTTAAGCTGTTCCTGTATGAGGCCGGGGCAACCTTGACCTACTACACCTGGGTTACCTCGGCAGCCATTTACGCAATCGGAGTCAAGGGCATGGACCCAGGCCAGGCCTTTGTGATGAGTGCCGTCGCCCAGGTGGTCTACATCCTGTTCCTCCCTGTCTCGGGTTGGATTTCCGACCACTGGGGCCGCAAGGTCACTACGCTGATCTCGCTCGTGGGCATCGCGGCCACCGTTTTCCCGCTGTGGGGTTTGATGAGCAGCGAGCCGTGGACGTTGCTTGTCGCACAGACCGCAGGGCTCTTGTTGGTCGCCTTTATCACTGGTTCCAAGCCGGCTGCTATCTCGGAACAGATCCCCACCCGATACCGCACCCGCATCTTCGGAGTGTCCATCTCCCTGGGCGTCGCCATTTGCGGCGGCACCGCGTCCTACCTCAGCACCTGGCTCAACTCGATCGATATCGGCTGGGTCTTCAATCTCTACGTCATCGCCGTAGCAGCCATTTCCACCGTTGTGGTCCTGAAGTGGAAGAACAACTCCGGCAAGCCCTTGGACCAGATCCAATAACTCCGCTCATCAGATACACGGACAGTTCCCGGCGGTGCCCCAGGCCCCCGGGAACTGCCGCATTCCGGAAGGAAAACAGTGAACTTACCGGCATCAGCGCCTGCCGCCGTCCGATCATCGACAGCCCCTCACAGCGTCACCGTTGGCATGAAGGACCTGCTCGCGCCCGGTGCGGGCGAGGTTCTTGTCCGCACCCAATACTGCGGATTGTGCGGGTCCGATCTTCACATCTGGAATGGCGACGACGGCTATGACTGGGTGCCCTGCGGCACCACTTTGGGCCACGAGATTGTGGGAACCGTGGTCCGCGATGGGCAAGGTTTTGCGGCGGGGGACAGGGTCACCGCGATCGCCCAGTCGGGGTGTGGGGACTGCCCTTCGTGCTTGGAGGACTACGCGAACGGCTGCGACGGAAAGGTCACCTTGGGCTTAACGCGCGACGGCGGTGCCGCGGCCTACGTCCGGATCCCGGCTTCCCAGTTGCTGGCCGTGCCCCCAGGAGTCCCGTCCAAAACGGCAGTTCTCACCGAGCCACTGTCCGTTGCCGCTCGCGCCGTCGCCAGCAGAGGCAGGATCACCTCAGAAGACGCCGTGGTGGTCAGCGGGCCAGGAACGATCGGCATTCTGGCAGCTCTGGTGTGCGGATATCTTGGGGCCCGCGTCCTCCTGAAGGGTACGGCGCGTGACGTCGCTGATCGTGCGCGCCTCGCGGCCCGGCTCGGGTTGGACTTGGTGGAATCAGTGCCCGGAAGTTTCAGGCCCACGGTCTGGATTGAGGCCGCCGGCGCGTCTGCCGCCCTGGATGATGCCGTAAGGGAACTGCCTGTGCGAGGCCGCTTGGTGATGGTGGCCCTCTATGGAGAGCCGCCCGTGCTCGCAGCCAACGATGCCGTGCGGAAGGAACTGGACATCATCACGAGCTACAGCTCACACCGGCCTGACTATGAACTGGCGCTGGCAGTTCTGCAAGCGCACCCGGACTTAGGGGAGCTGATGGTTGAGACCGTCCCGCTCGCCGATATTGCTGGTGCCTTCGAAAAGGTGGGCAGGGGCGCCTCCCCCAAGGTCGCCGTCGTGCCTTGAAGTAGTCTGGACCGCGCCGCAAACGTAAAAGGCCGCAGCTCCCGGGAAGCCCGGTGGCTGCGGCCCTCTTGTATGGTCAGTCAGTCGAATGTCCCGTCGATGGTAAGCCCGCCGTCTACCTTGACCACTTCGCCGTGAATGAACGATGCGTCCGGGGACAGCAGGAAAGCAATCACGGAGGCGATTTCCGATGGTTCCGCCAACCGGCCCAGCGGCGTGCGTCCCAGGAGGGTCTGCTCGCTGAGTGTGCCGTTCCGTAAGCCGCTGCGGACCATTTCGGTGTTCACATAGCCTGGAGCCACCGCATTGACGCGGATTCCATGCTTACCCCATTCAACGGCGAGGGTCCGGGTCAGGCCCAGCATTCCGGTCTTCGCCGTGGAATAGGCAGAGCGGCCCGGGAGCCCGAACGAGGAGCCCACTGAGGCGATGTTCACGATCGAACCGCGGCTGGCTTTCAGCAGTGTAAAGCCGGTCTTCGCCATCAGCATGGAACCCGTCAGATGGATGTCCAAAAGACGCCGCCACTGGGCGATGTCCAGCTCTTCAGCGGGTTGCCGGAGGATGTTGCCGGCGCAGTTGACCAGGCCGTCCAAACCGGCGGTCTCCTGGGCCACAGAGGCAAAGAGGCCTTCCACGCTGGTCTCGTCCGCTACATCCACGCCGAAACCGAGATGGGGTGCGTACGTTGGTGCTATGCGGTTGAGTTCCTCGGCGAGATCTTTGGCGGCCCCCTCGTTGAGGTCGGCTAACAGTACGCGCCAGCCCCTTTCGGCCAGGGTATGCGCTGCACGGGCGCCTATTCCTTGGGCGCCACCGGTGATCAGGGCAGTACGTGGTTTCATAATGTGCTCCTTTGTGACATCGGTTGCGCCTTAGGCCACGCCAAGGCGGAAGTCTTCTTCAGGGTCTTGGACTGGCACCGCCGGCGCGCCGGAGAGGCTGCCGAGTGCCGTCGTTGTACGTGCCACGGCCAGGGCGCCCCAGGCAGCGGACCTGGCCAGCGCTTTCGAGAAAGACCACGCACGGTTGCGCGGCCCGTTCGGGCCTTCGGGTTCCGAGCAGGCCTCGCTCAGGAATCCGGCCAGGGCGGCGTCTCCGGCGCCTGTTGTATTGACCACCGGGGTCCTTGGCGCCCGGGCCCAGAGAACACCGTCGGGTCCAGATCCAATGAGCCCGTCCGCCCCCATGCTGGCCAGGACCGCCCCGACGCCGGCCCGCCGGAGCGCTTCGGCCGCACGGACTACGTCGCCGACTGTTGTCAGTTTCCTTCCGGAAAACGCTTCAAGCTCGGGAACGTTGGGTTTGACCAGATCAACGAGGCCTGTGGCGGCCCAGCGGCTCAGATCGGGGCCGTTGACGTCCAAACAAATCTTGGTGCCGACAGCCCGCGCCTCACGAAGGAGCCAATCAAGATCGGCCGGTTGGCCGTCCTCCGTGACCGGCAGGGCACCTGCAACCACAAGCCAGTCGGCTTCCAATGCCAGGACCTCCCGCAGCGTCGCTTCGCAGATGGACCGCCATTCCCCCAGGGGCAGCATTCCGGGGCGCTGGTTCGCATTGGTTGTGGTGCCTCGGGAGTCCACCAGCACCGTGTTGACCCGGAAGGACGTGGAAACGGGAACGGTTGAAACCGGCGCCGACACCGACTGCAGAAGTGCAGCCTTGGTCCTGTCCGCTTCGCTGGCAGGGATCACGGCTATGGTGGGGTTGCCTGCCAGATTGAGGGTGCGCGCAACGTTGATGCCGTTGCCGCCCAAGCCCTCCTCGACGGCGGTCGCACGGTTGACCTTACCGGGAACCAGGTCCCTGAAAAAGTACACGCGGTCAACAACGGGCGACGGCGTCAGCGTCACCACCCGCTGCTGGCGCAACCTGGGTGGGGCGGTCGTGACGGGGTGGTCGCCACCACGGGACCGGTAGACCAGACCGCCGCGGGTGGTTCTGTGCGTGAGGCTGCTCATGCTGTTTGCACCTGCGGCTAGTCGTCAGCCAAGGCGTGCCGGACCTGCTCGGCCACCCTCTGGGCTGATAGGCCGTACTTGTCCAGCAGGTAGGCATTGGGGGCCGACTCGGACCAGGAATCCGCCAAACCCAATCGGGTGACGGTTTTTCCCAAGGTGGTGCTGGTTACCAACTCGCTTACCAAGCCACCAAGGCCTCCTATGATGCTGTGCTCTTCGATCGTGAAGATCGGTGCCGGTCCGGAGAGTGCGGACAGGAGAGCGGCTTCGTCGACGGGTTTTAGACAGGGAACGTGGACGACGCGGACTTCGAGTCCTTGTTCGGTCAAGAGCCCTGCGGCATCCATCACCCGCGAAGTCTGAACACCCGTGGACACCAGAATGGCGTCGCTTCCTTCGCGCAGTACATGAACTTCTCCGGGGGTAAAGGCGTGGCCGGGATCGAAGACGTCGGCCACCGCGTCGCGGGCGAGACGGAGATAGACCGGACCGTCGTAGTCCGCCGCCCACCGGATCGCTGCCTCCGCTTCCGCCGCGTCGGCAGGGGCGATGACCGTCATGCCGGGCATGGCCCGCATGATCGCGAGATCTTCGATGTCCTGGTGCGTTTTGCCGCTGCTGCCGTTGAGGAGGCCCGCATAGGAAGCCGCAATCTTCACGGGTGCACCGGTTTGGGACACGAGCATACGGATAGGGTCCAGGGCGCGGTGGGTCAGGAAGACTCCGAAAGTGGACAGCCAGGGCCTGTAACCAAGCGTTGATAGGCCAAAGGCCACACCTACCATGTTCTGCTCGGCGATGCCGATCTCAAAAAAGCGGTCCGGGAATGCGTCTGCGAACAGGTCGGCCTTGGTGGAGGTGGCCAGGTCGCCGTCAACCAGGGCCACCCGGTTGTCGCTGCGGGCAAGGTCCACCAGGGTCTGGCCCCAGACATCGCGTTGTGCTTTCACTTTGCTTCTCCTTCGAATGACTGGCCGAGTTCTGCAGCGGCAATGGCCAGCTGTTCCGGGGTGGCAACCCCGTTGTGCCACTTGTAGGTTCCCTCCGTAAAGGAGATGCCCTTGCCCTTGATGGTCTTTGCAAGGATCACGGTCGGCTTGCCCGAACCACGGGCCGCGCGGACCTGGTCGAAGGCTCCCTGGATCTCATTGAAATCGTGTCCGTTGATGCTGACCACATTCCACCCGAAACCATTGAAGACGCCCTCAAGGTCCACCCCTGCCCACGGGTTTGAGCGGTCGAAGCGGTCGCCGTCTTCGGTCACCGGCCACCCGTATTGTTGGAGGCCGTTCAAGTCGATGATTGCGGTGAGGTTATCCAGCTTGAAGCGCCGGGCTGTGTGGACTGCCTCCCATACCATTCCCTCTTCCAGCTCTCCGTCGCCCAGCATCACCCAAGTGTGGAATCCGGCCCCGAGCTGCTTGGCCGCCATAGCCATCCCTGCCCCCGCCGAAAGGCCCTGGCCCAGCGACCCGCTGGACGAGTCGACCCCCGGTGTGAGTTTCATGTCCGGGTGCCCTTGGAGTCGGGAACCGCCCTGATCGAATGTAGCCAGTTCCTCGAGGGGAAAGTAGCCGCGGAGTGCCAGCACGGCGTAGAGCCCGATCGCGCAGTGACCTTTGGACAGGATGAAACGGTCCCTCGTTGGATCGTCTGGTTGTTGGGGGTCGATGGCGAGCTCATTGAAGTAGAGCGACACCAGCAGGTCCATGGCCGAGAGCGGGCCGCCGATGTGACCCGCCTTGGCTTTGGCGACGGTTTCGACAACGTGCCAGCGGCCGGCGGCCGCCAGTTGCTGGAGTTCGGCCGTGCTGGTCCGGGTTGCGTTCGTATTCGACATGACTTGTCCTCGTTGATCGTGTCAGCAATCTGTACCCAATTATTATCGTAGAACGGACTTTAAGTCCATCCCACGATAAAAGCTAATTGCTCCTGATGAGGACTTTGACGGCACCAGTGCCGGAACGAGCCTCCGCGAAAGCTTTCGCTACGTCGGCAAGCGCATACTCCGAGACGGGAATGTCGGCCAAGGGCAGGACGCCGCGGCTGATCAGCTGGACGGCTCCGGCGAAATCGTCGGGCTCATAGACGCGCACCCCGATGATTTCGTGCTCGGCGAAAGCCAGTTCCCGGAGGTCCACCCCCGTCGGGCCGTGATGGACGGCCACAATGACTATCCGACCCCGGACGGGTGCCACTTCGGTGAGGCGCGGGGTGACGCTGTGGTGGCCCGCGCAGTCAAAAACGACGTCGGCGCTTCCGTCGTGATGCAGGCGGGCCACGGGCGCTTGGTCGGGGGTGAGGGCGGTGAGCCCGAGAGACTCGACCACCTGCCGGCGTCGTTCGCTCGGTTCGACTATGCCAACCACCACGGCGCCCGCGTGCCGCGCGACCAGCGCGACCAGAATCCCGATCGGTCCCGCGCCGAAGATGAGTACGCGATCCTGGGTGGCAACCCGTGCCCGATGCACGGCGTGCACGGCCACCGCGAGCGGCTCCGCGAGGGCGGCCTCCCCGGCGGGAACCGGGCCCGCAAAGGGGGTAATGTTCGAGATCGGCACTGCCATGAGTTCTGTCATCGATCCCGGAGCGTCAATGCCGAGTAGCCTCAGGTTTCGGCATACGTGGGGAAGTTCCATTGCGCAGGCTCCGCAGTTGCCGCATGGCAGGAGGGGGTTGACTGCCACCATGGTGCCTGTCGGCAGGCCGCTACGGCCCGGCCGCTCGATGATCCCGGTCATCTCGTGTCCCATGACCAAGGGAAGTACAGCGCGGGGGTGCGCGCCATCGACAATGGGAAAGTCCGATCCGCAGATGCCTGTGTAGGTGATGCGGATCAAGGCCTCATCGGGTCCTGGTTCAGGTGGCGATACAGGCTGAATGGCAAACTGACCCGGTCCTGTGAGAACTGCCGCGCGGCTCTTTGTGGCTGCGGGACTGGTGATGGTGGACATTGCGACTCCTTTGCTTCGGGTGTTTAGGGCGGTTGATGACTAAAATTATCAATGAGCAGACATTTGGTCCACAATGCGAGAGGATGAGCAGGTCGCCATGCTTGCGTCTCGGGGCGCGCCTTCCGTATCGTGAGTCATGGTCTTTGTCCGCTACGTGAGAGGTTTCCAATGTCGGAAGCAACAGACCCAACCGGCGGAATGAACCTCGTCACCAAGTCGGCCGCTGTGCTCCAAGCAGTCGCCGACGCCGGTGAACTTACGGTGGGCGAGTTAGCGGAACGCACCGGCGAACCGGCGAGTTCGTTGTACAGGCTGCTATCGACGCTCCAAGGAATCGGTTGGGTGGAGGATGGTTCGCGTCGCGGAAAAACGCGGCTGGGCATCGATTTCATTCGCCTGGGGGCCAAACTCGAAGCCCAACTGGATTTGCGGGAGTTGGCACGTCCCGAGCTGGAAAGGCTGCACACGGCGACGGGCCAGACGGCATTCCTCTGCATACGCCGGGATCTTCGGGCAGTGTGCATCGACAGGATCGACGGCCTTGACGTGCAGATCCACAATCTCAGGTTGGGTGAGTCCATGCCCCTGGGGCAGGGCGCCGCGCCCAGGGCCATCTTGGCGTTTGAATCGGATGAAGTGGTGGAGCGTTACCTGCATGAGCTTCCCGAAGACGAATTCTTCGGACCCGTGGCGAAGAACGCCGATGATCTCCGCCGTCGTCTTAAAGAAACAGCGGCCGACGGCGTCGCCGTTGCCCACAGCGACTGGGGCCAGGGAATCGGCGGCGTTGGAGCTCCGATCTTCAACCACGCCGATGTGGTTGTCGGGGCCTTATCCATCAGCGGCCAGACCCACAGGCTCTTTCACAGCGGATATGACCCGGTGGAAATGGTCATGTCAGCCGCCGCGGCGGTCAGCCGCGCACTGGGAGCTACGAGCACGGCACTCGTCCCCGCCAAAGAAAGCGTGCGCCTCTGATGTCTCCCAAGCCTATTAAAGTCATGGCCAACAGTGCCGATCTGCTGAACGCACTGGCAGATCAAGGACCCCTGGGCGTCGCGGACATTGCCGATGCCATCTCCATGCCGCGGCCCAGCGTCTACCGTCTGCTGGACGCGCTGGCCCACGTAGGCCTGGTCACGGTGCGGGAAGACGGGCGCGCCCAGCTTGGCACCGGGATCCTTCACCTCGCCTCTGCGGCCCTCAACGGAATTCCGGAGGTCGGGGCGGCGCGCACCGTGATGCAACGGCTCAACGACCTGACCGGCCAAACCGTTTACCTCTGTGCCCTCCGGGACAGGCGAATAGTCTGCCTGGACTGGGTCGAGGGCACCAAGGTCACGCTGATGTTGCTCAAACCCGGAGGAAGCCTCCCGCCCCACGCCGGCGCGACTTCCAGGGTGATTTTGGCTTACGACGATTCCTTGAGGAGCCAGGTCCTGGACACGGTGCCCCTTCAGGAGTTCACGCCCCTAACGCTCACCAGCGCCGAACAGTTGGAGGCCGATGCTGCCCTGATCCGCGAACGTGGCTACAGTCTGTCTGACGAAGACGTAACCATTGGTGTTGCGGCGCTTGGGGTTCCGTTGTTCGACTCCAAAGGCCTCCTGCGGGGAGCCCTTTCCGTCGCTGGGCTGCGGGACGACGTCCTGCCGCACCAGGCGGAGTACGCGGACGTGCTGCGCAAAGCTGCCGACGAAGTCGCGCCAAAGCTCTAGGAGCCTGTGTTTCTGGCCCAGCTGACCGCGACCTTGGCCGCCCCTTCTTCCGTCCGTTCAACGTCTACCACGATCTCGGACTCGGCAGCCCCCATATCCCGGATCTGCTGCTTGTAGTCCTCGATATGGGCTTGCAGCGACTCTTCGGTCCATTCACCCGGACGCATCCTCGTGGAGATTTCCACTGGCTCGGCCTGGGGCACAAGAAGCTCTTCGGGCTGTTCGGCTGTGGTTCCTGTACTCTCCGGTTGGTGTGCCGTTGATCCGTGGGGTGCACGGCGTTTTAGAGGCTCAGGGTCTCCGCCGGGGGCCATCATGCGCCATGCGAAAAAACCGCCGGCAACCCCGGCGAGCAACCCGGTGGTGATCAACCACAGGGCGCGGCTGGTGCGTCGGCGGGGTCCAGAAACAAAAGTGCCGGGTTGGTTGGAATCGGTACTGAAGCGTCGTGTCACGGTACCCAGCTTTCGGTTGGCGAGGTCACTGTCCTTTCGCTAAGCATACTTAGGGTGAGCTGTCGCCCAAACCCCCCCGCCGCCTTCGCACCGCGACCACAAGTTCCTTCAGGACCTGTGGATAGTGTCCGGAATTCGACCGATAATGAAGTCAAGGCACGGCAAGCAGCCGCACGTGCCGCTGGCTGGAGCGTTGGCGCCGCAGGCGTGGAGTGCTCGTGTAGTGAGGATGATTCCGATGTCGTTATCGGATGAGGAGCGCAGGAGGCTGGAAGCGCTTGAGCGGGATCTCGCTGCAACGGATCCCGATCTGGACCTCCAACTGAAATCCGGTCGTCTCCGGGGGACAGCCGTCCGCAACGCCCTGGGCGCGGGGTCGATGCTGGCCGGCTTTGCCTTGGTCATCACCGGAATCATTACCCAACTGGTCATTGTGGGAGTGGTCGGTTTCCTGCTGGCCGGCACCGGCGCCTATGTGATTCTCAGCCGCCTCGTGTTCCGGCGGAGAGTCCGCATGAGCGATGAGGGCCAAAGCGAGCAAGGCCTCAATGGCAGGTCCGGCCAGTAAAGTCCTTCAGTACGTCTCGGGTGGGACCTCGCCACCCGACGCCTGCTCGGTGGGCTTCACCGGGGCAGGTTCCCCCGGCGGCATCAACATCCGCCAGAAAACCACCGCAGCCGCACCGATACCTGCGGCTGAAAGGAAGATCAGCCAGCGCGCAGGCCGCGACGGGCGGGCCGGTGCAGCGCCAAACCGGGCTGCGCTTCTGCTCAATGCCTGTGTCCTCCCGGCCTGCGAGCGCAGCGCCCGGCTTGCCTTGACCACGGCCTTCGCAGCAGTTCGTCGGGCTTTCCTGGCGGATTTGCGGTTACCGGTGAGCGTAAGCACCACACCATGGACCACGCCGGGAACGTCGGCATGGTTGATGCGGCCCAAGGCCCACCTCACCACGGCATCTGTTTGTGATGACGTTCCCTCCGCCGCGTGCCTTACCCACTCGCCTGCAACGTCCTGGACTGCGGGAATGATGTCTTGCGCTTTATACACGTGAACCCCTCACGTCGGTTGATGGCCCCGTTGCCAGCCTACGCTGCCCTTTCGGCGGCGAACAGGCGGCGTTCCTCAGTTGCGGACTACGGCGGCCAGTTCGACTGGTCCTTCCAGGCCTTCCCACGTGCCCTGCAGCGTGAGCTCGTGGTGGAGTTCAGGTGCTGCCGCGGAGGCGGAAGACAGCTCAGCGGGGACGTCCACTACCCGGGCGATCTTCAGTCGGAGTCCTCCTGCATCGATGACGGTCACTCCGCTGCCTGAAACCGGCGCCGAGGCGCTGACGGTGGGGACACCGCCGTCGAGCGTGCCGCTGCCTTTCACCGAAACCGTGCTGGGCCGCGGTTCCAAGGTGCCGTTGTTGTCCACGAATTGCTCCGCCTGTTCCTGGCCGGTGAGGATGGCTGTTGCCAGGGCTTTGACATAAACGGGATCTGCACAGGCGTCGTACACCCAGCGTTTGCCCAGCACGGAGTGCTCCATGGTGCCGACGAGCCATTCCTCGGCGCCGGCCAGTTCGTAGCCCCGGTAACTGAGCGGAACCTGGTAGATGCGGTCGCCTGCGGCAACCACATGCGTCTCAAGTCCTACCTCCCCGGCGGGATCGTCAAAGCGGTACGCACCCACGAGTTCCGGGGTGCCGTCCTGGATGAACCACGGCTGCTTGGGCAGGTAGCCTGCGATGAGTTCGAGCTTGGTGGGGGACAGGGTTGCTTTGTGAAGGATCGCCATGGCACCCAGCCTAGGGCAGCCCGGCGGGGCATCCGAAGTCAAAGCGGCACACGCGGCTCAACACTCTGACTACAATCAAAGGGACGTCGACCACTGAGGGAAACATGAAGAAACTCACCACTGTCCTGATCGCTGCCGGGCTGCTTGCCACGGCCTCCGCCTGCTCTTCGCCGCAGCTGACCACCGCTGAAACCTGTGACCGGGTGGGTGTCGCCGTCGCCAGCCTCCCGAGCAACGCCAGCAAGACCGCAACCATCCGTGTTGCCAATGCAATCCGTCCCATCGAGCCCGTAGCCTCCGAGGACATGAAGCCCGTGGTCAAGGCAATCCTTGAATACTCGGACGAGTTGGTGAAGGACGAGGACCACCGCGACGAAGCGAAGATGGGCGAACTGTCCGCTGCCTACCAGGAAGCCGGCACCAAGTACGGCGAACTCTGCCGCGGCTAGCACCACCCCCAACGCTCTCTCACATCACCACCCTTAAACCCGAACGCTCTCTCATCCGGTGAGAGAGCGATCGTCAACAGGGGACGTTATGTGAGAGAGCGTTTTACTTTTCGTCGGGGCCCAGGTCAGGCGCGACGGCGAAACGCACCTCGCGCGTCGCGCTTCCGTGCAGTTCCAGGACAGCGAGCTCGTTGGTGCCTTTGCGGATCAGCGGCCCGGGTACGTAGAGGGTGCGTTGTGGTCCGCGGCTCCAGTAGCGGCCCAGATTGAAACCGTTGATGAACGCGTTGCCCTTGGTCCAGCCGTCGAGCCGGAGGAAGCGGTCACCCGGTCCGTCCGCCTCAAAGGTGCCGAAGGCCATGGACGGGCCCGCAACCGCCGGCCCGTCCAAGGGTTCAGCGGCAGTACGGAACCCATCCAAGTTCGCCAGGTCAACAGCGCCGAGCTCCCAATCCAGCACCTCGGAACCGTCCAGCAACGCCGGCCCGATCAGGCCCTTCGCCTCGCCGATTCGCTGACCATAATTGACGCGTCCCTGGTCCTCCAACAGGACACGAAGCCGGCCGCCGCCGGGAATCACCAGGGAGCGCTCGCCCAGTTCGCGGCTCAATACACCAATGGGGACGTTATTGAGGAAGAACTGCGCACGGTCACGCACTTCGGTGAATGACAAAACTCCGCCGCGGTTCAGGGATGTCTCGTAGAGATGGAATCCGCGGTACTGGCCGGTGACTTCGACCGGCGGAACGGGGCCTGCCACAGGAGCCAAAGGGACAAAGGACAACGGTGCCGCACGGTCCACCGTCACCACGCCTGCAGCGGCCGGGGTACGCCCGGCAGGTACTTCCGCCGGCACCGGGAAATGCTTCGCAATGACATCCCGGAACGCAAAATACTTCTCCGTCGTATGACCGTCTTCGGACAGCGGAGCATCGTAATCGTACGACGTGATGGTCGGCTCGTAGATGCCCTTGTCATTGGCTCCGTTGGTGAAACCGAAGTTGGTGCCACCGTGGAACATGTAGATATTCACCGAAGCTCCCGCAGACAGCAGCGCGTCCAGTTCGGCGGCGGCAGCACCGGCGTCGGTGGTGTGGTGGTGCGTTCCCCAGTTGTCGAACCAGCCGTTCCAGAACTCGGCACACATCAGGGGCCCAGTGGGTTGGCGTTCCCGCAGGATGGCGAGCCGCTCCTCTGCACGCGAACCGAACGTTCCTGTCTTGTGCAGCTCCGGCAGTGATCCGTCCTCGATCATGGTCCCAACCGGCTGATCACAGGTGAACAGCGGAACGTCCACGCCCGAACGCTCCGCCACATCAACCAAGTGCTGGAGGTAGGCCTTGTCCGTCCCGTAGGCTCCGTACTCGTTCTCGATCTGGAGGAGGATCACTGGTCCGCCGTGGGAGATCTGCCGAGGCACCACCAGTTCCAGCACGGACTCCATGTACGCAGTGACCGCGGCGAGGTAGGCCGGCTCGCTGCTCCGGACGCCCACGGAAGGATCGGTAAAGAGCCACGCAGGCAAGCCTCCGTTGTCCCACTCGGCGCAGATGTACGGACCCGGACGCACGATCGCCCGCATCCCCTCAGCCGCCACCAGGTCGAGGAACCGGCCCAGGTCCAGCCCGCCGTGGGTGCGGAAAGAACCAGGAGCCGGAGAGTGCTCGTTCCAGGGCACGTACGTCTCAATGGTGTTGAGCCCCATGAGCCGTGCTTTGTGGATGCGGTCAGCCCAAAGGTCCGGGTGGACGCGGAAGTAGTGGATGGCACCGGACAGGATGCGGAAGGGCTGATGGTTCAGGAGGAAATCCTGATCGCCGATTGCGAAGGTGTCCAAAAGAGTCCTCGGGAAGCTAGGGAGTGCGGAGCACGGCGTGGAAAGCGAACGAGGCGTTGCTCCAGATCACGAACAGCAGCGGGGCCGGTGCCAGCGCAATGCCCAGCACGGGCTGCAGTACGGCTGCGGAGATGATGATGCCCAGGAGCACCAGCATGGCCAGGCTCAGGTACCAGCGCTGCACCACCAGGTAGAGGGAGGCCTTCAGGATGCTTTTCAACCTCGCCTCGGGCAGGAGTACGACGCCGGCGATCGCCGTCACTGCCAGGCTCACCGTCATGGCGGCTGCTACGACAATGAGCGGCAGCAACAGCGAGGCACCCGGAACCGTTTGCACGGCTATCAGGTCCATGCCGAGGAACAACAACAGGGCAACCGCGCCGAGTCCCACCGGTGCGACCTTCGTGAAACTGCGCTTGTATCCGGAAAGGAACGCCGCTACCGGCTTGACCGCGCCGCCGTCGTCGTTCAGCGAGCGGAAGGCCGCGAAGAGACCGGCGAGGGAAGGGGCGATGGTGATCGAGAGGGCCAGGAAGAACGGCCACGCGGCCGCCGGGTCTGCCACCAGGGAGAGGCAGAGCACCAGCGGCGCGTTGGCGACGGCCAGCAGTACGTTGCCGGCCAGGAACGTGTAGACGAAACCGAAGATGCTGCCGAAGGCTTCGAATCCCGGCCCTGACCAGCGGCGCTTGCGGGAAGCACGCAAGGTGCTCATCCCTTCATGCCGCTCGTGGCGATGCCTTGGATGAAGTAGCGCTGGCCGATCAGGAAGATGATGAGGATCGGGATCACGGAGATCACCGAGCCGGTCATGATCATGGCGTACTCGGCGTCGAACTGGCCCACGAATGAGCGCAGGCCGAGCTGGACGGTCCAGAGGCGGTTGGATGTGAGGTAGATGAACGGGCCCATGTAGTCGTTCCAGGTGTTCACGAAGGTCAGCAGCGCCAGGCTGGCCAGGGCAGGCTTGGACAGGGGCAGGATCACGCGGGCCCAGATGCCGTACTCACTGAGTCCATCGATCCGGGCGGCTTCGCAGAGTTCGTCCGGGATGGTCATGTAGTACTGGCGCATCAGGAACACCCCGAACGCGCCGAAGGCCTGGAGCAGGATCAGGGCGTTGAAGCTGTTCGTCAAACCGAGCTGCTGCATCATGATGTACTGCGGAACCATGTAGGCCTGCCATGGAACGGCGATGGTGCCGATGTAGGCCAGGAACAGCACGTCCCTGCCGGGGAAGCGGACCTTGGAGAAACCGTAGGCGGCCAGCGAGCCCGTCAGCACCTGCAGGCAGGTGATGATCACCGACAGGTAGAGGGAGTTCTGCAGGTAGCCCATCATGGGGATGCGGGTCCAGATGTCCGTGTAGTTGCTCCACACGAATTCGGTGGGGATCCACTGGATGGGGACGGTGAGGACCTGGTTGTTCTCCTTCAGCGAGGAGGAGACCATCCAGATGAACGGCACCATGAGCGCCACCACCAGGACCACCAGCACGCCGTAGATGATGATGTTGGCGGTCCGTTTCTTCTGCTCGCGCGGGGAGCGCTTGCGGACCGTACGACGGCGGTCTTCCGCGGCGGCAGGTGGCAGGCCCGACCCGGCGAAGCGGGCCTCGGCCTTGAGGTCTTCGGCCATGTTGGTCATCAGCGTTCCCTCCGCTGTTGGATCTTGAATTGCAGGACGGTGACCGTCAGGACGATGAGGAACAGGACCAGCGAGATTGCCGAGGAGTAGCCGAACTTACCCTCGCCGATGCCCTCCTGGTAGATGAGCTGTGAAAGGACCGTGGTGGACCGGCCGGGGCCACCGTTGGTCATGACCACGATCAGGTCGAAGACCTTGAAGCTGGAGACCGTCAGCATGACCACCACGAAGAACGTGGTGGGCCGCAGGGACGGGATGGTGACGTTCCAGAAGCGCTGCCAGGCGCTGGCGCCGTCCACTTCGGCCGCCTCGTAGAGTTCCGTTGGGATGGCCTGGAGTCCGGCCAGGTACAGGACCATGTAGTAGCCCATGTCCCGCCACACGCTGGTGATGATGACTGCCGGCAGTGCCCAGTCCGAGCTGGAAGTCCAGCCCGGTGCGTTGGCTATGCCGACTGCGTGGAGGAACTGGTTGATGGGTCCGTTGTCCGGGCTGAACAGCATGTTCCACACAACAGCTACCGCAACCAGTGAGGTGATGTAAGGGAAGAAGATCGCGACACGGAAAAAGCCGATGCCCTTGAGCTTGCGGTTCAGCAGCATTGCCAGGATCAGGGCCAGGGCCATGGTCAGCGGAACGTGGCCGATAGCGTAAACCACCGTGTTGCGCAGCGCGATCCAGAAGGAGTCGGAGGCGAACATGCGTTGGAAGTTCGCCAGGCCCACCCACTTGGGGGCGCTGAAGGACGTCCACTCCATGAAGGAAAGAGCGAACGCCGCGAGGACCGGAACCAGGGTGAAAGCCAGGAAGCCAACGAAGTTCGGGAGGATGAACGTCCAGCCGATCAGGGTGTTGCGCCTGGCCTGCTTCCTGTTGCCCCGGCCGGCAACAGCCGGGGCAACGGGCTTGGAGATTGTTTCTGTACTCATAACGGGCCTTACTGGCCGAGGACTTCGCTCTTGACGCGCTTGCCCATCTCAGCGATGCCGTCGGTGACGGAGCGCTCACCCACCATGATCAGATCGTGCTCCTGGTTGAGGATCTTGTCCGTTGCTGCGGACTTGTCACTGACCGGCATTTCGAGGGCGGTGGTGTCAGGGGTGAACGCCTTCTTGGAGAGCTCATCCGTGGGCATACCGTCCAGCGCGAAGTAGGCGTCCTTCACGGCATCGTTCTGCAGGGCCGGGACAACACCGATCTTGGAGATCGCCTTGGCGCCCTCTTCACCGGCAGCCCATTCGATGAACTTCTTCGCTTCCTCGGTGTGGACCGCGTTCTTGTTCACGGCGAAGGCCGTGGGCGAACCGAACGTGGTGACCTTGCCGTCGTCGTTCTTCTGCGGCATGGGGGCCAAGCCCCAGTTGACGTTCGACTTGCCGTCCTTCTTGGCCTGCAGGATACCGGCGATGTACCAGGTGCCCATGGGCATCATGGCTGCCTGGCCGGTTTCAAACATGGTGCGGTAGCTGGTCTTCTGGCTCTTGGCAGTGCCGTAGTCCAGGGTGGCGCCGGACTTCTGCAGGTCCAGGGCAGTGTTGTACTGGTCCTCGAAGTAGCCGTAATCGCCGCTGTTCTGGTCCTGGCCGTTCTGGGCAGCGGAAATTGCTTCAACCACCGAGCGCCAGATGTGGTGGTACGTTCCGTAGACCTTCTTGCCGTCCGCGCCGGTAGTGGTGAGTTTCTTGGCCAGGGCGGTGTACTCGTCCCAGGTCAGGTCCTGGGGATCCTCCACGCCGGCGGCCTTGAGCAGGTCCTTGTTGTAGTACAGGAGCCAGAAGTCCTGGCGGTAGGGGGCTGCGTAGTATTTGCCGTTCATGTCGAAGGCATCCAGGCCAGCGAGGTTGTCCTTGCCCACCTTGTCCACCACGCTGTTGATCTCCTGCAGCTGGCCGTTGTTGGCATAGCGGGAGTAGTCGATGACGTTCTTCATGGTGAGGACGTCCGTGGTGTCCCCGCCGGCCAGCATGGTGGTGACCTTCTGCGGGTAGTCGTCAGCCAGGATGTCCACCGGTTCGATGTCGACGTTCGGGTTGGCAGCCTCATAACTGTCGAACAGCGCCTTGAACTCCGGGGTTCCTTCGTAGTTCCAGACGGACACGGTCAGCTTGGTTTTGCCGTTGGCGGCCGGCTGGTCTGCGGGGCCGGCGGCGCCTGCACAGCCGGTGAGTCCAAGTCCGGCAGTCACCGCAAGGGCGATTGCGGCGAGGGTGGTGCGCTTCATTGCGTTCTCCTTTGGTACTGGTTTTAAGTCTGCCGCACCTGCGGCGGTCTGGTTCTTGCGGACCTAGGCGCTGAGGCCCAGGTCCGCGTGTACTACTTGGGCCAGGAGGTCCTTTCCGGCGAGGTACCGTTCAAGGTCATCCAGGGCGGCGTCGGACATCCGCCGGGTTTCCGTGCCGAGCGAGCCGGCGATGTGTGGCGTGATGACCACGTTGGGCAGGTCATACAGGACCGAGCCCGCCGGGAGTGGTTCCGGTTCGGTGACGTCCAGCAGGGCGGTGATGCGGCCCTTTTGGCATTCGACCTCCAGCGCTGCCGTGTCCACCAAGGAGCCGCGGGCGGTGTTGATCAGTGTTGCGTGATCCTTCATGGCCTGCAGTTCCGCGGTGCTGATCATGTTCCGGGTTTCCGGCAAGGCAGGCGCGTGGATACTGACGACGTCGGACTTCCGGAGCAGTTCCTCCAGCGTCACCAACCTGCCACCAGCGGCAGCGACCTCAACCGGGTTGGCATGTGGATCGCTGACCAGGCATGTGGCGTCCTGCAGTTGTTGGACGAGGTTCACTACGCGGCGGCCAATGCGGGAGAATCCTACGATGCCCACCACGCGACCGATGTTGCCCAGTTCGCCCCGGGCCGACACATAGTCCCAGTCATCGCGGAACGTGCGGGCGTCATTGGCCAGGACGTGTGCCTTTTTCCCGGCGAGCACGATCGAGGCGAACGTGAACTCCGCAACCGGGATGGCATTGGCGTCCGCGCCGTTGGTCACGGTGATGCCGCGGTCCCACAATTCCTCGCTGACAAAGCTGCGGACCGTTCCTGCACAGTGGAACACTGCCCTGAGCTTGGGCATGCGTTCCAGGCGTTCGGCTGTCAGCCGGGGAACTCCCCAGCTGGTGAGGAGGATTTCCACCTCTTCAAGCCGGCCCGCGAGTTCGGCTGCGTCGAGGGTATCCGTCCACGCCTGATCGCCAAGTTCCACCATTCCTGCCAGCCGCTCCAGTCGTGTGGAATCGAACTGGTCAGCAAAGGTTCCGCTATTCATGACCAGCAGTGCCTGGGGCTTGAGCGACATTCAGGGACCCTCCCTTCGGATTCTCGTCCGGTCTGTTCGACCGGTTATTTATGTGTTGCATCACATCTAATAATCAGTACATACTCATGAACAAGACAGTTCATTCAACTCAATCGAGCTTGATCTAATACGTTCAGATTCGAACACATGAGAGAAGAAAGCCATGGCAAAACCTCCCGGCGCCGTCACCGTCGACCCGCCGCCGCTGCGTACCGCATGGGGCCCCGAGGCGTCCGTTCCGGCTCTGGTCTCCTCGCTTCGCGGCACCCGCTCACGGCTCACCGTGCGTCCAGCGCGCGACGGCGGGTGGCGCCTCATCGCTCCGGATCGCATTTCGGCGCTGGCTGGGCAGGCGAAGGCCGAGAAGGGCACCCCTTGGCCACAACCGCTGGTTTCGCACTACGCGCGCTACTTCCGCGACGGAAACCGCACGGCGTATGAAGGACTCGTGGCGGCCCGGCAGCAGCGGCTGACGCGCGCCGTCGTGATGGCGGCCATCCAAGGGGCCGATTCAGGTGAGGGCTGGCTGGACGAGGTGATCGATGGCGCCTACCTCCTGTGCGAGCAGAGCTCCTGGAGTTGGGCGGCGCACGACGACGTGTACACCCATACCGGCGAGGTTGTCCCGGACCGTTCCCGCCCGTACCTTGATCTGGGCGCCGGAGAAGTGGTGGCGCAGCTTGCCTGGCTGGACCACATCCTGGGCGATGATCTGGATCATCGGGCACCTGGCCTGCGGAAACGACTCCGGCTGGAAGCACACGAGCGAGTAATCCGGCCCTTCCTGGATCGCCTCGACTGGCACTGGCTTGGCCTCAACGGGGACGTCCACAACTGGAACCCCTGGATCCATTCGAACATCATCACGGCCGCGTTGCTTTTGGTTGATGACGCCGGGCTGCAGGCCACGGTCATTGCCCGCTGCATCGAGGGCCTGGACCGGTTCCTCGCTTCCATCCCGGCTGACGGGGCCATTGATGAGGGCTTCGCCTACTGGTGGAACGGGGCCGGTCGCGCCTTGGAGGGTCTTGCCCTGCTTGACGAGGCCGCCGGGCTCGATCCTGATCTCCCGGTGGTTCGTGCGCTCGTTGCATTCCCCGGCAGCATGCACTTGGGTGATTCGTGGTTCCTTAATGTTGCCGATGGTCCTGCCCGCGCGGCCGGCTCGCTCCCGTGGGACATGCTTCAGACCTGGGCCGGGCGCTTTGGGGATCCGGAAACCGCTACCCTCGCTGCCGCCTTGACCCGGGCTGAGCCGGACCCCGCTTCAGGACTGGGCCGCGTCCTCACCTCCCTCACCCAACTGGGTCGCACTTGTGCGCGTTTTGAGGGCTCAGAACGCGCACAAATGCGACCCAGTTGGGTGACGTGGCTGCCGTCCGTGCAGATCATGTTGGCCCGGCAAACTCCCGGCTCCACGAAGGGGTTCACCCTCGCGGCCAAGGGTGGGCACAACGGCGAACACCACAACCACCGCGACGTCGGTTCTGTGGTGGTTGCCATGGACGGAATTCCCTTGCTGGTCGACGCCGGCCAGCCCACCTACACTGCGCAAACGTTCGGGCCGGACCGCTACAGGATCAGGGCCATGCAGAGCGGTTGGCACAACGTCCCGGCGCCTTTCGGGCTCGAGCAGGGAACAGGCAGGGAGTTCGCCGCTTCCGTCCTCCAGGAGCCAACTCCGGGAGAACCCACGCTGGCCCTCGGGCTCGGCCTTGCCTACGGACTGGGTCACGCCGAGCAATGGATCCGCACGTCCTTGCTGAACCGCGAGGCCGGGACAGTCGTCATCGATGACCGCTGGAACCTGCCGTCGCCCCCACCTGATGGAACGCACGACGTCGACATCACCTACCTCGTAGCCGGCACCGCCCGCTTGGGCCAGGACGCGACGGCGACCATCACCCCTGAAGGCATCCCCACTGTGGCGGGTGGCCGCGGAGTCCAGCTGCGCTGGAAGCCCGCAACCGCCGTCGTACTTGTGGACGAATGGCATCTGGACGATCCGCTGCTGGGCGAGATCTGGGGAGAAAAACTGACCCGGCTGCGGTTCCGCATGCCCTCCGACAACCGCGCATCGGGCGCATTCACCCTCACTTTGGAGGCAACACATGAGCACTGAATCGAGTCCGGAATCCGGCGGGAAGTCGCTGTTTTCGCTGCAGCGTCGCGAACGGCTGATGGAGGAACTGCGCGCGCACGGGGCCATCACAGTCCGCGACATCGCCGCCAAACTGGGCGTGAGCGAGTTGACCATCCGGCGCGACGTGAACATCCTGGCTGACGAAGGGCTCGTGTCCCGCGTGCACGGCGGCGCGACGTTGCCCAGCCCGCTGGACCGATCCACTGCGGGGCGGACCACATCCCACAGCTACTCCATCGGCATGGTGGTTCCATCGTTGGACTACTACTGGCCACAGGTCATCAGCGGTGCCCGCGGCGAGGCCGAAGTTCAGAACCTCAGGATCGTGGTCCGCGGCTCGGCCTACGACGCCGCCGACAACCGTCGGCAAGTGCAGGCGTTGCTCGATACCCAGAACATCGACGGGCTGATCGTGGCTCCGGACATGGGCGGGGAACACGGCAAGGAACTGCTCCGCTGGCTCAACGCCCTGCCCATTCCGGTGATCCTTGCCGAGCGTCGGGCGCCGTTGGAGATCCCTGCGCATAAGCTCGAATGGGTGGCCACAGACCACGCGTTCGGTGCGGGCATGGCCGTGCGGCATCTGTGGCAGGAAGGGCACCGAATGATCGGATGCCTCACCGATTCCACCAGCCCCACCAGCCCGCACGTGGTCCGCGGCTGGACGCAGGCCATGAACGCTTTGAAGATTCCGTTGGAGAAGTCCATTCATGAGGACTCGGCCAAGCTTGATAATGGCGACCGCGCCAAGCACTTCGACCGCGTGCTGGAACTGTGCCGTGCATCGGGGACCACGGCCATGCTGGTGCATTCTGACACCCAGGCCGTCGCGTTTGTCCAGCACTGCGTGGACCGCGGCGTGGACGTGCCGGGTTCAATGGCAATCGTTGGTTATGACGACGAGGTCGCCTACCTCGCCGAGCCCGCTATCTCGGCAGTGCGGCCTCCCAAGAGCTACGTGGGAAAGGTCGCGGTACAGCTCATGGCAGCGCGGTTGGCTGAAGGAAGGATGCGGCCGGTGCACCGGGTCGACCTGAACCCTGAGCTGATTGTCCGGGAGTCGTCCGTCGGGGCTCCGCGCGTTGTCATGGAGGAAGCACTGTAATGGCCCTTGAACTGCCTCCTTTGGACCACCGGCTTTCCCCGTACACGGGCTTGACCCGTGCGCACTGGAATGCCTCCGCGGACTACCTTTTGCGCTCCGCCCACCGCTTCGGTTCCGACGATCACGCCAATATCTACCTGCCCGGACCGAACAGCCGGTATGGACGGGGAAGTGACTCGCTCGAAGCCTTCGCCCGGACGTTCCTCCTGGCCTCGTTCCGGATCGCCGGAGACCCCGGGAACACCGGCTGGATCGCCGAGTGGTACGCGGCCGGGCTCGATGCCGGGACTAACCCCGCAAATCCCGACCGGTGGCCTACGCCAGGCGAGTTGGGGCAGGCGAAGGTGGAGGCGGCGTCGTTGGCCGTTGGTTTGGCGCTGACCCGCGACGTGCTGTGGGACAAGCTGTCGCAGCGCGTACAGGAGCAACTCATCGCCTGGTTCGAAACCGTGATCGGCGAGGAGTATCCGCCCATCAACTGGGTGTGGTTCCAGATTGTGGTGGAGACATTCCTGGCTTCCGTGGGCGGCCGGTACTCCGAGGAGGATATCGACGCCGGGCTCGCCATCCACGACTCCCTCTATCGCGGCGGCGGCTGGTTCGCCGACGGTCCCGAGCGCGCCTACGACCATTACGTGGGCTGGGCCTTCCAGGTGTACCCGCAGCTCTGGGCGTTGATGGCGCCTGACGATCCGCGCGTCACCGCCCGCAAGAAGCTCGACGGCGACCGGCTGGCTGATTTCCTGGACGACTTCTCCTACCTTGTGGGTTCCAACGGTGCTCCGTTGATCCAGGGCCGCAGCCTGATCTACCGGTTCGCAGCGGCGGCGTCGTTCTGGGTGGGGGAGTTGTCCGGGCACACGCGACTGGCTCCCGGCTTGGCACGGCGGGCGTCCTCGGGGATGCTCGACTACTTCGTCCGGCACGGCTCCATCACCTCCGACGGGCTGCTGTCCATCGGCTTCCACGGGGAGTTCCCGGGCATGAAGCAGGCGTACTCCGGGTTCGGATCGCCATACTGGGCAGCCAAGGGGATGCTCGGCTTGGCACTGCCCGCCGACCACCCGGCCTGGACGTCGGTGGAAGCCCCATTGCCCGTTGAAACCGGGGACACCCAGCGGATCATTGCCGCTCCCGCTTGGCAGGTGGACGGGACTGTTGCCGACGGCGTGGTGCGGATCCGGAACCATGGAACGGACCATGCCATACCCGGGGCTGCTCTGGCGGATTCTCCCCTGTATGCCCGGATTGGCTACTCGACGCACACATTTCCGGATCTCACGCCCGAGTCCGTGGACAATGCAGTGGTGTTTGTTGGGCCGGATGGCGCACTGACCCATCGGACCGGATTTGAGCACCTCGGAACTTTCTCCGCAGATGGCCTCTCCGTGGGGGCATCCCGGTTCACAGCCCACTGGATCACTCCCGATCCCGACGCCGGTCCGGATCACGGCAGCGGCGTCTCCGGCACGGCAACTGCCGGGCCTTCCGTGAGGCTGGTGTCGGTGACCCGCGGTGCCGTTGAGTTGAGGCTGGTGCGGGTTTCCGGGGCTTCCGGCTCTGAGTCGCGCGCCCGGCTGCAGATCGGTGGATGGCCCGTGGATGCGGCATCGTCGGTGGTGAGCTCGGTCCAGGCTGTGTCCGGTTTCGGCAATGTCCTGGATGACTCCGGGACATTCGTCCGCTCCGGCGCGCACCCGATGGGTTCGGAACTCACCATCCCCTGGGTGGGAACCGCCGGGCCCGCGTACGACGGCGACTACGCCGCCGTCGTACTTCTCGCCGGTGCGGGAGGTACTTCGGTGGACGCGGGCGTTCGGTACGAGGACGGTGATTTCGTGTTCCCCGACGGGACGCGAATCGGGCTGGAAACGCTTCGCCGATTCGATGCCTAGCTGCGTGTTGGACGTTGCCCGCCATCGAGTGTGCAGCTAGCCATCGAACCGGGCGCGGCCCTCGCTTCAGATGTCGCGACCTGCCAGCCGGCGGTTGAGGCGATCCACTTCATCCAAGACTTCCGTGGCTGCCCAAGCGCGGTTCCGTTGTGACTGGGTGATCTGGGTGAGGACCCCGGCATCTGTCCATAAGCAGGCCATGAGCCCAAGATGCACCTCAAACTTGATAACTACGGGGCCCTTATTGCGCAGACGGGCCTCCCGGAACGTGTCCCGGGAGGCCCGCCGTGCAACTCGAGCCTACTTGCGCGCCGCGAAGCTGCTCACGCATTGCCCCTGGGTCTTGAATACCGGGGACGGGCTCGTCTTCCATCCGTCGTCCATGCATGCTTCCTTGCCCGTGGAGATGTCTACCCGGTACTCCTTGACCGTCCCGTCGGGGGCCGTGACGGTGACTATCGCCGTCGGGCTTTCCGCAGTAGCCTGCCGGACGCTCACCTTCGCATTCGTGTCCAGCGGGTAGCCGACGACGGCGGGAGTCGCCGAGGCGGTCAAGGCGCGGTACCCCGTGGTTCCGGGAGCGAATCCGACCACGGACGCTTGGTTGACGAGGAGCCGGCCGAGGTCGGCGAGCCCTGCATCAGCCAAGCGGGTTCCGGCGATGGCGACCTCGGCCACCTTGGTGTAGGAACCGGTGGTCACAAAGGAAACCCGGATCCCGCGGGTCGTGACGGGGTCGAAGCGAACGGTGGTCGGCTGGGTGACCGAGAGTCCGGTAATGACCCCGGCCGAGGTGTCTTTCCACGTGCCCGCAGCGTCCTGGTACTGGACCTTGAGGCTCGCGGCAGCCTTCTCGGCGGACGTCACCGTGACCGACGAAACCGTGTAATCCCGGCCGAAACCATAGGACAACGAGTCACCGGCCCGGCCCCCGCTCACCCAGTTGGACCAGCGGGTGGAGGCGTTGGTGTCGCACGTGTTCCTGGCGACGTATGAACCCTCGGTGTAGCTGGCCGTGACGGTGGTGGCGGGATCGTCCTTGCAGATGTTGCCTACCGGGACGCGGTCCACCACGATGACGGTCAGGGTGGCCTCAAGTGAGCCCGCCTTGCCTGGCACCGTCAGTGTTCCTGCTTTTTCCAGGGAAGCGGTGTCCAAGGAAGACCAGTCCCACGCCACAGACAGGGGATTGCGGGCCGGTCCATCGGAAATCTGGCCGGGCACAGTGGCTGGAGCAGCCGCCTGCACTGCGGCCAAGGAAGACCCAACGCCAACCGTGACGGATGCAGGATCTGTCGCGATGTAATCGCCCACAGTCACCGTGAGGACCGCCTCAAACCTTTGACCGTACGGATCGACGCCGGCACCGTACAACGTCACCTTTCCGGCGCTGCCCCACACAGCGGGATCGACAGGCGCCCATGTGACAGAAAGGGGCCTGCCCGGACCGGCCTCGTAGACAGGTGTGACGGTAGTTGGCAGGACAGGAGCCACGCCAACGGGTGTGCTCACGTCCAGCGGAGCAACCCCCAGCAGCTTCAGATCCGCGATGTCCGTGAAGGCCCAGGCCTGGTGCGGACTGGCCAGCGCGGTTGACGTGCTGCCCGTGGAGGAAGCCAGCGCAACTGAGGTCCCGGCCGCCGTCTGGTTCCCCGAAACCTGAAGGGAAATCGCCGCAGCAGCGTTGACCAAAGTCCACTGCTTGCCGTTTTCCGTGGTGACTATCCACTGTGCGGAAGGAGTGGATTTGGCCTGCTCAAGCGAAAGCGATGCCAAGGAAAGGGTGCCGCTCTGGGACCCATTCAGCACGCCGCCGTTCCCTGCCAGGACGCGGCCATCAGAGGAGGTGACAACCCAGCGGCGGTCGTTGGCGAACACATCGTCCGGGTGGACAGCGTTGAACGTCCAGATCTGCGGCGCAACCCCTGCAGCGTCGGTTCCAAGGTCCTGGATGGACGCCGCTGCGGAACCAGCTGTCAGGTACTTCCCGCTCGCCTCCCCGCTGAGGTGGTACTTGTGGCCGTCCTGCACCGGTGCGGCGTCGTCCGAAACTCCGCTGACGCCGTCGACGACGAACGTCACCACTGATGCGGCAGGAACCTCCAGCGTCGCGGACTTCGAAGCGGCGTCGACGGCGACCGGCTGGCCCTTCACCAGCGCATTCTTCTCGATGTCATCCAAGGGCGACTTGGTGGTGACCACAGGCGTGACCTTCGCGCCGGTGGCGATGCTGCCGAAGCGGCTGAGGTCGATGGTGACCTTTTCCGGCGTCGGGGTGTCATTGAAGTGGACCAGCGTGGCGCCGCTGCCGTCCGCGCGGAGGGCGCTGGCGGTCTTGGGGTCGTTGTTCTGGATGAGGAAATCACCCGGGCGGATGTAGTGGGTGAAGTTCCGCGTGGTGTTGTACTTCTGGTTGGTCAGGACCTTGCACTTGGCGGCGTCCAGGGCGGCGCCGTCGTTGAGCCTGCGGTTGGAGTAGCCCTCACGGCCGGCGTAGTTGCAGTCGAAGTCGACGTAGATGGAACCCCAGCCCTTGTCGCCTTTCTCCTGCTTGTACGTGTCCTCTACGGGCTGCCAGAACACCCACGCGTCGGGCTCGAGCTCCCGGAGGTCGTTGACCATGCGGCTCGCGATGCCCAGGCCGTTGGTGATGTTGGAGCGGTCCCAGCCACTGGTCGAGTCGCCGAGCGCGGGATTGCCGGTCCAGAATCCGCCCACTTCGCTCATCCACAGCGGTTTGTCCGTGGAGTTGGCAAGGTCCCGGACCCGGCGACGGTCGTTGGTGCCGTACGTGTGCACGTTCAGCTGCGAGACGGCCTCCTTGGCTTCCTGGCTGTAACCGTTCCAGTTGGTCATGAACTTGGAGGGGTCGGTCTCGTCCATTGCTGAAATCACGGCATCGGTGCTGCCTTTGGCGAGTTCGGCGGCCAGGAGTTTGGTCACGCGGTCCTGGGCGGCCGGATAGATCAGGGCGCCCTCCTGCTTCTGTGTGTATGTTGTGGGCGGTTTGCCCGTGGCCGCGTTGATGTCCGTTCCCCAATAGCCGGAGTTGGGCTCGTTGAACGGATCGATGGTGTCCACCGTGATGCCGCTGCCGGCTTCCAGGAGTTCGACGGCCTGCCGCATATACGCGGCGAACTTGGCTTCCGCCTCAGGCAGCAGGTTTTCGCCCTTGCTGGTGTTGACCTGACCGGAGACGTAGCCGCTCTTGGTCATGAACCATGGAGGCGAGTTGCTGAAGGCTTCCCAGTGCGTGATCTGCTGGTCTTCGGCGAGGCGTTCCACCCACCACCGCTGGTTCTGGTCGGCGTCAGGGTTGTAGGAGGCGGGGTCGTCAGGGTTCCACGCGTTCAGGAACGCGAGCTTGTTGGCTTGTGTCTTGTCGACGCTTCCGTCAGGGTTGTAGAGGTTCGACGCCGGCTGGCCGGGTTGCGCTTCCGGCACCGGCCTCCACCATCCCTCCACAGCGCTGCCATCGTTGAGGTAGTCCGCCACATCCGAGGCGTTGCCTCCGCCGACGTTGTAGCGGGCGATGTTGAGGTTCAGCCCATCTTCTCCGAAGACCTTTTGGTAAAGCTCCTCGCGCAGTTCCGGTGAGTATCCCGCCGTCGCGTTCGCGAACCAGACCAGGCTGGTGCCCCAGCCTTCGAACGCTTCGCTGCGGCTGGCCGGGTTAGGGGTGATCGTGACTGGGGTGGCATCGACTGCCTGGGCCGCTGGGCCTATGGGCAGGAGCGCCATGCTGGTGGCTGCTGTGACGGCCGCCGCCAGGGCAGCGACCGGCCTTCGGAATCGTGGAATCGGCATAGGGGCACCTCATCATCGGGGTTTGCGAGTGGAACCGGCTGCTCTGGCGAAGCCGGTGCTGCCGAGACTATGAGGTGCCTTAGGGTGCCACAAGGGAGTCGAACAAGGTCGATCGTGCTTGGTCCGAAGTGTTCTTACTCAAAGCAACGCGGGGTCATGGAGGGCCCAAGACTGCCGCCAACAGCGGCGCGGGCCACCCCGCGTTGCTGCGGAGGGCTGATGACCTGTATAGATGTATACAAGTACACTCTTTGAACTTTGGCGGCAGCATGGCAGAATCACGACCCCGGAATACGGGCGCACACTTGGTTTACACGGAACTGAAACGGCAGATCCTGGACCTGGAACTCAAACCCGGGACGCGGATCTACGAGCCCGCGATGGCCACCTCGCTGCAGGTCAGCCGGACTCCGTTGCGCGAAGCGATCAGGCGCCTGATTTCCGAGAACCTCCTGGAGCAACAACCTACCGGGGGAGTTGTTGTGCCGTTGCTCGATGAAGGGGCAGTCCGCGAGCTCTACGACGTGCGCGCGGCCTTGGAATCCCTCATGGCCCGTGAAGCGTGCGCCCGCGCACAGGATGCCGACATCGACAAGCTGCAAGGAGTCCTTGAGCGGAACGCCGCCATGGTCGGGTTCGCGGACGAGGCCATGAGGTACGGCGTCACCCTGCACGCCACCATTGCCTCGATCGCGGGCAACTCTTGGGCCCGGCGCTTTCATGAACAAATAGCCAGCCAGGTGGAGCGCTACCGGTACTTCACCAACAACTCCCGGGAGCGGCGCGAGGAAGCATTGGCGGATCACCGGCTGCTGGTGGCTGCCCTGGCCGCCAAGGATGCCGATACTGCCGCGAAGATTGCCTTCGACCACGTCATCGGAGCCCGGGACGAGACGCTGCGCATGATCTCGGACAAAGGACTCGGCGTCGAATGATCGGCGAACTCGGGCGGCGCTCCTCCACGGCGCTCCTCATCCATTCTGCATTGATCCAGGCAGTGACTTTCCTAGTCCGGCCAGCCGCCACGTACCGGGCCCTGGAACTTGATGTGCCGGCCTTCGCGCTCGGTGTTCTCGCTGCCAGTTATGCGGTCTTTCCGTTGCTGCTGGCCCTGCCCATTGGCAACCTGGTGGACCGCTTGGGTGAGCGTCGGCTCATGGCCGCAGGGTCCGCCGTCGTCCTTCTTTGCTCAACGTTCCTGCTCCTTTGGGGGACGTCCGTTGCGGCGCTGATCGCCGGAACGGCGCTTCTGGGCGCTGGACAGTTGGCCTGTGTTGTGGGGCAGCAGGCAGTGGTGGCGAACAACGCGGCGTCTTCGCGTCTCGACTCGGCTTTTGGCTACCTGACCTTTGCGGCGTCGTTGGGGCAGGCGCTGGGACCGCTCGCGATTTCGATTGTTGGCGGTGCTTCAGTCAGGCCCAATACGCAGGCGATCTTCATCCTGGCTGTTGCGATGGGGCTGGTGCTGTTCGGGACGACGTTCCTCGTATCATCGCGGGTGAGCAGCGGTCGCCGCGCCTCAAGGTCCGCCGAAGCCCCGCGGGGGAGCGCCTTCTCCTTGCTTCGGGCGCCCGGCGTGGCGCGTGCCCTTGCAACCAGTGCGACGGTGTTGGCAGTAGTGGACCTGACCGTTGTTTACCTGCCTGCTCTAGGTGCCGAGCGTGGAATCACCGCTGCAACAGTGGGCCTGATGTTGACGGTCCGGGCAGTATTTTCCATGGTGTCCAGGCTCGGGTTGGGCCGCGTCTCCCGCAGGATGGGCAGGCTCAGGCTGCTGGTCCTCAGCCTGGCCGTATCCACGGGGGCACTTGCTGTGGCAGCGATTCCGATGCCCGAGTGGTTGTTGTTTGTTGTCATGGCTTTCCTCGGCCTCGGCTTGGGGATCGGGCAGCCGCTCACCATGTCCTGGCTGTCCGCGCAGGCACCTGCCGGGCAACGCGGGCGCGCCCTGGCCCTCCGGCTCGCCGGAAACCGTGTGGGCCAGGTGGTTCTACCCAGCGCCATCGGCGTGGTTGCTGTGGGCCTCGGGGCGGCGGGCGTTTTCCTGGCCTCCGCCGTTGCCGTTGGCGGGACAATGCTGATGCTGCGGGGCGTGCGGCTGGACGACTGATCGGCCCAACTGACTGGCATTTGTGGTTGTTCCCAGCGCTGGGAACAACCACAAATGCGAGCTAGTGGGGACCCCTACTCCGCGAACAGCGCCGCCAGGTCCTCCGCCGTCAACGAGCCACCGGCCAGGGCATCGCCTTCCATCACGTCCGCGAACAGCTGCGACTTCTTGGCTTTCAACGCCATGACCTTTTCCTCGATGGTGTCCTTCGCCACCAGCCGGTACACCATGACGTTCCGCGCCTGCCCAATCCGGTGTGTTCGGTCCACGGCCTGGGCCTCGGACGCGGGGTTCCACCAGGGGTCCAGCAGGAACACATAATCGGCCTCGGTCAGGTTCAGCCCGAAGCCGCCGGCCTTCAAGGAGATGAGGAAAACCGGCGCGGTGCCGTTCTTGAATTCGCTGACTACGTCGCCACGGTTCCGGGTGCTGCCGTCGAGGTAGCAGTACTCGATCCCCTCGGCGTCCATCCGCTCGCGGACCTTGCCCAGGAACCCGGTGAACTGGCTGAAGATCAGCGTCCTGTGGCCCTCGGAGATGATGTCCTCAAGCTGCTCAAAGAGGACGTCCAGCTTGGACGAGCGCACGGCAGCAAGCGAGGAATCCACCAGCGAGACGTCCAGGCTCAGCTGCCGCAGCAACGTCAAAGACTGGAAGATCGTAAAGCGGTTTTTGTTGACGTCGTCGATCAGCCCCAGGATCTTCTGCCGCTCGCGCTGGAGATGCGTCTGATAGACCTTTTGGTGCCGCGGGTTGAGAACCACCTCGAGCACCTGTTCCTGCTTGGGTGGCAGGTCCTGGATGACCTGTTCCTTGGTGCGGCGCATCATGAGCGGACGCACACGACGCCGGAGCTTGGCCAGCTGCGCCGAGTCACCGTTCTTCTCCACCGGCTTTTGGTAGTTCTCGGCGAACCTCTTGGGGCTCGGGAACAGCCCCGGTGCCACGATCGACGTCAGCGACCAGAACTCCATGAGGTTGTTCTCCAGCGGAGTGCCGGTGATGGCCAGCTTGAAGCGGGCAGGCAGCTTGCGCGCGCACTGGTACGCCTTGGACTGGTGGTTCTTGACGAACTGCGCCTCATCCAGCATGAGCCCGGCCCACGGGAGCGAAGCGTAGGCCTCGTAGTCGATGCGGAACAGCGCATACGAGGTAATCACGACGTCGGCACCACTCAGGGCTTCCGACGGCACCAACCCGCTCTTGGCAAACGTCTCGGAGACGGTACGTACATCAAGGCCCGGGGCAAACCTCTGCGCTTCCGAGGCCCAGTTGCTCACGACGCTCGTGGGAGCAACCACCAGGAACGGAGCCCTCTCATTCCCGCTGGAGCGGGCCAACTCCTGCGCCGCGCACATCAACGCAATGGCCTGCACGGTTTTGCCCAGGCCCATGTCGTCCGCCAGGACCCCGCCCAGGCTGTGCTTGTACAGGAAGCTCAGCCAGTTGAATCCCTCCAGCTGGTACGGACGCAGCTCAGCGTTAAGTCCGGCCGGCAGCGGCAGCCCGGTCACGCCGTCGTCGAGCAGTCCACCCACCGACTCCCGCCACGCGGCGGCTTGCTCGTCCACGATCCCCAGCTGCGCAAACTCGTCCCACAGCCCGGCCTGGAAGCGGCTGATCTGCAGGGTTCCGTCCTTGTTGTCCGGATTGTCCTGCAGCGAGCGGGCTTCATCGATGAGTGCCCGGAGTTGGTGCAGCTCGGGGAGGTCCAGGGAGAAGTGGGCGCCGCTGGGCAGGAGCATGCGGGTTTGCCCGGCGGCGAGGGCCGAGAAGACGGCGGCGAAAGATACCGGTTCGCCCTCCAGCGTGATCACGATGCCAAGATCGAACCAGTCACCGCTTGCCGTCTCCTTGGTGGAAATGGACACGACGGGCGCTTCTTCGGCTTCGCGGTAGTCGGCGATATCGCCGGACGTTTCGACCACGACGTCGGGCAAATCCCGCAAACGCGGCAGCACCTCTTCGGTGAAAGCCAGGGTGTCCAGGCCGCTCAGTTCAGCCGTGGCCGTCAGCCGGGGAGCACCCCAGCCGCCGGTGGACGATTCCGCGAGGGCAGGGACGATTTCCCAAGGATGCCCGAGTGATTCAAGGATGCGGGCCTCGGCTGCGTCGTCCCGGTATCCGCGGTCTTCGGGGTGCCGCCACAGGGGCTGCGCCGTGACCAGGGTGCCCGAGGTGTAGTGCCACTCCCAGTGCAGCCGGACCTTGTGATCGTTTCCGTAGTTGGCCAGAAGTGACAGTGAAGGCACGGCCAGGGTGGGCAGTTCCACCGACTCATCCGCGGCCTGGACTGGCGTGGACTGCCGCAGCTTGGGGTAGAAGGACGTCAGGAAGCGGCCCTCGTCTTCCGCAGGAATTTGCAGCGTGGACCCGTCGGTGACAAATTCCAGCAGTTCGTCGCTGATGCTCCCCTCAATCGGGGCGAGGGTGATGAGGTTCTTCTGCTGCGTGACGCCTGGCAGCGTTTCCGGCCCGGAATGCGTGAAAAAGACGCCGTTCGCGGGCTTGCCCAGGAACCCCACGGACCCCGCATCAACCTGCTCCCCACCCACGGTCACCGACGGCGAAAGCTCCAGTCCGCCGTCGGGCTTTCCGTTGTGCCTTGCGTCAGCGCCCTGGCGCGCCAGGGTCAAACCCACGACGGCGGGTTGCGGCTCCACGCGCACAGGCTCGCTCCCAGCGGCGTGGATCAGCGGGATGCCCGCCTTCCTGGCGTCCTCGAGTAGGGTCCAAAGGTTCCTGCCGGCGAAGTCGTTCAGGCTCAGCCACATGGCACCGGATGGTTGCTGCCGGCCGTTGGGGGAACCATGGGCGGCCAGGAACGTTTGCAGCCACTCAACGTGGGCCTCGTTAAACTCGCGGCGGAAGCTGATGTAACTGAGGTTGTTCCATGACACGTCGCCCCTGATCCACTTGCCTTTGGCGCCCATCATGACCGGACGGGCCTTCAGCTGCCGGACGCTACGCATGGGATCCCGACGCCCTGTGTAGGTGAAGTGGGCGGCCGGTTCCTCAACCTCGAACTGGAGGGCCAGGGGGATGCCGGCCGCGTGGGGAACCGTCCCGGGCTTGGCGATGAGCCTGTTGAGGGCCAGTTCCCAGGCCGGCCTGGACGCCGGTGGGCTGTGCGGGGCAGCGGTCTGCATGCCCGGGGCCTGGGCCAGGAGTTGGGCCCGGATGGTGGGATGGTCCTCGGCGGTGAAGAGGAGGGCGGCGACGTGCTTGCAGTCCTTCCGGACGGGGCAGCTGCAGATTCCCACGGTGCAGCTCCACCCGCTGGGTTTGCGCACCAGCTTGGCCGAGGTGGAGTACGGCTGCGGACCGGTACCGCGGACTTTGCCGAGCAGGAGGCCCGTGCCGGAATCGAAGGTTATTCCCGTCACCCGGCTGCCCATGGCGTACGCCAAGCCTGCCGCCAACGAACGATCAGTGATGGCAGGTGTTTGTATGGCCAGTTCCCAATTGTCATCGGGGTGGGACGGCATGCAGGCGGCTACTTTCGACAGGAGGCTATCTGTTCAATCTTAGTCAGGCAGGACCTGCCCCCAAACTTCGCCCACCGTTAACCTCAACCTCGATTCCTGCGCTGATGGCGCACCTACGTTGAAAGTGTCCGGAGCACCACCCGCTTTCAGCAGTGAGGATTTCCCATGACTACCAACGAGTACCCCGTCGTCCTGAACAAGAGCGCCGTCGAAGCCGGCAGCGCGGACGTTGTGGATTCAAACTTCAATGTGGTGAATGAGATGTACGCAGAACTCCTCAACAGCGATGAGATCGCCCCGGCTGCGCTCAACAGCTACTTTGTCGACTTCTACCTGACGCAGGCCCTGGCTGGAGGCTTTGCCCAGTACGTGTTTACGGCACCCGAGCGCGAAGAAGTGGACGGGTTCGTCCGCGCAGGCCTGGAAGCCATCGGCGCCCACCGGCACGCGGACCTTTTCGACCGCACGGCCGCGGCCTTCGATGCCCTGACCGAAGATGAAGCCGAGGCCTACCTCGACGGGGAACTTGATGACACCGAGGGGGTCACCGCGCCGGTGGCATTGCTGGACGAGCTCGACGGCGAGTTCGAGGCGCTGCTCGAGGAAGAAGACCTGGTGGAGCTCAACGGAGAATACCTGCGCCGCCAGCCGGACCTGCTGGCCCTGTCCGACGAGGACCTGGAAGCCCACATCGCCGAGCGGGTTTCCCGCATCCCCGACCTTGCCGGGCGTCAGGCCGAGGCGGAGGAAGAAGCGCTGGCCAGCGCGCCCGATTTTGAGATCATCATCCGCGAATTGTGCGACGTGGCGGGCTACCAGCTGGAGAGGATCACCATGGGCGATCCCAACTACGAGCACGACGGCGGGAACATCCTCGCCTGGCACTTCTCCACGGACCATGGCGACTACGTCATGATCGAGGAAGAGGATGAAGCCTTCATGATCCATCCGGAGACGAAGGAGATCATCGCCGCGGTGGAGTTTGAGGAGTCCGACGAGTTCGTGGAGGCCTGAGTTTCCCCCGCCCCGGCCACCGGCCCCGGCCGCCCCGGCCCGGCCCACGCCGAGATCGCTGGAACGCTGTGGGATCGCCGGAGTTTTCCAGCGATCCCTGCAGCTTCCGGCGACCTGGACGAGCTCTTGGCATTGAGGCCGATGGGATACAGGGCAGCGTGTCGTTCGATCCGCGCAGTGTTTCCGCTATTTCGTCCCTCGCTTTCCACATAGCAAGGCCGAGCCCTTCTCCGGCAGGATCGGGCCCGGTGATGCTGGTCCTATGGAAATATCGTCAGCAACTCAGGTCACGCCTGTCTTGGCATTACCGTCGAGCGGCTACATGTGGAGAACCGATGAACTGCTCCGCTTCGGGCTGAATGCCCGAAAAATCAAGGCGTTGGTCAACTCGGGGGAACTCCACCGCTTGAGGTACGGCTGCTACATCAGGTCCAGCAAGTGGAACGCCCTGGGTCCGAGGCGGAAGGCGATGGAGCGCATCGTGGCGCACGCCCATGGCACACTGACAACCTCCTCGGGCGGTTTCGTTTACAGCCACCTTTCCGCGGCGCGGCTCCACGGATTGTTCGTGTGGGGGGTCGATGACAAGGTCCATGTGCTTTCTCAAGTCAGGCCTTCTTCGGACCGCTGGGGCAAGGATGTCACGGGACACACAGAGAGCTTCACCGAGGACGACGTCGTGATTGTTCGGGGCCTGCGGGCAACCTCGCTGGAACGCACCATGTTCGACTGCGCAAGAATGCTTAGCTATCCGAAGGCGTTGGTGATTATGGACCATGGGCTGCGACTGGGCGCTAGCATCCAATCGCTTACCCGGATGCTGGCAGCCTCCAGCGGCAAACGGGGTATCCGCACCCTGCGCAAGGCACTGGAGAACGCAGATCCGCGCTCCGAGTCTGCTGGGGAGACGCTCACCCGGGACCTGATGCAGAGATTGCGCATCAGGCCCCCTCAGCCGCAATTCAAGGTCCAAACCCGCATGGGCCGGCATCGCATGGACTTTGCGTGGGAAGAAGAAAAGCTGGGTTTGGAGTTTGACGGGCGAACCAAGTATTTCGACTACAAACCCACGGATGAGGTCATTTTCCAGGAACGCCGGCGTGAGAAGGCGCTCATGGAAGACGGCTGGCGCTTCATCCGGATCGAGTGGAAGGACTTGTTCCAGGAACGGGCCTTCAAGGAACGCATCCTTCGGGCGCTCAGGTGATGGCGGCTGCACCCAATCCGCTGGAACCCTGCGGGCTCGCCGCAAATTTGCGGGGGTATATGCAGGCTTCCCGCGAACTCGGCGTGGCAGGGGCGGGGGCAGGCGCAGGGGCGGGCGCAGGCTTCCCGAACAGCCCTCAGTATCCTGACGTCGCAGCCCCCTTGACCATCTCTCCGCTCGGGCTCACCAGATACCAAACATCGTTGACGCCCTGGCCCAGCACGTCCCCGGGTTTCTTGTCCTGTGCGAAGTAGTACAAGGGCAGCCCGTTGAGTGTGACCTGCTTCTTTCCGTCAGGCGTTGCAATGGTTCCCAGGGTGCCGGTGACGCCGTCCGCGGTGGGGGTGTCCGCCGTCGTCGTGAAAACCGGCCAGGCGGCCAGGCAGGCGGCGGTGCACGCGCTGGTTCCCGAGTCCTTGCTGTCCTTGGTGAAGAAGTAGAGGCTCATGCCTTTGCTGTCCACCACGATCTGGCCGGCACTGGACGAGGCTGTCTTCAGGTCGGCGGCCACGGCAGGGCTTGAAGCCGACGCCGAGGTGGCCGTCGGTGCGGGGGTTGCCGTGGTTCCAGGGCTTCCACCACACCCTGCAAGAAGGGCGGCCAAAGCCACAACTGCCACTCCGAGGCCCACTTTTCTGTTCATGTCCAGCTCCTTCGACGGACCGGCCGGTGGGACCGGCGCCAACCCTTACGACGCTGTCCGACCCGGAACGGTTCATGACAGTGAACCTTTCCCGCCTGCCGCTCGTCGTACATGATGAACAAAGCGCAAGGAGGTGGCCATGCCGTTGGACGAAGACGTCGTCGCAGCGATCTACCGCGACCACGGTACGGCCCTGAAACGCTTCGTCCTCAGTTGCACGCCGGATGCCCATCAAGCGGACGACGTAGTCCAGGAGACCATCCTCAAGGTGTGGCAGCACGCCCCGCAGATCACCGGGAGCCTGCGCAGCTACCTGTTCAGGACGGCCCGCAACGTCATCATCGACAACTACCGGAAAGCGCAGCGGCGCCCACCGGAGGCGGGTGAACACGAACTGCCGGACCATGCGGCGACCGAACGGGTTGATGAGTTACTGAACCGGGTCCTCATGGAGGAGGCGCTCCTGAGGCTCAGCCACGAACACCGCGAGGTGGTGGTGGCCCTGCATTACCAGCGGTACACGGTCAGCGAAGCAGCCCTGCACCTGAACATACCTGCCGGAACCGTGAAGTCCCGGGCCTTCTACGCCGTGAAGGCCCTCCGAACGATCCTTGATGAAATGGGGGTGGAACGATGAACGGCAACTCCGTCCACCACTTGCTGGGCGCATACCTGCTGGGCGGTCTGACCCCTGACGAGGCGCGCGGCTTCGAAGAACACCTCGCCCGCTGCCCCGACTGCCGCACCGAACTCGAAGCCCTGGAAAGCCTCCCGGCGTTGCTCGATGCCGTGCCCAGGTCCGACGCCGTGGCGCTGACCGTGGCTGGCACCGCTGGTTTGCCGGCTGATCCGGCCCCCGACTCGGTGCCGCAAAAGGCGCTGGTTGAGCTTTCCCACCGTCAGCGGACATCACGACGGCGGTGGGCGGCTTGTGTGGGGGCGGTCGCCGCGGCTTGCCTGGCAGTCGGCTTCCTGGCCGGACCACTGGTGAACCAACCACCTCAGCCGGATGCCACCTATTCCGTCCAGTCCGGTGATGGCCTGCAACTCAAGGTGGGCATGGTCAAGAAGAATTGGGGCACCGAACTGGCAGTCGAAGGCCAGAGCATGCCCAGGGAAGGCACCCTGTACCTGTGGGTGAAGGGCCGTGACGGTGCCGAGGAACGAACCTGCGGGTGGACAGCTACGTCCAGCGGCCGGATCAGGATCACGGGCGCTACACCGGTGCAGCTGGCCGGGATCGCGGGAGTGGAGCTAAGGGACGCGTCGGAGAAGACGGTGGCCTCGATTTCAGTTCCCTGAGCTTGCTTGAAGTTCAGCTACCAGTGCCGGGTCTTCGCAGGCCCGGGCAAAGGCCTCAATCCTTTTCTCGATTTCGCGGCCCAGAAGCCACCTGCCCGCCCTGTCGGCGAAGGGCTTCAACCACGCCGGGCGGCAGGAGAAGGTGTACTTCCAGACCGCGCGGGTGCCGCCGTCGTCGGGGGTGAAACGCCAGCCACCGCCAAAGTTGGCGAAGAACCACGGGCCGGCCACCATGGTCATGCCCACGTTGCGCGGCGGCGCATAGGAGACGTATTCGGTGACCATGGTCAGGCCCATCCGGGACACGGTCCTGGTTCGAACGCCCTTGGCGGCTGACGTGGCGCCGTCCACGAAGCTTTGGGCGGAAATGAATGGATCCCATCTGAGCCGGAAGGCACCGGTTGTTTGGGACAGGGCGAAAACGGTGTCCGGGTCCAGCCGGATCAGGCGCTCGGCGCGTACCTGGGGCATGTCATGCACCTCCAAGGGCGCCGAGTACCAGGAAGACCAGGAATGCCACCACAAAGATGTTCACTGCCATCAGCGCCAGGCCAATGATTCCCGTGATCCGCCCGGCGTTCATGCGACCGGCCCGGACAACCGCGATCAGCCCCGCGACGATGGCCCCCACCGACAGGGCGCCTGATGCCGCGGCCAGCAGAACGGTGCCAATCCACCAGGACTGGTTGTCGCCGCTGTAATTACCGAGTTGCGAGGCCATGGCAGCAATACCCAGCGGGATGCTCACCACCGCCGGCACGGGGGACATCACCGCACACACGATGCTGGTGATCCCGGCACCGAGGCCCCTGTTGCGGGTCACCTGGCGCGTCTTGTAGTAGTCCAGCGGCGGTTGATAGGTCATGATTCCCCCGAATCGTGCAGCTCAGATCTTCCGGTAGGTGAGGTCGAAGATCATGCGCCCGGCCTCGTGGGCTTTGTTCTCGAAACTCGTCCGGATCCGGCCCTCGAAGCGGGGAGCCCACCCACCTTGGTGGTCGATTCCCTGGTTGGGACCCGTGTGCTCCGTGCTGACCGGTGCACGGCCTTCCTTGACGGGGGCGCCCCCCACCACGGATTCGACGCCGGACTGCCACACGTGGGTGAGCGGGCTTTCCTCGCCGGCCCGCTCGCCGTCGTGCATGTTCTCAAACTCGGTGGACCCGGCCAGGACTTCCCGGACGTGGATGGCGTAGTTGGACCAGTCGGTGGCGATGCGCCAGTACCCGCCCTTTGCCAGGGCCTTGGCCGCCACGGATGCGAACGCCGGCTGGATCAGGCGGCGTTTGTGGTGCCGTGCCTTGTGCCACGGGTCCGGGAAGAAGACCCAGAGTTCGCTGACGGAACCGGCGGGCAGCATGGATTCCAGGACTTCCGGGGCGTTCGCTTCCACCACGCGAACGTTCGTGAGCCCGCGGCTGTTGATTTTCATGATGGTGTTGGCCAAACCCGGCGTGTAGACCTCCACCGCCAGGAAGTCCTTGTCCGGGTTCTGCTCTGCGGCGTGGACCACGGCATCGCCCAGCCCGGAGCCGACCTCCACGATCAAGGGAGCCTTGCGGCCAAAGACTGCCTCGGCGTCGAAGACGTAGTCGGGGTGCACGGACGTGTTGGCCACGTGGCGGGGGACCTGGATGGCCCAGCGCTCGGCGTGCTCTTCCCACGCGGCCTGCCTCCTGCCCTGGAGGCGGGTGCCGCGGCGCACAAAACTGACTGGCCTGCCACCGTAGGTTCCATGGGACGCCTGGGTACCGGGGGTGATGGGGCGCGGGGAATCTGGGGTTTCACTCATGACCCTTCCAGAATACTTGGCCCCTGCCCACGCGGCTGTTCGGGGTCACATCCCGCCCCAACGGGCCCTGGTCATACTCGACTGACAGAATAGGACGTGTGACCTCCTCCCAGAAGCCCGTTTATTCAGAGAAAGACACGGACAAGTCCGCGCGCAACCAGCCGCTGCCCGAGATCGCCGTCGACGCTGAGATCAACGAAGAACCCGCGGCCGCTCCCACCGCGCTGCGGGGTAAACGCGCCCTGGTCTACCTGGCGGTGTGCCTGATCCTCATCGGCTTGAACTTGAGGACGGTCTTCTCCAGTTTGGGTGCCATCCTGCCGGAAATAACGTCCGACGCCGGCCTGCCGGGTTGGTCCGTTGTGGTCCTGACGACCGTGCCGGTGACGTTACTGGGGGTCTTCGCGCCCCTTGCCCCGGTCCTGGCCCGGAGGTTCGGAGCAGAACGGGTACTGCTGGGAGCCATGCTGGTCCTCACCGCGGGCCTCCTGATCCGACCCGGCGAACTCCCGGGGGCGGGGCATGTGCCGGCACTGCTCGTGGGGACAGCTGCCTGCGGTGCGGCGATAGCCCTGTGCAATGTGCTGCTTCCCGGGGTGGTCAAACGGGACTTCCCGCACCGGCTGGGGCTCATGGGCGGGCTCTACACCACGGCTATCTGTGCTTCGGCTGCCCTCGGTGCCGGGTTTACGTACCCGGTCTTTACGGCAACCGGCCACTGGACTTCGGCGCTGTGGTTCTGGGCGGTGCCTGCCGCCGTCGTGCTTTTGCTTTTCCTGCCGCTGGCCGTCAGGCAGCACCCCGTCCGTCACCAGGCCACCACCGGCGGCGTCAACGTGTGGCGCTCCGCGGTGGCGTGGCAGGTGACCGCATTCATGGTGCTGCAGTCGATGATGTCGTTCAGTGTCTTTGCCTGGTTGGCGCCGATCCTGCGGGACCGGGGAGTGGATGGCGGGACGGCGGGGCTGATCGTGTCCGTGTCGATTGTGCTGCAGATGCTCGGCTCGCTCTTTGCGCCGGCGCTCGCCACGCGCTTCAAGGACCAGCGGGCGATCAATACCGTGGTGGCACTGATGACCGGCGGCGGGTTTGCGTTGAGCATTTTTGGGCCGGGTGAGCTGATCTGGGTTTGGACGGGGTTGCTTGGGCTCGGCCAGGGTTCGCTCACTGCCGTGGCCTTGACGATGATCATGGTCCGGACGCGCGACGCCCACACTGCCGCGCACCTGTCCGGGATGATGCAGGGCGTTGGCTACGGAGTGGGCTCCACCGGAACGCTTCTGGTGGGGCAGCTTCACCAGGCAACGGGTGGGTTTGCCGCCGCGGGGATCCTGTTCCTGGTGGTCGGATCCCTGGCGGCGTTCTTGGGGTACCGCGCCGGCCGCAACCGCTTCGTTTAACCCATCTAGTACGAAAGTAGTGGTGGGTTAGGCTGCGGTGGCCGGGGTGATGGTGACGTTGTAGCCGAGGTTGTTGAGTTGT